>JAAUUW010000172.1 GCA_012030735.1 Acaryochloridaceae cyanobacterium SU_2_1
CCAGCCTACCTGCAGCATTGTCTCGAAACAGCCAGTTCTTATCAACTCAGCATTGCCGATATCTTGGCAACCCTGACAGATTTTACAGCAGCCACCATTGTCTACAACTATGACCAGTTTTTACCTCAACGCCCTCATCAAGTGGTGCTATGCGGTGGAGGTAGCCGTAATCCTTATTTGCGCCAATGCCTGCAACAACGGTTGGGCGATACGGGTCTTTTGACCACGGATCAACTGGGCCTCAGTGCCGATGCTAAGGAAGCGATCGCCTTTGCTGTACTTGCCTATTGGCGACACCATCGCATCCCTGGCAACCTACCTGCCGTCACAGGTGCCCGCCAGACAGTGCTTCTGGGGGACTGGCATCTAACTTGATCTGCTTTAGACTCTAGTGGGGCATCTTAGCAATAGGTAATCCTTAGCCCCAGCAGGACAACTATCAACAGTGACGCATACCTTTTTGATGGATCCAGGTCGCTGGACCTTTCAAGGCACTTGGATGGATCGAGATCATAGCCCTATTGCCATTCATGGCAAAACCCTAGTTGCTTGGAGTTGTGAGAGTTGGTTTACCATGGCTACCCAACTTCTCTTTCCTGAGGACTCAGATCAGGCCCGACAAGGGATGCCTGTGATTACCCTGCAATATCGAGGTCGATTAGCCGATCAGTCCCAAAATATTCCTTTGTCCTCAAGCATAGTCAATTGGGACAAGTGGAAGGGGAGGGTTGGATTGGCCCGAAATCTATTGTGCAGCGGTTTTGGGTGCTAGGCGATCGCGATCGCCGCAGTGGCTTTGAAACGATCCAACACATTGCTGATGATTGCTATCGTCTTTCTAGTGGCATGATGAGCGATCACTATTGATCAACACCCTAGAAGCAACCCTGACCCGCCATTCTCATTAAAGCAAAGGCCACCTATAGAGCTAATGCAACCCAAAACCTATAACCTTAAGTTCAGTGCAGGGGGAGCTAACCTTAAAACAACTTCCATAGGAATCGCAAAGCTAGAGGCAACCATAATCTCATGCACAGCTTGCGGGGGTTTAGATCCATCCACAAAAACATAAGGATCTCCCCAGAGGGGATAAGCATGCATCCCATTTACAGCAATTACTTCACCCTTAAGATTCAATACAGGCCCACCACTCATCCCCTTTTCCACCCGGTTAGAATAACCAAATTGATAGCCCCTCTCCAAAGCCTTCGAAGGAATGACCGATATCCGACCCGCAGTAAAGGCTAACGTCGGGATATTTGGCTGGGGATGAGAAGATAGCTGGCCTTGACTTGGAGATGCTGTTGTTGCCCTTCTTAAGGCTTGATCAATGGGAAAACCGGCTGCAAACACTGGTGTGCCTACGGGTAGAGCCAGGGAAGGCGCTAGTTTAGCAATGGCATAGGTAAGATCAGGACTTTCAAATTGCAATAGCGCTAGGTCATAGTTACCAAACTGCACATCCTGAGGCAGCCAAGCTGTATGTCGTTTGCCATCAGGTGTTTCTACTTCGAACTGGCGGCCCCCCGACACCACATGCTCATTGGTGAGCAAAGTGTATAGATGGCCTTTGGCGATGGATGAGGAACCCCGATCCCCAATGACCCTTCACTAACACTCGCACGGTAATCGCTTGAGCATAGTTTTGCAGAGCGCTTTGCTCCAGGCTACCCAACTCCTCTAGGGGTATTTTGCCCAGATTCGAAGCTGTCCTGAGTACAGGGATTGACCCAGGAATACAAGCTTGAATCATCGGTCGAGTAGGTGCTGCTATTGGTAAACTTGCTGCACTTGCGAGGCAAAGGGCAGTCGGCAAGCTCCAAATTATCAAAACAGTTGACCCGAACTAGAGAATCCTTACCAAAGGCCGACAGCAGGAGGTTGCGATGGGGAGCTAGTAAGATTATTTGCTTGGGGTTTATCCGCCAACTTGTCTACGGGAGCGTTTTTTTAAGAACTCCTCCATGTCAATATAGACTCGCGGTGCAGAAGATTCGTTGAGGGGACCACTGGCGCCTGATTTAACGCCCAGTAAGTCCTTGAGGGTTTGTCCAGGATCGCTCTCTGTCTTTAGGGTGAATAATAATCCCTCAGGAAGACAGCCACCCCCCTTGTTGGCGGCGACACAAACAACCTTTTGACCATTCATTTTACCTGTGGTCAGGAAGTCTAGGGTGCCATTCTTGTAAAAGGTCTCAAACCGTTCAGAGACCATCTGGCAGCGTACCTCGGGCGAAAATCCAGCCTCAGTGAAATAGCCAGAGGACCAACGAATCACTGGTACAATTCCGCGCTGGGTCAGAGCCACAGTCGCAGGAGCACCGCCACTCTGGCCACAGCTAAATTTTGGTTGGTCAGCACTCGCAGAGAGTTGGCTCACTGCCAAGCTTACACTCGTTACTACAGCTGTCGCTAGTAAGGTGTTAATTTGCCGCTGCTTGATCATCTCTTAGCCTCACTAAGCCGAAATACTATATTTCAGGTGTATCATATTCGATCTCAATATAGCAAAATCTAGATCACAGCTCTGCCTAGATCTAGATCACAGAGGTCTAGAAGCAGGTATCTTAGATTAAGGGTTAGGAAGCTTGATGAAGCGACCGGGTGAGGATACCTTGGCTGGGGCTAAAGAGGAGAGCGGCTAAAAAAAATATAAATGCCACTAAGACAATTGCTGGGCCAGAGGGCAAGTTGTAGTAATAGCTCAGATACATGCCTGTAATGCTTGATAGCACGCCAATCATGGCCCCCAATATCATCATTCGGTGCAGACGATAGACCAACAAATAAGCAGTGGCCCCTGGTGTGATCAGCATCGCCAGTACTAGGATTACCCCCACGGCCTTGAGGCTGGCTACGATTGTCAGCGCAATGAGAACCATCAGACCAAAATTAAGAAGATTGGTGGGCAAACCCGCTGCCTGGGCACCGATTGGATCAAACGTGTAGAGCATCAGCTCTTTATACAAGAGCAGAATGACCACCAACACTAGGAGTGTAATTCCCAAGGTGTTAAGCACTTCCCTGGATGTAACACTGAGAATATTGCCAAATAGAAAATGGTTGAGATCAATTTTATTGTCCTTCTGGACAATGGTAATTAAGGTAATGCCCAAGGCAAAGAAGGCTGAGAAAACAATGCCCATCGCTGCATCTTCTTTGATCTGGGTTTGGGTATGAATCCAAGCGATCACCACTGTACTGAGAATGCCTGCAATAAAGGCACCCAGAAAAATATCTACCCCAATAATGTAGGCAATCACCAGCCCTGGTAAGACAGAATGGCTAATGGCATCTCCAAGGAGGGCTAACCGCTGCACCATTAAATAGCAGCCTACTGTGGCACAAACGATGCCTACTAATACTGCCGTCAGCAGAGATCTCTGCATGAAACTAGCTTGCAGTGGCTCGGCTAGAAGATTCCACATCAGCTTAGGCGGCCTTGCTATCGAAAAAGGGTACATGGCCACCAAAGGCCCGTTGAATGTTGCTGCTGGTCAACACGTCGGCTCGGGTACCATAGGCAATTAGCTCTTGGTTGAGCAAAATTAAATCATCAAAATTGGTAATGGCTTGGCCTAAATCGTGATGGACGACCAGAACGGTATGGCCTGTGGCCGCTAGTTCGTGCAAAATATCAAAGACAATTGCTTCAGTTTTTTTGTCAATGCCAGCTAAGGGTTCATCTAAGCAAAAAATTTCTGCTTCTTCGGTGAGGGCCTTTGCCAAAAATACCCGTTGTTGTTGGCCACCGGAGAGTTGACCAATGGGGCGATCTCGCAATTCTAGAATCCCTACTCGCTCTAGGGCTGCTACTGCCAGCCGTCGAGAGACAGTGGAATAGCGTTTTAACCAGCCTGTTTTGCGAATACGACCCATGAGCACTACATCCCAAACGGTGGCGGGGTAGGTCCAATCAATTTGCGATCGCTGCGGAATATAAGCCACCCGATCCAACTGCTGGTGCAGGGGCCGTTCACCCCAAATCACCTGACCACTACTGGGCAAAACCAAGCCCAACATTGCTTTAAGTAAGGTACTTTTACCGGCGCCATTAGGACCAATAATCCCGGTCAAACGACCTGCACTAATCGAGCAGGTTACATCCGAAAGCGCTTTGACCATTCGGTACTGAACCCCTAAATGGTCTACGGCAAGATGACTAGCACTATTCATCAATTAAGCTCTCCCAGAGGTGAGTGGTTGGCGAGTAAGTTGCACCTCAGCTATTTAGGAATCAACCTAACCGGGAGAGGTGAAATAAAAATGAAATGATTATGAAAATACTGTACCATCAAAAAGTGAAAACAATATGAAAATTCTCTATGAGTGTGACAAAAGGGCAATCTTTCCGGCAAGGTTTTCCAGGTTGGACGATTATCTGTGGTGGTCTATTCTTTGGTCTCTGGCTCTCTGGTTGTAACGCCCAGCACCCCGACCGAGATGGTTCTGCCGCCCCAGATAAGCCTAAGGTGGTGGCCACAAGTACGATTCTCAAGGACTGGACGGCGGCTGTGGCTGGTGATGAAATTGAGTTGGTGGGCCTTCTTCAACCCGGTGCCGATCCCCATGTCTATGAACCTGTGCCCAGGGATACTTTACAAATAGAACAGGCAGATCTAATTCTCTATAACGGCTATAACCTTGAGCCTGGACTGATTAAACTCATTCAATCCGCAGCTAGAGATAGAAAAACCTTTGCGGTGGGGGAAGTCATCAGACCCCTGGACTATGATTACAAGGGCAAGCGCGAACCGGACCCCCATGTTTGGGGCGATGCCGAGCAGGCCATTCAGATGGTCAACGCCATTCGGGATCAACTGATTGCTCTCTCGCCGGAAGATCGCGAAGAATTTACTACAAATGCGGCCCAGTATACGCAAAAGCTGCAAACTCTTGATCGTTGGATTCTAGTCCAACTCAAACAATTCCTGCCCAGCAACGACAGTTAGTCACCACCCATGATGCGTTTCAATACTATGCGCGCGCCTATGGCTTGAAGGTAACGGGCACCCTGATTGGGATTAGCACCGAAGAGCAGCCGAGCGCCCAAACGGTTAACCGATTAGCCAATGCCATTCGCCAAGCTAAGGTGCCCGCCATCTTCGCTGAAACTACCATTAACCCTGCCCTGATTACGACGGTGGCCCAAGAGGCCCAAGTACAGCTAGCCCCTCAAAAGCTCTATTCCGACTCCATCGGTGCATCAGGTAGTGAAGCAGACAGTTATATCAAGATGCTGGTGGTCAATACACGAACGATTGTGGAAGCCTTGGGTGGTCAGTATCAACCCTTAGAATCGCACTAGTACATCTTGGCGTAAATCTATCTACTATATAGAGGTACAAGGTTCGAGACTTTAAAGCGATGTCACCCCTGATAGCAGCGCCCCTGAATCTGAGTGAGTCTGAGAAAGCAGATTTAGAGAAA
>JAAUUW010000173.1 GCA_012030735.1 Acaryochloridaceae cyanobacterium SU_2_1
TGAAGCAAAGGGTTGGACTCAAGACCCTGAAGGGCGCATTTACCTGAGCGCTCAAGCTCCTGAGCAGACTGCTTATCATCCCTGGCAGCCGTCGGCAGCTTGCTAGGGCAGCGCCTCTGGTTGAGACTAAGGATCAAGATCTGCTGTGTAGAGAAGGGGATAAGCCCATGGCCAAAAAAAGGTTGCGTTCACTCCCTGCTATTTGGCGGTTTGTGGGATATGCCCTTTGTACAGCCTGTTGTGTGCTGTGGCTCGGAATTGGCGTGGGCAACAGCGCCCTCAGGCCCCTCGTTCAGCCTGAGGAGCAGTTACCAAAGCCTTCTGACCGTCTGGCCTTAGACCTAGATCTCTCAGGAGGAGATCTCTCGCTGGGAGAGTCCTCACTGGGAGATCCACTAGTAGGGGCGATCGCAAAATCTGCCCCAGCAGCTGAAGAATTACTCCAACAGGGCAAAGCGCTCTATGAATCAGGCCAATTTACGGCAGCAGTGATGACTTGGCAGCAGGCAGTAGAGCTTTATCAGCGCCAAGGAGCGCCCTTGAATCAGGCCATTGCCCTCAACCATCTCACCCTCGCTCAGCAGGAGCTAGGTGAATGGGAGGCGGCTCAGCAAAATATTACCCAGAGCCTGCAATTATTGGCAGCAACCTCTGGTCGCGATCAATTGCCGATTTTGGCTCAAGCTCATAATGCTCAAGGCAGTTTGCTACTGGCGAAGGGAGAGCTAGAAAATGCGATTGCAAGTTGGCAAACCGCAGCCACCGCCTATACCCAAGCAGGAGACGAGACGGGCCATATCGGCAGCCTCATTAACCAGGCCCAAGCTCAGCAGATGTTGGGATTTAATTTACAAGCTCGTCGCACCTTGGCCCAGGTTAAAGCGCAGTTAAAGCAGCACCCCGACCCTGAACTTCGCGCTACGGGCTTACGGAGTTTAGGGAATGTATTGCGGCTAACGGGCGATTTTAAGGAGGCAGAAGATACTTTAGCCCTCAGTTTAGAGGCCGCCAAGACCTTGGCCTCTCCTCAGGCTATGCGGGTTACCCAACTCAGCCTGGGCAATCTGGCCCGGACTCAGCAACGATATCCAGAAGCCTTGGCATTTTATCAACAGGCTGCTCAATCAACCCTGTTAGCAACCCAACTCCAAGCCCAACTCAATCAATTTGGTGTCTGGGTGGATCAGAAAAATTGGCAACCCGCCCAGCAATTATGGCCCGACCTGTACAATCAACTGGCTACCCAGCCCCTCAGTCGGACGCAGATCTATAGCCAAGTTAATTTCATCCAAACCTTGATGAAGCTGCATCAAGGTTCACAGCAGGAAGCACAGCAGGCTGGCCCAACCCTGACCAAAATAGCCCAAATTTCAGCCACTGCTTTGCAACAAGCTCGTCAACTCCAAGACCAGCAGGCGATTGCTTATACCTTAGGTACCTTAGGATCGATCTACGAACAAACCCAGCAATGGTCTGAGGCCCAAAAACTGACGGAGCAAGCTTTGGTGATCGCGCAAAGGCATAATGCCCCTGAGATTAGCTATCGTTGGCAATGGCAACTGGGACGCATTCTGAAGGCGAAGGGCAATATTACGGACGCAAGATCTGCCTATCAAGATGCCTTCAAGACCTTAGAGTATCTGCGTAAAGATCTAGTGGCTACCCATTCTGAAGCCCAATTTTCCTTTCGGGAGAGCGTAGAGCCCGTCTATCGCCAACTGGTGGATCTATTGCTGGAGGATCAGGCGGGCTTTAGCCCTAGCCAAGCAAATCTTAAGCAAGCCAGGGAAGTCATTGAAGCCCTGCAACTGACTGAACTGGATGATTTTTTTCGGTCGGCCTGCTTGGATGGACAAGTGGTGAGTATTGATCAGATCGATCAAGGCTCAGCGGCGATTATCTATCCAATTTTGCTGCGCGATCGCATGGAAGTGATTGTCAGCTTACCCCAAGGAAAACCCATCCACCATTACACCATCCCCATTGGTGAAAAAGAGATCGAAGCCGCCGTCAGCAACTTTCGTCAACTCATTGAACGGCCCTACACCGACCCTTTAGGCAAAGCTTTGGGTAAGACCTTTTATCAATGGCTGATTGAGCCCTCTTTGAAATCACTACAGCAAGCAGATACCCTGGTATTTGTCTTGGATGGCCCCCTCCGGAATATTCCCATCGCAGCGCTCTACGACGGCCAAAAATATTTAATTGAGCAATATGCCCTAGCTCTAGCACCGGGCATGAAACTGATCAAAACACAGCCCCTCCAAGGGCGCAAACTAGAGATTATTGCAGCGGGAGTAAGTGAAGCGCGTTTGGGCTTTCCGGCCTTGGCTAATGTGCCGCGAGAACTAGCAGCCATTCAAAGCCAATCCACTAGCACCGTCTTGCTCAATCAAAAATTCACGAAGGATGCTCTGGAGTCTCAGGTGAGAAACTCTAACTTCCCCATTGTGCATTTAGCCACTCATGGTCAATTTAGCTCTAACGCTGAAGAGACCTTTGTTTTAGCCTGGGATCAACCGATTAATGCCTATCAACTCAATGATTTATTGCGCCGCAGCGAACAGGCTCGCCAGCAACCTATTGAGCTGCTCGTTCTGAGTGCCTGCCAGACGGCTGCTGGAGATCAGCGGGCCGCCTTGGGCTTGGCGGGTGTCTCTGTGCAAGCTGGAGCCAGAAGTACCCTGGCCTCTTTGTGGCAAATTGATGATGAGTCGAGTAGCGCCTTGATTAGTCATTTTTATCAGCATTTGGCAAAACAGCACTTGACTAAGGCCCAAGCATTACGCCAAGCGCAACGAGATCTAATGACCCATCCTGATTACCGTCATCCGGCCCATTGGGCGGCTTTTGTATTGGTGGGTAATTGGCTCTAGACCAGCAATTGTAAATGCAAAAGCATTGGAGTCAATCGGTAGTCCTAGATTTACATTGGCTTTTCAAAGATTGATCAATATTAGGTCAGTCATACCAATTCAGCATCTGTGTGACCTGTATTATGGGGGTTGATAATTGATGCTTGTCGATCCCTTATGCCCAGACCCTTAAGCATAGAAATCTCCGAAAGTGAAGACAGGCTTAAAGGCTTGTTGCGTCAACAGTCATCAGCCTTCTCCCTACTTAGCAGGCATTTGGCCCAGAATGGGTTCTCCATAGCTGTTCAAAGAGGCAACGAAGGGGGCAGTCAGTCTCTCTCGGACAATCCTGTTAGTAGCAGGATTGAGTTGCACCTTATGAAACAGAGATTGTATAAAGTTTGTTTTGTTAGCATCCTTCAATTTTTGAGCATGACAATTGTTAGTCATGCTCAAGTTCAGACTGATGGCACTACCCCGACCATCACAACAGGTTTATGTGCCAGCAATTGCACAATTAGAGGTGGACTGCAACAGGGGAATAATCTTTTTCACAGTTTTTCAGAATTTAATATTAATGAAGGAGCAACCGTCTTCTTTAATGATCCTGGCGTGGTCAATATTTTAAGTCGGGTCACAGGAAATAACCCATCGAATATTTTTGGGAAACTAGGCGTTTCTGGAGGAAGCGCCAATCTGTTTTTGATTAACCCTAATGGAATTATTTTCGGTAAAAATTCAAGTTTAGATGTGAAGGGCTCCTTTGTGGCTACAACTGCTCATGGAGTTCAATTTGGCAATCAGGGATTTTTGGATACTTCGGCCTCGGAAATTCCGTTGCTGACCGTTAATCCGTCAGCTTTTTTATTCAATCAGCCTGGTCAACCCATCGAAGTTAATTCAAGGACTGCCGCAGGATTAGATTCAAGCGGTAAAAAGATATTTGGTCTAAGGGTCCCTGATGGTAAAAGCTTGCTATTTATTGGTGGAGATATCAGTTTGGATGGGGGTGGATTAAATGCCCTTGGCGGATTAAATGCCCTTGGCGGTCGAATTGAGTTGGGAGGATTATCTGAGCCAGGATCTGTAAATCTGAGCGTTGATGGCAATAATTTGAGCTTGGATTTTTCGGATGGTACAGATCGAGCAGATGTGTTAATCACTGACGGCGCTCAGATAAATGTTGTTTCAGGTGGTGATGGCGACATAGCAATCCATGCAAAAGACATAACCATAAACAAAAGCAGAATTTCTGCTGGCATTGGTCCTGGCATCGGATCGCGTAGTAGCCAGGCAGGAGATATTACGCTCAAGGCCACAGGGTCACTTTCGCTTACAGAAGGGGTGGTTTTAAACCGAGTTGATGAGAAGGGTACTGGTGATGGTGGCAATATCCGGATTAGCGCTAAAAACCTTGCCTTAAAGGGTGGAGATATTAATCTGACATCAGAAGATTTTTTGAATGGCGGTAGTGAGAGACTTGCTCAGTTTTTTCAAGCATCTAGCTTTATTACTGTCGATACTAAGGGAGATGGCAATGCTGGCAACATCATGATTGAAGTGGCCGATACCATCTCTTTGGAATCTGGAAGTGTGATTCTTAATAATTCGGAGTCGAAAGGGGATGTGGGGGATATCGCCATCACAGCAAAAGATCTCTACTTGCAGAATCTTGCGGCAATCTCTTCAGCTTCCTTTGGGGAGGGTAAGGCTGGTGACGTATTTGTGACGACGACTGGTGATGTTGTGGTGACCTCCGACAGCCGAATCGGTACCACCATAGTAGAAGGAGCGCTAGATAATCCAAATAAGCGTTTGCCAGGTGAGCTTACAATCAAGGCGAAATCGCTTTCCCTAAGTGATGGTGGTCAAATCGATACTTTTACTGTTAGACCTGTTGGACCTGATGGGGATCCTCTTGATTTTTCTGGTCGGGCGGTAGGAGGCAACATCACCATTAATACTACTGATTTTGTTGATATTTCTGGTTTTTCCGATGTTACAGGATTATCTAGCGGTGTATTTGCCTTTTCGGATTCGACCGTTGGCTCGGCAGGAAATATCAACGTCACGACCCAAGACCTGAGTCTATCTAAGGGGGCAATTATTAGCGCCCAAATCTTCAATGCAAGTAAAGGGGGTAGCATTAGCATTAATGCAACAACCTTCAAGGCTCTCAGTGGCGGACAAATTCTCACTACTGCAGCTGATTCTGGAAGCGCAGGTAATATTACTCTGAATGTGGCTGACAGTATTCTAATTTCTGGCACGGCTCCCAAACTTAGCAATCGACTTGACTTGTTAAGAAATGGACTTATCGTTTTTGATGGCCAAACGCCAGAACGAGCAAGTCAGCGAATTGCAATCTTCAATGAAATTGGCTCTAGTAGCGGGTTGTTTGCCAATACAACCCCGGCTTCTACAGGTAATGGGGGGCAGCATCAGCATTGACCCGCAAGTCGTTACCATTCGTGATGGAGCCAAGATTTCAGTCAATAGCCAGGGAGCGGGCCTAGGGGGCAATGTTGATTTGCAAGCAGGCACTTTAATCCTGGATCGCG
>JAAUUW010000174.1 GCA_012030735.1 Acaryochloridaceae cyanobacterium SU_2_1
GGGGTCTTTTCCCAATCTGCTTGGCTGATTTCGGTGATTGAGTTTGGTACTCTCTTTCCCATCCTGTTAGCCTAGCAGTACCTCGCAGTTTTCTCAATTCTCTATATTAGACCCCCTGAAAGGTTACCAATTTTGTGAGCAATGCTATCCCATGGACAACGCTCCAGGCTGAACTTCATCGCCGCTTACGACAAACACATCTTTTGCCGCCCCAGGGACGAATATTGTTGGCTATTTCTGGGGGCCAAGACTCATTATGTTTGTTGCAATTGCTAGTAGATTTGCAGCCTAAATGGGGATGGCAGCTCGCCCTTGCCCATGGTGACCATCGTTGGCCCTTGGATAGTCAGGCCAATGCCGATCACGTGCTCCAGCTTGCGACACAGTACCAATTACCCTGTTATTTGCGACGGGCATCCTTGCCCCTCAAGGGAGAGGCAGAGGGCCGAACCTGGCGTTACCAGATGTTGACAGAGATCGCCAAGCAACAGGGCTATGCCTATGTGGTGACAGCGCATACCGCTAGCGATCGCGCCGAAACGCTGCTCTATAATCTGCTGCGTGGCTCTGGTATAGATGGATTACAAGCCTTGAGCTGGCAACGCCCCTTGACAGACACCATTCAATTGGTGCGCCCCCTCTTAGAGATCAGTCGCTCTCAAACCGGAGCCTTTTGCCAAGAGCGGGAATTACCCGTTTGGCAAGATGCCATGAATCAAGATCTAGGCTATCGACGCAATCGGCTGCGTCAGATTGTATTGCCATATTTAGCCAGTCACTTCAACCCTCAGGTTGAGTTGACCTTAGCCCATACCGCCGAGATGCTTTCAGCAGAAGCGGCTTTTTTACAGCAAGAAACAGAGTCTTTGCTCGCTAAGGCAATCCCCTCCTTGGCCCCCTCCATTGCTCATCTTCCCGCCGATCGGATTTTGGCTCAGATTAATCGGCAATGTTTGCAAGCTGCCCCCTTGGCTTTGCAGCGTCGGGCCATTCGTGAATTTCTGCGGAGGACCATTGACAGGATGCCGAGCTATATCCAGACGCAGAAAGTCACTGCTTTAATCACAGCGCCAGGGCGATCGCGCACTGATCCCCTCAAGCAGGGCTGGGTGGCTGAGGTGGCTGATCCTTGGATTGTGATCTGGGATCTGTCTCTAGGACCAGAGCAAAGGGAATCGGGAGCTGGTCTGCCAGATTGTTTCGATGACTAGTAACTGTGGATATTTCGCAAGGGAAGGAGAGGGAAGCGATAGATGGGGAAATGTATACAATTAGAGCCCTCTCGATCAGCTCCCTCTCTATGCCCCAAGGCCAATAACTGAACTTAATTTTCGGTTGAAAATTATAGGCATAGTGCAAATATTTGGATAAAATCTATTTGTTGATGTTGGTCCCTTTGTCTGTATTCTTAACCAATAACTGTCTAGATACCTATTCAGCTGTACCAGCATTAGCAAAGTATAGATTCCATGGATTCCAATCAACCCAGACTGGCACTTATTTCTGTGCATGGTGACCCAGCCATAGAAATTGGGGCAGAGGAAGCGGGTGGTCAGAATGTCTATGTTTGTCAGGTCGGCGAGGCGCTGGCTCGGCTCGGCTGGCAAGTAGATATGTTTACCCGTAAAGCAAATGCTCAACAACTTGATATTGTTGAGCATTTACCGGGTTGCCGAACATTACGTTTGACCGCTGGCCCCACAGAGTTTGTGCATCGGGACCAACTATTTGGCTATTTACCCGAGTTCGTGGAGCAGTTCTTGGCCTTTCAAAAGCAGGAACAAATCCAATATGCCATAGTCCATACGAACTATTGGCTTTCCAGTTGGGTGGGGATGACCCTCAAGAAACATCAATCTCTCGCACAAATTCATACCTATCATTCCTTGGGGGCAATCAAGTTTGAGAATGTGCCCAATATCCCTGAGATTGGTAGTACTCGTCTGGCGGTGGAGAAAACCTGTCTGGAAACAGTTGACTGTGTGGTGGCCACCAGTCCCCAAGAGCAGGCTCATATGCGATCGCATCTCTCGACCCTAGGAAATATCAAAATCATCCCCTGTGGAACTGACATTGAGCGTTTTGGTGCAATCTCGAGGGTTGAAGCCCGCAAACGCCTCGGTATTGCCCCAGAAAGCCATATTGTCTTTTATATTGGTCGTTTCGATCCCCGAAAGGGCATTGAGACCTTAGTGAGGGCTATGGCCCTTTCTCAGTTTCGATCCGATCCCGATCTGAAGCTCATTATAGGGGGGGCAGTCGGCCCGGCACCAAGGATGGTCTTGAGCGTGATCGCATCCAAAGCCTTGCCCAATCCCTAGGTTTAGAGGCTAAGACGCTCTTCCCAGGGCGAATCAGCAATGAAGACTTGTCCCTCTACTACGCAGCAGCTGATGTCTCAGTGGTGCCCAGCCATTATGAACCCTTTGGTCTAGTGGCCATCGAAGCGATGGCCAGTCGCACCCCTGTAGTGGCTAGCGATGTCGGAGGCTTGCAGTTTACCGTCCTACCCGAAGAGACAGGATTATTAGTGCCGCCTCAGCAGGAAAAAGAGTTTGCCCAGGCCATTGATCGCCTCTTAGCTGATCCTGCACTCAAGGAATGCTGGGGCCAAGCTGCCCGTCAACGAGTGGAGACAACCTTCAGTTGGGAGGGCGTTGCCCAGCAGTTGAGTCAGCTTTATCATCAATATCTGAAAGCCCCTGTTGCCTAAGGATGCGGGCCGATGATCTCTATGGCGCTGATCCCCTAGAACCAATCCTCGACTAGTCTGATCACCGATCTAGGATGCAGGATCTTCGGGTGAACGGACACCCGCATGGGCGATTTGCCAACTTAAGAGGATTACGGGCAGTAAGCCGACAAGCACAATGGCTAAGGCAGGAGCAGAGGCTTCGATCAGACGCTCATCGGAAGCATAGCGGTA
This sequence comes from Acaryochloridaceae cyanobacterium SU_2_1, assembly GCA_012030735.1. Classification (GTDB taxonomy): domain Bacteria; phylum Cyanobacteriota; class Cyanobacteriia; order Thermosynechococcales; family Thermosynechococcaceae; genus Acaryochloris. The sequence continues at coordinate 2,927 of JAAUUW010000174.1, forward strand.
GACACGTAGGGCTAAGGTATCAAAATTAAAGGGTTGCATGACAATTGTGGCCGGCAATTCCTTCATGACATCTACAAAAACGAGCATCACAGCCGTGAGTAGACTCCCTCGCAATAGGGGAGCATGGATGTGGGTCAAGGTGCTGCTGGCTGTATGGCCAAGACTATGGGCGGCATCGTCATAACTGGGGCGAATTTTTGCCAAACCAGATTCTAGACTCTGGATGGATACGGCCAAAAACCGGACGAGGTAGGCCAGGATTAAAGCTGCTACGGTGTTGTTGAGGACGGGGCCAGAGGAATGCTGAAATATAGATGCCATAGCGGTGCGATCGCATGATCAAACTGGGCAACCGGCGATTAAAATGCCAAACCGCAATCACCGAACCGGGAATGGCATAGCCCATCGCCGTGATCTGGACTCCTAAACGCATCAGTCGATTGCCTTGAAAACGCAGTCCATAGGCCAAAATCAAGGAAATCACCACAGCGATCCCAGCCGTCATCACTGCCAGGAGCAAACTGTTTAAGGCTAGGGTCTGAAAGCTTTGATCTAAGGTTTCTGCTGCATGGGTAATGGTCATCTGCAACAGGAGCCCTCCGGGAATCAGCAACCCCAAGATAATGGGCAGCAAGCAGCTCAGCATCGCCAAGTAAGCTCGAATGCCCTGCAGTCGGTAAGCAGCAGGGCGCTGAAAACGGTTAGAAGTCTGATAATAGCGGGCTTGGCGTCGCGACCAGCCCTCGATCAGGATCAACCCTAAGATAAACATCATCAGCACTGCCGCTAGCTGAGATGCAGCGCGTTGCTCGCCACCACCAAACCAGGTGCGATAAATTCCTGTGGTAAAGGTGGGTACCCCAAAGTATTCCACTGTGCCAAAATCATTGAGGGTTTCCATTAAGGCTAAGGATAACCCTGCCATAATTGCAGGCCGCCCTAGGGGTAAGGCCACTCGCAAAAAACTTTGCCAGGGATTACATCCCAAGGAACGACCAGCTTCTAAGGTGATGGTCGATTGTTCAAGGAAGGTCACCCGAGCTAATAGGTAAACATAGGGATAGAGAACGAGGCTGAGCATTGCGATCGCGCCCCCTAAGGAGCGAATCTCTGGAAACCAGTAATCTGTAGCCCCCTCCCAAGCAAAGATATGGCGAAGGCTGGTTTGCACTGGACCGAAATAATCGAGAACTTCGGTATAGGTATAGGCCAATAAATAGGCGGGAGCCGCCAAGGGCAATAACAAAGCCCATTCAAAGATTGATTGGCCTGGGAACCGACACATGCTCACCAGCCAAGCAGTGCCCACCCCAATAACCAAGACGCCAAGGCTAACGCCTACCATCAGGGCGAAGGAATTAAAGATATAACTGGGCAACACTGTCGCGGTCAAATGCTGCCAAACCTCGCCCTCATTGGCAAAGATGCTACTCAAAACCACTAAAATCGGGGTGGCAATTAACCCTGCGATCGCTAACACTGCCACCGTCCAAGGCCTTATGCCCTGAAGACATAACCCCTTAACGCGTTTTTTTAAGTGGAGTTGGCTGTTTAATCTGAGTTTGGTATTGCTCCACCATATTGAGATCGCGGCTCGCCCACTAGTTTCCCCACACTGCCCTCTGATTGTACAGGTCCAGAGATTTTTCTGACCCCTCTAGCAGAGTTAGAAGCTATCAGGAGTCTCTACCCTTGGGTATGCTTTCTCTGTCTGAGGTCTAGGGATCAATGCCCCCTAACAAGCTTGGTGACATCACAGTGGCTAAGCTTGGGCAACAGCCACTGTGATGGCCTTAGTCTGGCCGAAGGGACGGACAATTTGTTTGGCGACCACTAAGGTTGGCTGAACAGAAGACAGGGATTGATCTCTCTGGAACGCTGCTTGGAGCGCTGCCGCTTCGGCGACACTAGGGCTACCCACCGCAACCTCCACCCCGACAGAGGGAGTGGGAACCCGCACAGCTTGCAATTCAGTGCTACTCAGCAGGCATAAGGGCCATTTTTGGCTTTGACAGAGTTGGAGTAACTCTGGGTCCTCTGCCTTCCGGTCTAGAGTGGCAATCCCTGCGATCGCACCCCAATCTAGGTGATGGGCCAAAAACACTGCTTCGATGGCCTGTGCCAGTAACTGACCAGAAACGCCGCACTGATATCCGATCCCCACCCAGAGCACTCTGGAATTGGAGGCAACTTCAGAGTGCTGTCGCTGATCAGCAAACATAAAAGATCGGCATCATCGCTATCTAGGCCTTACCCCACATCAAAGAGATCGAAACCAAAGCTTAAAATAACAGCCCATCCCAAAGTATTGCTTGCAGGCCGTTTGGGCCAAAATCAGTTAGTGTCCTTATTTTTTCGCCACAGATTTGAGACGGTCATGCTTGGCATGGTCACGCTGTAAGACCAAGAAGAAAATGGTCAAACAACTGTCTTCATTGGGGAACGCCCCAATTTCATCGGACT
>JAAUUW010000175.1 GCA_012030735.1 Acaryochloridaceae cyanobacterium SU_2_1
CTAACTTATCTTTTTTTTATATCTGGACAATCTATTCCAAGGTGCATCAAGTATTTTTACTCAGCTACTCACCCTGAATCGCTAGCTCTTGTCAGTTCAGCCCGTTCTAATCCCGACGACCGCCTGCCAGAATTACGCAAGTTCATCCCACTTAGAAGGGGAAATGCCAGAACGACGAGCTGCGATCCGCAACTTGGCAGATCGTGCTCTTGGATTGCTCGTGGTTTCTAGGAGAGTTGCCTGGATAGGTTTCTTGGTGATCACCTGCAGATCAGGATGTTGACGAAACTGCTGTTTAACAATGCGGTCTTCTAAGCTATGAAAACTGATTACGACAATTCGCCCCGTTGGTTTTAGCCAAGCTGGTGCAGTCTCTAAAAAGGTTTTCAATGCCTGAAGTTCTTGGTTGACTACAATCCGCAAGGCTTGAAAAACCCGAGTAGCAGGATGGATCGGTCGCCATTTTCTTTTGCCCTTTGTTGGCTGAGGCATTGCCCCCGCGACCACCTGTGCCAGTTGAGTGGTCGTTTGCAGCGGACGCTTGGCTAAAATACGACGGGCAATCCGCCGTGAGCATCGCTCTTCGCCATATTGATAAAAAAGATCGGCTAGCTCTGCTTCGGAATAGCTGTTGATAATCTCGGCCGCTGTTAAGGTCTGACGTTGATCCATACGCATATCTAAGGGGGCTTCTTGGCGGAAACTAAAGCCGCGATCGCACTGATCTAATTGATTAGAATTAACCCCTAAATCAGCCAAAATGCCATCGAAAGACATCCTGCCTGGATCATAGTCAGCAAAGTTACCCTGCCAAAATTGCATCCGATCACCATAGCCATCCAAACGCAACTGAGCCGCCCTCAAGGCTTGTTGATCCCGATCAATACCCACCACCTGCACTGAGGGATATAAAGATAAAATTGCTTCGCTATGGCCACCCCCCCCCTAGGGTGGCATCTAAAAAAATAGCCCTGCTCTTGCAGCATTAATCCTTGCAAAACCTCAGCCTTTAGCACAGGTAAATGGTGAAAGGTTTGATCGGTTGATGAGAGCTGATCTGCAGACTCTAGCTCAGAGGGGGTGGGTGGGTTTACCAATTTTGGATGCTATCGCAGGGGTGGGTGGGCAAAGGGAAACAAGCGAGCATGCGTTGAGGCGCTATATTTGGGTGTAGCATCATCAAGAAATGCTAAAATCCTCTAATATTCATTGATATCAATCAATGGCAATTGTTACATCGAGAGACAAAAAATATGGCGCATAGAAGTAATAACACCAAGGCAGGGCGGTTCTTCAAGGATTTTCAAGACTTCTTGCTCCAAGGCAATGTTGTAGATTTGGCTGTAGCAGTAGTGATCGGCGGGGCCTTCGGCAATATTGTTAATTCCTTTGTTACCGATATTATCACCCCAGCACTTCTCAACCCTGCCCTAGAGGCAGCCAACGTGAAAGAGTTGTCAGGGTTGGCCCTGGGTGGCATTAAATATGGGTTATTCCTAGCAGCCGTCCTTAACTTTGTTGCCATTGCCTTCATTATCTTTATAATGATCCGGATCATTGAGAAAGCCCGTAAACGTTCCCAACGACAACAAGAAATAGCTGAGGCAACCCCAACCGATGATCCAACTGTGGTCATGCATCAGCAGCTCATTGAAGCCTTGGAACGATTAACCCAGACCCTCAACAACAAAGGGCTCTAGGCTGGCAAAGCATTGGTTTTACCTAAAGAACGATGGGTCAATCGACTAAAGAGCAGCTTGCCAAGGGATTGAATTAAGTTACCTTCAAGTTCTTGAAACAGTTGCATATTCAAGCTAAAGGCATGATTGGCTTCTGCGACTATCCGCAGTGCAGTGGGCCATCGATGCGAGTTGATTTAAGGTTTGTCGGTATTTCACCTTAAAGGCTTTGGGGTCAGCAATTGCCATAAACTCATAAAAGGCAGTCCCTTGACCATCTCTTAACTTTAATCCTTCCTGGACAATGGTTTTGAGAATTTGTCCCCCAGACAAATCTCCTAGATAGCGGGTATAGGCATGGCTAATCATCAGCAGTGGATCGGAGATGGCAAGGGTTTGAATTCTTTCCACATAGAGATTTGTTGCAGGAGAAGGCTGAAGGGATTGGGGCCACTGGAACCCACAAAAATAGGTTAAATCCTCGGTTAAACTTTGCTGGCGGTGCAACTCAGGAAAGTAAATCTGACCCAAAACTGAATGCTCTTGTAACTGGGCCATTTCTGTTTCCAATGCCGTGTAAATATAGTAAAAATTAGCGATCAGCTGCTGGTAGGTGGCTTGATCTAAAGCGCCCTTGAGGAAACAGCGGATAAATCCTACACTTTCAGCTAAGGAATGGGAGTGCTGGGTTCCTTCTCGTAGCTGTCTAGCCAAATCACTCGTCATATTGATTATCCCCCTTACTAGGTATAGAACCACCCCATCTACTCAGAAATGATGCCAGGCAGGGCGCTGAGCTTAGTTTTCCCACCCAGAGCTAGAGAATCACTATGGTTTTGCTGCCTTCCCTAACCGCCTCTCCACTAATAACCTGGCAACTCTTGATGACTTTTCATAAATAGACTTGGTAAAGTTGCCAATCGATGGAATCAGCATGTTATACTTTGACACCAATAACGACCTTGAAGAGTCTGATAGATTGAACCAGATTCTTCAAGGCTCCGCAGCCTTTCCTGCGTTCTTAGGGTTCTGCATCCCTGACTAGCCCATGTTTTTGGCTCTGTCGGAAGAGCCTAGCAAGGCTTTTTTGTCTGCGATACCCCTTCAGCTTGGCCTTGAATTTTTAGGGCCGCATGCATCATCAGTCTTTCCCATTTATCTTTATTTGAGCGCCTCAGTTTTTTAAACTCGATAACAATGTTTTTTTCTCAGGTTACTCAACCGCCAAATCCACCAGCGGCTAATCAGCAACAACTGCTCACTTTTTTAGCAGAAGAGTTGGCTGTACCAAAAGATTCTCTCGGTCTTGCAATGCGACATCTTGAGCAAGATCCAGGCCCGTTACCCATGGTTCTTTGGCAGTATGGCTTGATTACTCTAGATCAGCTTAGCCAAATTTATGACTGGTTGGAAACCTCTCAGCCAAACTCACTCAGCTAGGCTAGGGAGTTGGCTTACTGATGGGGAAGGCTGATATAGAGACTGACAAAACAGACCTTTATCTCTAAAACTCAGAGATAAAGGTCGATAAAAGACAGTTACTTAGGTAAATTCTAAGGGCTTTGGGGGTGAGAGGGTATTAGCCTCTTACCATTTCTGGGCTACATATTCAGCCAAGTCTAAGACCCGTTGGCTGTAACCCCATTCGTTGTCATACCAGGCCACCACTTTAATCAGATGACCGCCCATCCCATGGTTAGAGAAGAATCGACGATAGAGGAGGCATCATGCCCCTTAAAATCGCTAGACACTAAGGGTTCGTCATTGACTTCAATAATTCCCTTCATGGGGCCTTGAGCAGCCTGTCTGAGCGCATCATTCACTGCCTCTGCGATCGCAGGTTTTTCTGTTTGAGCCACAAAATCACAGACAGAGACATTGGGCGTCGGCACCCGTAGGGCAATCCCATTTAGCTTACCTTGCAACGCAGGAATCACTGTTCCCACCGCCTTAGCTGCACCCGTTGAGGTTGGCACAATGTTAACAGCCGCCGCCCTGGCCCGTCGTAAGTCGCGGTGGCTCGCATCCAGAATACGTTGATCGCCTGTATAGCTATGGGTTGTGGTCATCAGGCCATAAATAATGCCAAAATTTTCGTGCAGAACTTTGACCACAGGAGCCAAGCAATTCGTGGTGCAACTGGCATTACTGAGGATCGCCTCGCTGGGGTCATAGTCCTCATGGTTAACCCCCATGACATACATGCCCACGCCGCCTTTTCCTGGTGCGGTAATTAGGACCTTCTTGGCTCCAGCTTCAATATGCTTGCCAGCCCCTTCCTTACTGACAAACACACCCGTCGATTCAATGATCAGATCAATATCCCAATCTTTCCATGGCAAGTTTGAAGGGTTGCGATCAGAAGTACATTTGATTACATGGCCATTGGCTACAATCGTATTGTCAACGGCGCTAATGTCAGCATCCAGCCGACCCAGCATCGAGTCATATCTCAACAGATGAGCATTGGTCTGCGGATCGGAAGTATCGTTTAACGCCACAATCTCGATATTGCTGGTGGGCCGCAACAGCCAACAGCGCATAAAATTACGGCCGATCCGCCCGAACCCGTTGATCGCTACTCTAATCACTGCGTCTTATCCTTCAACAATTAATAATCCAGCACTACAAGTCCCGTAGTGACCCTGACCTATCATATCTTACCTTGGCAGCTCAATTCTGCTGTCGATCAAATTCGAAATTAACAGCAAACTTGAGCCCAAAATCTCTCCAGGGATGAGCCTTAACTAATCCCCTTGGGGATAGTTCTCCCATAAATCTGTCGTCTGCCTGAGGCTAGTAAAATCGCCATTCCCCAAAATGAGATGATCGAGGAGGGGAATCCCTAGCAAATTAGCCCCTGAGAGCAGCTGACGGGTCAACTCCAAATCCTCAGCGCTAGGATCAAGCTGGCCCGAGGGATGATTATGAGCAATGATGGCGCGGGTAGCGCCTTGACGAATGATCTCTCGAAAAATATCGCGAGGATGGGCCAGGGTTTCTGTAGCCGTGCCAATGCTAATCACTTGAGTGCCTAATAAGCGATGTTTAACGTCTAGTAATAGCACCGCAAATCGTTCTTGAGATTGCCACATTAATTCTGAGGCGAGGGCCGCAGCAGCAAGGGCAGGATCATCAATAATGGTTCTTTCGGCGGGGCGAGATTGGCAGATGCGCTTGCCCAGCTCAATGGCCGCTAAAATAGTAGTTGCTTTGGCAGGACCAATGCCTGAGATTTTGATCAGCTCAGCAAAATTGATCTCACGCAACACCATCAATGGATTTTGCTGATTCGCCCCAAAGCTTTGTAAGAGATATTGCCCAAGGCCAATGGCCGATAGCTTGCCCGGCCCTTGCCCCGTGCCTAATAAAATGGCTAGCAGCTCGGCATCTGTTAAATATCTGGATCCTTGAGCCATCAGGCGCTCGCGGGGGCGATCGCTGGTCGGTAAATCTAAGATTCGTGGAGAGTAGGTCATGGGTGAGCGAGCACTGATGCTCCCTTGGCTCACTTATTCCTAGCCAAGGGATTTTATGATTAGTACACCCAATTTTTGATGATTTCCAATCAGGCTAGGGCCTACGGTGTACACACAAGTCTGAATTAGACTGTAAGGAAGCCGTATAGAGCATCATAAAGATATGGAAAATCCCATTTTGATTCATGAAGACCTTATCGATGGCACGACCTTT
>JAAUUW010000029.1 GCA_012030735.1 Acaryochloridaceae cyanobacterium SU_2_1
AGACTCACTCAGATTCAGGGGCGCTGCTATCAGGGGTGACATCGCTTTAAAGTCTCGAACCTTGTACCTCTATATAGTAGATAGATTTACGCCAAGATGTACTAGTCCGAGTAGGGGAGTGGAATATTGGCAAGAGTTAGTGCGGAAACAACAACTAAACCCGTAATCAGTTGTGAAACATGCCCTGCTATCCTATGCACCCTATTCGCTGGTCTGCGAATTGATTGAACAAAATAGTAGACTTGCTAAATTGTTCTTGTATAATGGTGAAGCTTTGCCCGGGGGCGGGTGGCGAAATGGTAGACGCACCACACTCAAAATGTGGCGTACTTCGGTCATGAGAGTTCGAGTCTCTCCCTGCCCATTCTCAATCGATCAGAAAGTGCCTTCTAGAATATTCAGACCTCAGGCATTTTTTTGTCTGATGATTACATGTCTTCTTTTGCCCAATTATCTCCCGATGCTTGGCCCTTTGCCTCCAGTTGCATCCCTCGAACGGCTTATCTGGTGGGGGGCTGTGTCCGGGATGCCCTAATCAATCGAGAATGGGCCTATTTAGATTTAGATTTTGTGCTGCCTGAGGCAGCCGTAGAAACAGCAGCTCAAGTGGCCCAAGCTTGCCAAGCGGGTTTTGTGCTTTTAGATGCCCAGCGCCAAATCGCACGGGTTGTTTTCCCGGAGGTAACGGTTGACTTTGCCCTGCAAGCGGGGGACAGTCTAGAGGCAGATTTACGGCGTCGCGACTTTACCATTAATGCGATCGCCTATCACCCCTTCCAGCAAAGGCTCTGTGATCCACTTCAGGGCCAAGGAGATCTCGCACAAGGCTTAGTCCGGATGATTTCTGCTGAGAATCTGCAAGCAGATCCCCTGCGCTTACTGCGAGCCTATCGACAAGCGGCCCAGTTGGGATTTTGCCTAGAACCAAGAACCCAAAGTACGATTAGACGGTTAGCGCCTGACCTTGCGGGGGTAGCAGTTGAGCGAATTCGGGCCGAATTAAGTGATTTACTAAACCATCCTGAGGCATCGACTTGGCTGCAGCAGATGCATCAAGAGGGGTTGTTAGGATCTTGGTTTCCAGATGCAACAGCAGCCAGTTTGAACCTCTTAAGGGCGCTAGAGGTGAGCATGGGCATCTTGACTCGCCAATGGCCTCAGTTGGCCAAGCAGTTGCAGCACCCTCTCAAAGACCAAGCCCAGGGCAAGGAGGCCCGCCAGCGAACTTTGCTTGCTATGACCAAGCTCTTGGGACTGCTGAGTCAGAACCCCCAGAATGCTGAAGCAACCCTCAAGAGGCTTAAATATAGTCGCAATGAAATTCAGATGGTGGGAATCCTTTTAAGGAATTGGCCTGACTGGTCTGGCCTGCTAGCGCGTGACTTCTGCACAGCGAGCGATCGCTACTTGCTATTTCAAAGGGCGGGTGCAGGTTTTCCGGCCTTGGTGTTATGGGCGATCACAACGCATCTGCCCCTCCACCCAGAAGACCTATCCCCCACTGACTCGATCCTGCAAGACTTGCTAGGCCGTTTGGCTCCCTGGGTGCAGAGTTTTCTCAATCCTCAAAGCCCCATTGCTTATCCGCAGTTACTGCTCTCAGTCGAGCCTTAATGCGCGCCCTGGATTTATCCCCAGGGCCAGAAATAGGTCAGTTGTTGGCCCAGTTAACCTTGGCCCAAGTTGAGGGCCAAATTAAAACGGTCGCCGATGCGATCGCCCTCGCCCAACTCTTAAGGGCACAAAGATTAGAGCTGGAATAAGGCCAGTTCATCACTATGGTTTTTAGCCGCTGAGGTCTTGGGGGTGGCTGGTCCCAGACCATTGATATCAGTGTCCAGATTGACCTTGTTGACCAGATCGGACCAAGCCACTTGAGGATTTTGCTCAAGCACTGCCAGTAAATCCACAAAGGCTTTAATGGTGTTGCGGGGTGTCCGAAAATAAGCATCGCCAATATGTTGCGAACAATGGGCCATAAATGCTTGAATACCTTGATCTGGGAGTTGAACTTTTTTGGGATTGCCCTCGGCAAAGACCAGTCGAATTTTACCCAGTAGAATGTATAGATCCTCAGGACTAAGGTTAGTCAGCCGCAAGACTGGGCCGCTATAATCCACCAGGCCATTGGTGGCAAAGCTATTCTCTGCTAAGCGAGACTGTAAGGCCGGATAGCTATAGAGCCCTCGCCGCCGATCCTGCAAAAAATCTGGGGTCCCCCCCAACAGAAAGCCGAAATGTCCCGTTGTACCCTGTAAGCAATCGTTGAGAATATGCAAAATTTGTTCATAATTGCCCGTGCGGCTTGGGTATTGGCTAATTTGTAGAGATTGACCAATTCATCCAAACAAATTAAAAATCCGTCATAACCCGCTAAGGTGACCAGTTGCGAAAATAATTTGAGCTGATCATAGATATTGGTGTCATCGACGATAGTTCTTACCCCAAGAGCGTTGCGGGCCTCTGTCTTGGTGCTAAATTCACCCCGCAACCAGCGCACAGCATTGGCCTTTAGTTGATCATCCCCTTGATCATGGCCCCGCCAGTAACTGGCGATTACCTCGGCGAAGTCATATCCCCCCACAAATTCAGACAGATGAGCTAACCGTTCACGGATAACAGCCTCTGGATTTAGTTTGCGATCGCGCCCTGCCGCGATCGCCGATGTCACAAACCGCTCCACAACGCTTGGCAAGGCACCACCATCGGGTTTGCTACGAGTGGACAGATTAGCCATCAATTCGGCATAGAGACAGCGGGCTTGCCCACCGGAGGCATATAGCCGACGATCGGGAGTCAGGTCTGCATGGGCAGTGACCAATTTTTTCTCAAGGGCAATGGTGCGAGTCAAATTCAAAAAAAACGTTTTCCCCGAGCCATATTCACCAATCACAAATCGAATAGCTGCCCCACCTTCAATAATCCGTTCAATATCGCGCAGGACGGCTTTAATCTCTTCAGCACGACCCACTTGCACCAAATATTGACCCTTGCGAGGCACAACGCCAGCTTGCAAGGCTTGAATCACGGCATCGCGATCCTTAGGTTTTATTTTGATGGCACTTGCCATGCTCATCGCTCCTGAATTCTGGTTTACAGATGATTCTGACTAGGTTAGCAAACCCAGTAGTCCACCAGAGGTAAAGATGGCGATGCTTTTAGAGACCACTGACACAAAAAGCTGAACATTCTCAATCTGGACTAGATGATCATGTCATTGGGAATCATTGCATTTTTGAGCACGACCACAATGCCACTGCGAATGTAAAAGCCTTCCTCTTCTCGGTTGGCCTCTTCGATGCGATCTTTATTGACAATTTTCACATTACGGCCAATGCGGGCATTTTTGTCGATTATAGCCCGATAGATTTGGGTGTTTTCTCCAATACCTAAGGGTACCTTACTGTCTTCGATTCCCACCGCTCGCTCTGCAAAGGGCTGATAATAATCCGCACCCATCAGCAGGCTCTCGTCGATGGTACAACCAGTTTCAATTCTAGATCGCACCCCTAAGACAGAATGATTGATCTGGCAATTCTTGAGGATACAGCCCTCCCCGATAATTGATTCCGTCACATGGCAGTCGAGTAATTTGCTGGGAGGTAAATATCGCGATCGCGTATAAATCGGTGCTTCCTCATCATAAAAACTGAAGGGAGGTTGAGGTTGCTGAGTCAGGGCCAAATTCGCCTCAAAAAAGGCTTCAATCGTACCAATATCTTCCCAATAATCATTAAAGAGATAGGCTTGAACATTATAGTCCTGAGCCGATCCAGGAATAATCTCGCTACCAAAATCCGTAGACTCTGGCATCCCCTTGAGTAGATCAATCAGCACTTGCCTCTTAAAGACATAGATACCCATGGAAGCAATAAAGGGCTTCTGCTGCGCCTCTGCAGGCGACAGACCAAGGGTCGTGGTATCCACCTTCATAGCCTCTAAGGCAGCGCCCTCTGGTTTTTCACTAAAATCAACCACGCGGCCAGAAGCATCAACCTTCATCAAGCCAAAACTAGAGGCGCGACTGTAATCAATGGGGAGCACCGACAAGGTAATATCTGCATTGGTTTGACGGTGACGTTCGATAAACACCCGATAATCCATCCGATACAGATGATCGCCAGATAAAATCAAAAACTCATCCACCTCCGGCCATTCTGACAGCAACCAGAGATATTGCCGGACTGCATCTGCCGTGCCTTGAAACCAATTCGGATTTTCAGGGGGTTTGTTGTGCCGCTAGCACCTCGACAAAACCATCACTGAAACTAGAAAAATTATAGGTTTGAGAAACATGGCGATTTAAAGACGCTGAATTAAATTGCGTCATCACATAGATCTTGTTGATCTCGGAGTTAATACAATTACTGACAGGAATATCAATCAGGCGATACTTACCTGCCAAAGACACCGCCGGCTTCGCCCTTGGCTTCGTCAAGGGATAGAGTCGAGTGCCTGCGCCCCCGCCCAAAATGATTGCCAAAACTCTTTTCATTTCAATGACCCCTTCACTGCCAATCACCTCTTACTTCCAGTGTCTGACGGTCTGTTGCAGTTGACAAGGGAAAACTCATTAACAATAGGTTGTCATCGTCAATCATTAGGTATTTGTGCTAGTTTCCTGCAGAATGCTAGCCGATTGACACCGGTCCCCCCTGATTCCTTCACCAAGAACAGCGGTAGTGCAAAAAAACCTCATGGTTCACCTGCCTGACAGATATCAAGTTCAGGTGAGGAGCCTCTTGCTGCAACCAGCCCTTCCCACCCACAGGTGTCGGCGCTGCCGCCCCTCCCAACAACAGGGGGCAAACAGTCAAAAAAAGCTCATCAATAAGATGAGCTGCTAATAGAGAGGCCACCACTTCACCCCCCCCCTAACACCGCTATTGTCTCAATGCCTAAATCGCCTAAGTCTTGGAAAACCTTCAACCAGTCCAACTGATGATCAGGCGTTTCATGGACAAAAATCTGCTCAAAATGAGTTTTATCTTGCCAGGGTTCTGCGCCCATGGCACCAGTGACTAACCAATGGGGAACCGCTTGTTTAAAAAACTTGAGAGTAGGGTCTATCTGTCCCGAGCGTGAGCAAACAATCTGGGCAGGTTGCTCAGGTTTACCCCGTCGAAGTCGATCAGCAATCAAATCAGGGTTTTGGACCCGCATCGCTGTCCCGCCAGCCCGTAGGGTTGTTGCGCCTGCTAACACAGCATCAGCCGCAGCCACCTGTTGCTCTAGAAACACATAATCTTCAGTGGAGGAGCCAAAATTGGGCGATGAATAGGCAATATCTGCAATTTTGCCATCGGCACTCATGGCTAAAACAACCGCCGTTTGTGGTCGTCTAATTTCCCCCAGGGTCATGTTAAACCTCTCTAAATCCAGCAACAAACACGTTATTCTCTTAAGGATACAGCGATATAGTTTCGGGTTCGGAGTCTGTTCCTTTGCCTCAGTTTGTTCCTCAAGCACAACCCCCCTTAGCTTTCATCCCTCAGTGCATCAGTCCCTGGGTGATCAAGATAGTGCGTGCCTTGTTGCCCCTATGGATGCCTTGGAAATTATCAATCGCTTCGGTTCAGGCTGACAATCTCGACACTTTAATCAATCTCTATCACGACTTCCAGGCAGGAGATGCCCGCTTCTTAATGGCCTTTCGCCACCCCAGCACCAAGGATCCCTTCTCCATGTCCTACTTGCTGTGGCGGTTGCTTCCCCAAGCCGCTCGTCAAGGTAAGCGTCGATTCAATCGGCCCACCTATAGCCATTTCATCTATGATCGCGGCATTCCTCTTTGGGCAGGAGGCATTGTCACTTGGTTATTTCCCCGCCTTGGCGGTACACCCATCCTCAGGGGCAAGGCTGATCGATTAGGATTACGCGCCGCCCGCCATTTATTTGCCCATAGCCCTTACCCCATTGCTGTGGCCCCCGAAGGAGGCACCAATGAGCATAACGAAATTGTTAGTCCCTTAGAGCCAGGAGTTAGCCAACTAGGGTTTTGGTGTGCCGAGGATTTGCATAAGGCAAAACGAACTGCCTCCGTATATATTCTGCCGATTGGCATTCAATATCGATATGTTTCCCCGCCTTGGACCGCCTTAACCAATCTGATCCAAGACCTAGAGACGGATCTAGGTCTGGCCGTCAACGCAGAGCCACTGCCTGGACTACTCAAGGACCCCCAGGCTGATCAGCTCTATGGACGTGTGTTGAGGGTGGCGGAAAAGTTATTAACAGATATGGAAAGTTTCTATAGCCGCTATTACCATTAACCCACACAGAACACTCAGAGGCGAACCCCGTCGCCGCTATCCAAACAGCAGAGACAGCCTCTTGGCCAGCCAAGAATCTACAACTTGCTGCTCGATTGCGAGTGCAATTAAACAATGCCCTTCAAGTTGCCGAACAATATTTTGGTTTGCATCCTAAGGGCGAATTTGTCGATCGCTGTCGTCGTCTAGAACAAGCTGGGTTTGATCGGATTTATCGTCAAGATCTTGATCAACTGACACCCCTAGAAAGAGGGATGGCAAATTGGTTAGCTCAAGAGGCCAGTTTACGCATTGGACATATGCGGCTGGTTGAGCGGTTGACGATGGTGAGTGGCAACTATATTTTGACAAAGCCAACGGCGGATCGCTTTGCTGAGATCATTATTATTCTCTGGAAGGTGATCACTTATATGCGAGGGGGAGACCCTCATCAACCCCCATCCTTGGGTAGACAATCGGTCCATATGACGATTGGGGAGCCCATCTCAATTAGCGATCGCTGGCCCACCTACCAAACCAGCCGTCGTCATGCCAAGCAAGCGATTGAAGAAGTCACCCAACTCCTAGAAACAGCCCTGAAAGAAATGGTTATTTAGGTAGCAATAACGTGACCTCAGGAGGCTTCTCCTTCATAAACTCAGCCAGACAGAATCGAGCTATAGTCAAAAATAGAGACCCCAAGATCGGCAACATCCATGCTCACTGACGACCCTCAACTTGCTGGCGACTCTCAATGCCAACCCCACCCCGCTGCTTCTATCTTAGTAACGCCAGCCCCTTGGCAGATTAAGCTGCTCTACGATGGGGCCTGTCCTCTTTGTTTGCGAGAAGTCGATTTTTTGCAAAGACGAGATCGAGGCCGAGGTTTAGTGGCCTTTGTAGATATCACGACTCCAGACTATGCTCTTGAAGAAGCAAAAGGAGGCATTGACTTTGCCACAGCGATGGGTCGAATTCATGGCATTTTGCCCGATGGCACTGTTTTAGTTGGGGTGCCAGTGTTTCGGCAAGTCTACGAGATTTTAGGCTTAGGTTGGGTTTATGCCATCACTGCTTGGCCTTTAATTGGTCCCTTAGCAGATTGGATCTACAGCCTATGGGCAGATTGGCGATTGGTCTTAACAGGTCGGCCACCCTTAAGGACGATTCTGGCACAACGGCAGTCGGGATCATTTTGTGCCAAGTGACCTAGTGCAAGGTATGGTTGCTACATTCCCGAGGCGGGGAAGAGTTGCAAAAAGCTGCACAGGACTGTTCCTGACCCTATTCTTCAAGACTTAGCAAGTTCGGCCGTTATTTAAGGAAAATTTAACATTGTACGCAGAGTTTGATAGAATCTGTTACAAATTCCTTGTAATAGGTATGTATGAGTTTTTCCTTCCCTGTACCAAAGCGACTGAAAGTTCTGATTACCCTGAGGGGGCAGCAGTCGATTAAAGTATCGATCAGGCCCTTGCCCTTGTTATTGGGCTTGTCGGGATTAATGGCAATACCTTTGGGTTGGGCGGGCTCAGCCCTCTATACTCTTCACCAAAATCAAAGTCAACTCTCGGCCTCTGCAGCGGAAGTATTACAGGAATTAGAAGAATTAGATGCAGAGGTTGATCAGCTCCGCCAACGGGCGGGTTTACCCGCCAAACCGAGTCAAGCTTCTCAACCCTCAGTGCCAGGTGGTAAGGGCGGAATTCTCATTAAGCCCAAGGCACCAACCAAGCTGAATATCACTCAGCAGCAGTTAAAGGAGGCCAAAGCTCGGCTGCCTCTGCTCAACTCCCGCCTTCAGCAGCAGGTGAAGCCCGCTTTAGAAAAAACCCTTCAGCAAGAGGCCGATCGCTACGCTGCTCAGCCTCAAGGCAAGCCCACTAAAGGATTATCACCCATTTCCTCTGATTTTGGTCTCCGCCCTGGGCCCTTTGGCGGTCCACCTGAGATCCATAATGGTATTGACTTACTGGGCGAATATGGCCAACCCATTTATGCCACGGCCAAGGGTGCCGTGGCGTATGCAGGATACGATGGCGGCTATGGCTATCATGTCATTCTTAAGCATAGGAATGGCTATGAAACCCTCTATGCACATCTATCGAAGCTAGCGGTTACGCCTAAGGCTAAAGTGCAGCGGGGTCAACTCATTGGCTATATGGGCAGCACGGGCCGTTCTTCCGGAGTTCATTTGCACTACACAATTTTGCGGCATCAGAAGGCCATTGATCCAAAACCCTATATGCTTTCTGAGCGTCTTTCTCGGTAGTGAATGGTCATGTGGATGAGGTAATGAGAAGGCATTATTCTGAGGTTAGTTTGACGAGTCCTTGTAATGCTTGCCTAACATATTGACCAATGGTTTGGATCACATGGGTCACTTGCTCGGGATAGTCAGGGTGATCAGGAATCTGAGCCATCAAGGTATGATATGCATCGATCAGGTCATGTTCTAGATCAGAAACCTCGTCATCAGCTATTAAGAGTTGACCCATGGTGGCTAAGAGTTTGAGGCGTTCAGGATTAGATACTTGCTGAAAAAATGCGATGATCCATCTTTCTGTCTGCTCTAGGGGAACAGCAGTGGTTAATAGAGCTTGTAGTTCGGGATCTTGAGAGAGGTGATATCGCTCTAAGACCTTCTGGAGGTAAGCAACTTCTGGATGGCTCAAGTGATGATCAACCCAGGCAGAGTCAATCAGAATTTGGAGCATCAAGCGATGTTGTGGGTCGGGGGCCATGACAAGGATGAGGTTAACGTCTCTACCCTTGATCATGGCGTGACCTGTGGAGCAGCGCAAGGGGGCGAGATAATGAAGGGGGCGATGTTCAGTCTTGTAGTTTTTGATTGAGCATCAACCAGAGAAAGGGGAGGTCGTTAATTAAATATCGTTTCCATAAACGGCGAGGTTCACTGGCCAACCGGAATAACCATTCTATGCCGAGGTTACTGATCAGTTGAGGTGCCCGTTTTTTGGCACCTGCTTCAAAGTCAAGGGTGCCACCAATGGCAAAAATAATTTTGATTGAGTCCAGCAGTTGCTCTCGATAGTGGTGAATCCAGCGTTCTTGTTTGGGAGAACCCACGCCAATGGCGAGCACCGTTGCCCCCGATCGCCGAATTCGTTCTATGATTTCAGCAGATTCTTGGCAGTTTTGATCGAAGTCAAAGCTGGGTGAATAACTGCCCACGACAATTTCTCTGCCTATGGCAGTGTTGATATTTTTCTGGGCTTGAGCGGCGATGCCCGGTGCTGCCCCTAAGAGAAAGATTTTAATGTCAGGATTGTCTTTGTGATGGTGGTAAAAGGCAGGAAATAAATCTGAACCGGAAATTTTTTCTTGCAGGGGTGATCCTAAAATATGAGAGGAAAAATATAGGATCTGACTGTCACAAATTTTATAGTCGGCGATATCGTAGGCCTGATGAAAGTCAGAATCATGCCGAAGGTTCATCAGGTGATCGACATTGGGGGTAAAGATGATGCCAGAGGTTAAGTCATGAAGGAGCTCTGCTTGGGTTAAGTTGTCGATGGCAACGCCCAGAATTTCAACTTTGCCCTTGAGCCAAGGTTGATTGCTCGGGGGTTTAAAATGATAGCCTTGAGCAGATTTAAAGCTGAGATTAAAGAGTTGGCGAGAGGTAAAATAGCCATCTACAGATTTTGCGATCGCCCGTTGTCCTAAGTCAGAACTGGCATCAATAATGGACTGGACCAATCGCAGTTGGGAACAATCACCCCCTAAGTTCTGGATTAAACTGGCATCCAGCTTAATAGCATCTAATTCCAGCTTTTCCCATTGCAAAAAAGTCAGATAACGATTGGCAAAATCGTCAAGCATGACGGTGCAGCCTAAATCCTTAAGGTCATGGACCAGGGAAACAGCATTATCAAAGTTCTGGGCCAGACTAATTTCAGAGATCTCAAAGTTCAACTGATGAGGGTGAACCTGCTCCTGCTCTAATAAGTCGTAGATATTCTCAGCAATAAAGCGATCTTGAATAATGGATGACGATAGGTTGATGGAAAGTTTCAGTTCAGGTCGTTGACGTAATTGGCTAATGGTTTGCTCAATCACATACCGATCAAGCCATTGGCTGGCTTGGGCCTGAATAATCAAGGGCATAAACTGCTTGGGACGTTGGAGCTTACCGCCTTGATCTCGCCAACGCAGCAACACTTCATTATGAAGAACCTGGCCAGAGGCGAACTCATAAACTGGCTGATACCAGAGTTCAAACCCTTGAGGATCAACAGCAAGTTGTGACGGAGATAAGGTCGAACGTGGCAGAGCCAGCATAGTCTCAAGGGGCAGCTAAAAAGCAATGAAAATTGTAGAGAAAGAGGGAAGCAGAGAATCACTGGTGAAATTCTAGGCGAAAAACTTATCTTTTTCCCAAAAAATAGTAAAAAATGATTGATGATTAATTTTCCTTGCTAACAAGCATTTTAGCGAGGGTCAACGGCAAACACTTGCGTGTTTATACTGAACCTTGCTCAGAACTGAACCTTGCTCAGGGTTTGTGACTGCTGCTGAATCTTATCTCTTTATCTTATAAAATCTGGTGATGGAATTAGCGCAGCGATTGGCAGAACTGAGAGCGTCTTTACGGCCAGGTCAACAAGAACTGGCCGATTGGCAGCAAGGCCCCTTAGCGGTCTCTGCGGTTCCCGGAGCCGGTAAATCTTATGGCATGGCGGTGGCGGTGGCCTTGACCTTAGGTCGGCAGGTTAGGAGTGAGCCACTCCCGGGGCCCGTGAAGCAGTTGATTGTGGTGACCTTTACACGCTCAGCGGCCAGCCATCTTAAACATCAGATTCGGCAGCATTTACGCAAGCTCTGTCTACCCCAGGCTGGATTTACCGTTCAGACCTTGCATGGGCTAGCCCTCAATATTGCCAGCCGTCATCCCCAGCTCTCAGGGCTTCACCTAGAGCAGGTGACGTTGATTACGCCTAACCGCCATCATCGGTTGCTGCGTCAAGCGGTGGATCAATGGATTGAGCAGAATCCTGACCTCTATCAACAATTATTAGTGGGGGGTGAGTTTGATGGTGAAGAAACTGAACGATTGCGCCGTCAGTCGGTGTTACGCTCGGATTGCTTGCCCAGTTTAGCGACGATTGTGATTCGTGAAGCCAAAAGCTCGGATCTCAGTCCCCAAAAATTATTAGCCCTAGCTGAAGGACAGACCGATTCGCTGCCTGTATTTGCGATCGCAGCGGGTCTCTACCAATCCTATCAGCAGCTCCTCCAACGCCACCACTATATTGATTACGACGATATGATTTTAGCCGCCCTGCGCGTTCTAGAGAACCCAGAGGCGCTCCAGCTTTGGCGATCGCAAATCTTGGCCGTCTTTGAAGATGAAGCCCAAGATTCCACCCCCTTGCAGTTTCGCCTCCTCAACTCATTAGCCAGCACCGATCAAGCCCCCCATCGTCCCAATCTCGTGCGGGTGGGAGATTCTAATCAAGCCATCAACTCCACCTTCACGCCAGCAGATCCGAGCTTTTTTCGTCAATTTTGTGCCCTTAGTCAAAGGCAAAATCGATTGGCAACCATGAACCAAGCGGGTCGCAGCACTGCGGTGATCATCGCAGCCGCCAACTGGATGCTAGCCTGGGTCAACAATGCCGGCCCCGCCGGAGAGGAACAACCCTTTGCGCCACAAACCATCTTGCCCGTGGCTGCCCATGATCCGCAAAGCAATGCCAATCCCCCACCCGAAGGACAAGGCCTAGAAATAGAAACACCCACCGATGTGTATGAAACCGTCGAACGCATCGGTCACAGAGTCCTAACCTTACTGACTCACAATCCCCAAGCAAGCGCCGCTGTACTCGTGCGAGAAAACAAACAGGGGAGCTTTATTGCCGAGCTGCTCAGCCGGCCAGAGCATTATGGCCTAGCCATCGATCTAAGCGCCCAGGGTATCGATATATTAGATGTCGGCAACAGCAGCCGCCAAAATCGAGTGCCCTTAGAACTCTTGCATCTGTTGCAATTTTTGGCCTATCCCCATTCAACCGAGGCCCTAAAAGGGGCCCTGCAAATTTTGGTTGATCGCCAATGCATTCCAGCCCAAGCGGTCCATTCCCTTGCCAGTCAACCTGAAAAATTTCTCTATCCAGTCCCTTAGATCCGCCCCAGCCAGAACCTGTACAGCAGGCTCGTATCTTCTGTTGTCAGCTCTTACGGGCACGCTGGGAACTTCCCCATTATCAGGTCATTTCCTTCTTAGCCCTAGCCCTCCAGTATGGGGCAGCAGAACTAGCCACAGCCGATAAACTCTCGGCTCGTCTAGCCCAACAAATCAAGGGGTACTGACGATGAGCAGCAGTCTAGCTATCCTGCAAGAGCTGATCACAACTGAACAGTTTGAACCCGTCCTCGTGGAGGATGTTGAACAACAGTATTTACAGCCTGGCCAGCTCACCATCATCACTATGCATAAAGCCAAGGGCCTAGATTGGGACTATGTATTTTTACCCTTTTTGCACAATGACGTCATGCCAGGGCAATTACGGGTGCCTGCCGCCAGTCAATTTTTAGGGGATTTCAACTTAGCAGATGTTGCCCGCGCCCAAATTCGCGCTCAGGTGCATGGTATTTCTCCCTTACCCACCCTAGAACAAGCCTGGCAACGGGCCAGGGAACTGAAAATTGCCGAGGAGTACCGGCTATTATATGTCGCCATGACCCGTGCGAAGCGATTATTGTGGCTCTCTGCTGCCCAGCGAGCACCCTACAATTGGCACTGGTTTGATTGGCAACATCGAGATCGATTAACCTCTCAACCCCCTTGTCCAATTCTGGATCCGATGCGTAGACAACTCCTTCCCCTAGCGGCTAAAGCAGCCAAGGGCTAGGCCCGCCAGACTTGCCGCAGGATTACGACAGCGGGATTCTTACGGAGGGATTGCTGTCGCACAAACCCTAAAAACATGTTATCTTGGCCGATATCCAAGGGACCCTCTTCTGTCCCATGGCCCAAACCCATGACCCAAGCATAGACAGAACAGATCAAGTCAGGGGGGTGTTTTTGCGCTTAGTCTTCAGAATAATGGCATAGAAAATATGAATATCGATTCGTTAGGGAATGCACAGCAGAACCACCCTGCCATTGTTGCCCCCTATCCTAGGGACAAGGTTGCCCAAAATCAGGCAGATCCAGCCAATTTCAAGGCAGTCAATCCTCCCCCTTTTGTTGATCACCAACTTGAATGGTTAGCCCAGCAGGGTGATCAAGCCGCCTTAAGTAAGATTCTTAACCAAGTCTTGCATCTCCATCGTAGTCAGGTTGTAGAGATCGAAATTAAAGCTCCTGGAATTAAGCTGAGCATTGAGTCTCAGACTGTTCCTGATCAACAACAAATTCTGCCCTTAATTAAACAACGCCTGAATCAGTTGCAACCCGAAGGGATTAGCAGTGTAACAGTCTATGGCCAACAAGTCGGTCGAGAGCTTCCCTTCTGGATGGAAGAGATGGCCCTGCAGCCGATGGATTCCACAGCTGCGCCGACAGCTGCAGCACCGACAGCTGCCTCCCCCCCCTCAGAGATGGATTCACAGACCGCCGCCCTTGTGGCCCAAGTGATTGCCCAATATGAGGCAGGCAGTCGAGATTTTGCGGGCCTTAACCTCAAGGAAGCCTTGTTATCGGGGGGTAAAATCTCACTCTAGCGGATTTACATGATGCCAATCTTGTCTGGAGTAATCTGAGTAAGGCAGGGTTGGGCCATGCCAACTTAGATGGCGCTCAGTTGCGCCATGCCAATTTGCAGGGGGCCAATTTGCAAGGGGCTAAGCTGCAAGGCTCTGATTTGGCAGGGGCCAACCTAAAGGGGGCTAATTTAAGTTGGGCGATCTTGCGCGGCACCAATTTAACAGGGGCTGACTTGACCGATGTAAATTTGCAACATGCCACCTTAGAGCGGGTGATTATGCCCGATGGCACAATTCTTGACTAAGACAGCCACAGTTCTGGACTGAGATTGGGTACCCTAAGCTGCATAAGCGCAAGATGGACCTAGTGTGTCGTGATGGCTGACTGCGATCCAGCCCTACCGCAGCTCTCTCACCCAGAAGATCCTGTGAAGGGTTTAGCAAGTTGTGACCATGCGCTTGAAGCAAAGCTAGAGCAAATGCGCTTGCTAGGAGAGTTGACGAATGAAATTCGCCAAAGCCTAGAGACCCAAGTCATTTTTCAGACTGCCGTTGATCGGGTTCAGGAATTACTGGGGGCTGATCGGGTTGCTATTTTTCAGCTTGATGCCGATAGGGGTTATAGGGAGGGTAAGTTTGTCGCTGAGAAGGTGTTGCCAGAGTTTGATTCTGCTCTGGCGGCTAAGGTTCGAGATGACTGCTTTGGTCATAATTTTTCGACTCGATACCAGATGGGCCGAGTCTTGGCGATCGCCGATATCGATCAGGCCAACCTAAGCAAGTGCCATATTGATATCTTGGCCCGTTTTCAAGTCCGGGCTAATCTGGTGCTGCCCCTGTTGCAGGGCCAGCAGCTTTGGGGGCTGCTCTGCATTCATCAATGCGACCGTCCACGGGTTTGGCAAGTTTCAGAGGTTGAATTTTTGCAAAAGCTGGCCGATCAGCTGAGTATGGCCTTACAACAAGCCGAATTGTTAGAGCGTAGTTGCCAACAGGCAGCAGAATTACAATGGGCGCTGAATACCTTAACGGTCCAGAGCGAACGACAAATTCGTGAGGCTGAATATGAACGCGATATTGCCCAAATTATTCAGCATATCCGCCAAAGTTTAGATATTGATCATATTTTTGAGGCCACGACCCAAGAGGTGCGGCGGTCCTTGGGATGCGATCACGTCGTTGTCTATCGTTTTTTCCCTGACTGGTCTGGGGAATTTGTTTTTGAAGCCTTCTCGCCTCAGCACATCTCGCTCAAGGCAGCTAGCCAGTATAGACCCTGGATCGATACTTATTTACAAGAAACTGAGGGCGGTCGCTATCGCCACCATGGCACCAGCTTGGTAACAGATATTTATCAGCAGGGGTATAGCGATTGCCATATCCAAAAATTAGAGAGCTTACAAATCAAAGCCTTTATGGTGGTGCCCGTCTTTGTGGGCACTAGCCTCTGGGGGCTGCTGGCTGCCTATCACCATAGCAACTGCCGTCCTTGGGATCAAAGTGATCTGAGTCTATTGACCAGGGTGAGCGAACAGTTGGGGGTTGCCCTTCAACAGGCAGAATTGTTGCAACAGCTCCGCCAAGCCAAGGAGAACGCCGATGCTGCCAATCAGGCCAAGGGGGCTTTTCTGGCAAATATGAGCCATGAACTACGCACCCCTCTCAATGCCATTTTGGGGTATAGCCAACTTCTGGCCCGAGATCACAACCTTACCCTGAAGCAAAAAAACAGCCTGCATACTATCAACCGCAGTGGCTCCCATTTGCTCACCTTGATCAATGATGTGCTGGAAATGTCCAAAATTGAGGCTGGCTTTGCCAGCCTCAATTTGCAGAATTTTAATCTGCCTTATTTACTCAATAATTTGTATGACATGTTTAAGCTCAAGGCGGAGTCCCGCAACCTGTCCTTGAGCTTTGACCTCGCCGAAGATCTGCCCTTGGTCGTCTATGCCGATGCCACACGCTTACGCCAAGTGTTGATTAATCTATTGAGTAACGCTACCAAGTTTACCAAGGTTGGCCATATTCGGTTGGCCGTCACCGGCCAACCCCTATCTGGGCCAGAAAATCGGCTACTGCTGAAATTTACCCTTGAGGACAGTGGTGTGGGGATTGTCGAAGCAGAGCTAGCGGACTTGTTTAATGTCTTTACCCAAACCACTGCCGGTCGAGAGGCTGGCGAGGGCACTGGCTTGGGTTTGGCAATTTGTCGGCAATATTTGCAACTGATGGATGGAGAGATTCGGATCACCAGTCAACGGGGGCAGGGCACGACGGTGACGGTGGAAGTGCCGGTGGCGATTTCTGGCAGCGCTGATCAAAGAGTTTTACCGGATTATTCTGATCGTCAGGTGGTGGTGGGTTTGGCTGCTAGGCAACCCGAAATTCGGATTCTGGTGGTTGAGGATCAGTTGGATAATCAACAACTGATCCTCTGTCTCTTGCAGGCGATCGGCTTTCAGGTGCAAGCCGTCAATGATGGTCAGGCTGCCCTCTTGGTCTGGCAAGCTTGGCAGCCCCATTTAATTTTGATGGATTGGCATATGCCCATTCTGAATGGCTATCAAGCTACCCAACAAATTCGGCAAGTCGAAGCCCAACGCCGTTCCTTGGCAACCGATGCACCCTGCCCCAGAACCATAATTCTGGCCTTGACCGCTAGTGTGTTTGAGGATACCCAACAGGAGTCACAGCAGGCTGGATGTGATGGTTTTCTCTGTAAACCCTTTCGGCAAACAGCGCTACTCGAGCAGTTGGCTCAGCATTTAGACATTGAACTATCTATATGAGTCTCAGCCCTTAGCAGAGACTAACCTCTTAGGGCCGGCTACTGAGGCATTGAATCCTGCACAAGCCTTAGGGCAGTTGTCTCAGCTACCCGTGCCAGAGTTATTGATGCTGATGCAGGCTGCCCTTGAGCTAGATACAGAGCGGGTGGAGGAGTTAATGACTGAGCTGGAGTTGCCAGAGCCAGAGCTAGGGCAAGCTCTCACAGAACTGGCTCAAAATTTTCAGTTCGACAAAATTACGGAGGCTTGTCAGGCAGTGTTATTACTCAAGGGTGAATTAGATCGATAGATGACTGTACTGAAGAGTCCCAATATTTTGATCGTGGATGATAACCTCGATAATCTCAAGGTGTTATCGGGGATGTTGGCGGCCTATGACTATAAGGTGCGCCGAGCCATTACGGGTGCGATCGCCCTGCGCAGTATTGAGGCAGTGCTGCCCCATTTGATTTTGTTAGATATTCTGCTGCCGGATTATTCCGGCTATGAAATTTGCCAGCAGCTCCAACAAAATCCGCGGACCTGTGCGATTCCGATTATTTTTATTAGTGCCTTAAATAGCACCCTGGATAAGGTGAAGGCCTTTGCCGCTGGTGGCGTGGATTATATTACCAAACCCTTTGAAATGGCAGAGGTGGCAGCACGGGTTCGTAATCAACTGCAAGTACAAGCCGCTAAGGCTGAGGTAGAAATTCTCAATGCTGAGCTAGAGTCGCGGGTCAACCAACGCACAGCCCAACTCACAGCCGCCAAGGTCAATCTTGAGCAGCAAGTGCAAGAACGGCTTTTGGCGGAAGCAGCTCTGCGCCAGAGCGAAAATCGGTTCCGAGCGTTGATTGAAAATATCTCGGATCTGATTTTGTTGTTGGATGAACAAGGCATTATGCATTATGTCAGTCCTTCCTTAGAGCGTAATTTGGGCTATCTGCCGAGGGTCTGGACGGGACAGCCCCTGACCCAATGGCTCCATGCTGAGGATCAAAGTAAGGCCATCCAACTGCTCCAAGAGGTACTAACCCAGCCCCATCAGACTCTATCAATGGAGTGGCGGTGGCAAAATATCCAGGGCGACTGGTCTGTGTTTGAAGCGCTTGCTCAGCAATTTACCGATGCCACGGGTTTGGTGCGTATTGTGGTGCATGCCCGTGATATGACGGAGCGCCTCCGGGTGGAGGCCATGCAATGTGCCCTAGAACATGAGAAGGAAATGAGTGAATTGAAGCTGCGTTTCTTTTCAATGGCGTCCCATGAATTTCGAACGCCCTTGAGTGTGATTTTGATGGCAGCTCAGATCTTAGAAAAATTCTGAGCCAGAGGGGGCAGATCCCAAGCGCCTCCGCAATATTCAACGGATTCAGGCCAGTGCCCAGTCGCTGAAGAAAATGTTATCGGATGTTTTGGATATTGCGAGGATTGAGGCCCAAGAGCTGGAGTTTAAACCGGAATGGATTGATTTGCGAGGGATCTGCGATCGCATCCTCGACACCCATCAAACTACCCATGAGGGGCAACCTCGGCTTGACTATACCTATATTGGCAGCAGCGCAGAGGTCTATCTCGATCCGCAGTTATTGGGCTCTATTTTGACCAACTTGATCACCAATGCCCTCAAATATTCCCCCGCTGACCAACCCATCAAGGTCCTGATCCACCAGTTGCCAGAGAGGGGTTGAATTGGAGATTTGCGATCGCGGCATTGGCATTCCTGCTCAAAACCAAGCTCAGCTCTTCGAAACCTTCCATCGCGGCGATAATGTTGGCCAAATAGAAGGCTCCGGTCTCGGGTTAGCGATTGTCAAAAATCCGTTGATCTCCATAAGGTCAGATCACCTTTACCAGTAACGAAGGCCAAGGCACCACCTTCACCGTCTGCTTACCCAAGCCAGCCCTCAAGCAGCATCCCCAGCTCACCTCTTACCCCTCATAAAGGAGATCGGCCATGAGACTCTTGTTAGTGGAAGATGACTTTCCCCTGGCCGCAGTCATCGCTGAGGCCCTAGAAGATTCGGGCTATATCGTCGATGTTGCCCACGACGGTGAAGCCGGTTGGTATCAAGCCACCGAACAAGAATATAGTGTCATCTTGTTAGACTATATGCTGCCCAAACTCGATGGCATCCAGTTATGTCAACGGATCCGAGCAAATGGTTTTACGGTCCCCATCTTGATGCTCACAGCCCGTGATACCAGCACCGATAAAATAATGGGCCTAGACGCTGGAGCCGATGATTATTTGATTAAACCCGTCGATCTGCCCGAATTATTAGCCAGAATTCGAGCGGCGCTCCGGCGCGGACAAGTTGTCCCCACCACCATTTTGAGCTGGGGTGAGCTGCAATTACATCCCGCCAACCACGAGGTCACCTATGCCCATCAACCCATCAACCTCACCCCCAAGGAATTTTCCCTCTTAGAACTCTTTCTGCGCAGCGGTCTCAGGGTCCTGAGTCGTCGAGTGATCATCAGCAATCTCTGGGATCTAGAGGATCCCCCAGGCGAAGAAACCGTCAAGGCCCATATCAAAGGGCTGCGTCAGAAACTAACCGCAGCAGGGGCACCCGCCGCCCTTATTCAAACTGTGCGGGGTGTGGGGTATCGACTCCAATCCCTGGTCTAGGATTTCCCGATTTCTTCCCGAAGTACTCCCCCTTTCCTTTACAAACTCTGCATATCTTAGAAATAACCAAGCACAGCATCCTTGCTGGCTGGCTTAGATAGACATTAGATTGACAGATTATCCAGGCAACCTGACTTATCTGCTTTGTAAAGGACTACCCGCCATGCCGATCACATCGCTACAACCAGCAACCAGAGGGCTTACCCATACCCTTTTGCCCCTTCTTGATCAGAGCTTTCTGTTTTCGATCAATGGCAATCAAGAGGATTACGCCCATCAGTTACTAGAGCTCAACGGCTTGGCTTGCCAACTCAATCGCCTCCTTGAGCGCAAAACTCTAGATGAATATGTCAATCAATGTGCTCAAAGCGCCATCGGGGTAATGATTCCCCAAGGGATGACGGCTAGCCAAACCTATCAATTTGGCAAAGAAATCGGTCAGCGAGAATATCAGCAATTCATCGCCTTAAACCCCACCCGACCGACGACACCCCCCCCAAAATAGCCTTCTTGCCCTAACTGATTGGTGGGCAAAATCCTATCTAGCACAGTATGGCGAAATCTTTCTCGATCCACGCCGTAGCGCTGACGCTTATATCGTCCTAGAGGTCATTAGCACTCAAGAACAGGCCTTAAAAAAAGATCTCAGTCAGCCTGACTGCGCCTTCTATGCCGGGGTAATAGCTGGCTTCTTCAGTTGCTTAAGCGGTGATCAATTCGAAGTAATCGAACCTGACTGTCAATCAGCAACCCCCAATATTTGCAAGTTTATATTAGGTCGGGCCGAGGTTCTCAACGCCCTCGTCTTTTGGCAAACTCTTGATCAAAATTAGATCTTTAAGATCATCCAAAATCTGCCCCAACCCAACATCATTACCAAAAGACGTTAGAGACGATGACAATGCTTTCTACCTACACAGACACCCCGATATCTTCTGTTGCCCAAATCTCTAATAATGTCACCTCCACCACCTGCTATTACATTCGCAAACTACTTGCCCAGCATAAAAACGAACTGAAGTCTTTGGTCGCTTGCGGTGCAGCCATCACTGCCGATGAAAAGTCTGATTTAAATCATGTGCTCGAAAGCCTGTATTTAGAAGACTTAGAGATTTGCCTAATGGCCAGAGAGCTAGAGGTGTTAGCTCAATTGCACCGCAGTCTGTCTACTCAGACAATGTCCAGCATGAGCATTTCTGGACAATTGGTGGAGGTAGAGCGGAGGATTTTTTGGATTTTGGGCCTCAAAAAGGCTTAAAGATTGGTCAGAACAGCCTTAGCCGCCGCCAAAGTTTGGTTGATATCTGCCTCAGTATGGGCCAAAGAAGTAAAACCTGCCTCGAACTGAGAGGGCGCCAGATAGATCCCATGCTCTAACATGCCGTGATGGAACTTGGCAAATTTACCAGCATCCGCTGCTTTAGCATCCTCGTAGTTATGCACTGGCCCCGGGGTAAAGAACATGCCAAACATACCGTTTATATGGCCACCACAGACCTCATGACCGGCTTCTTGAGCGATTCTTAATAATCCAGAAATCAGCTTACCTGTAATTTGATCAAGTTGCTCATAGGTGCCAGAACGTCTCAGCAACTCTAGGGTTTTGATGCCAGCGGTCATCGCCAAGGGATTACCCGAGAGCGTACCAGCTTGGTATACAGGCCCTGCGGGGGCCACCATCGTCATAATATCTCGCCGGCCGCCATAGGCTCCCACCGGCAGACCGCCGCCAATTACCTTACCTAGGGTAGTTAGATCTGGCATAATGCCGAACTTCTCCTGAGCGCCCCCATAGGCAATTCGAAACCCAGTCATCACCTCATCAAAAACCAGTAAAGCCCCCTGCTCCTTGGTGATTTCCCGCAAACCAGCGAGGAAGCCCCCATCCGGTGGAATGAATCCAGCATTGCCAACCACAGGCTCCAGAATGACTCCAGCAATCTGATCGGGATACTGAGAGAATAAGGCTTGGACCGCTTCCAAATCGTTATAGGGTGCAGTCAAAGTATGACTGGTGACCGATTTCGGCACGCCGGGTGAATCAGGCAATCCTAAGGTGGCTACTCCCGATCCTGCCTTAACTAAGAACATATCAGCATGGCCGTGATAGCAGCCTTCGAACTTAATCAGCTTTTCTCGCCCCGTAAAGGCCCGCATCAGCCTGAGGACAGCCATGCAAGCCTCGGTGCCAGAGTTGACAAATCGGACCATTTCCACACTGGGCACGGCGTCAATCACCATCTCGGCCAATACATTTTCTAGGGTGCAAGGAGCGCCAAAGCTGGTACCTTTTGCCAGCGCTACTTCTAGGGCAGCCAAGACTTCGGGATGGGCATGTCCACAAATTGCGGGTCCCCAAGTGCCGACGTAATCAATATATTGGTTGCCATCAACATCCCAAATATAGGCTCCCTTGACTCGATCAAAGACAATGGGTTGACCGCCAACGGATTTAAATGCTCTCACAGGCGAACTGACACCACCGGGCATGAGCTTTTGCGCTGCGGCAAAGATTTTCCTCTGACTTTGATGTATTAAAGGCGTCCGTTAGCAATGGTTTCTCCTTTGTTCAGCAAACTGGCTGAAGGGTCTGTTCTTAGAAGTTTTGATCAGCCCTGAGGGCTGGGGCTTTTCCGGAACAACCTTCAGCATAGTCTCTTATTTTACTGTCAAGGCTATGGGAAACAAAGCGATTGCCCAGCAATTAGAGAAACATCTCTGAGGAAGAATAGCCTAAAAAGGGGGCAAGGGGGGGGCGGTTGATTGAGCAGGACGTTGCAGTACACTGATGAGCGGAAACAACTTGTGGCCCTTGCTCTACTCAATATGTCTCAAAAACTTCTGTTTGTCTGTCTGGGGAATATTTGTCGATCACCTGCTGCGGAGGGGATCATGAACCATTTGATTCAGCAAGATCCACTCGCCCCAGCCATTGTTTGTGACTCTGCTGGCACCAGTAATTATCATATTGATGCGTCCCCTGATCGCCGGATGACTGCTGCTGCCCTTAAGCAAAGCATTGTTTTAAGGGGCAAAAGTCGTCAGGTGCAGCCGGAAGATTTTAAGGATTTTGATCTAATTCTGGCCATGGATAGACAAAATTATGCTGACTTACAGGCTATGAACCCAGATCCGGCCTATGTCTCGAAAATTCGCCTAATCTGTGACTACTGCACCGAATATACTGATCGAGAGGTGCCTGACCCTTATTATGGGGGCACCGTCCGGTTTTTAGTTATGTGATTGATCTGCTCCAAGATGCTTGTCATGGCTTGCTAGAGAACCTGAAAAACCCAAGCTAACCCAGGGCCGATAGCTTCTTGAAGGGTCTTACCTTTAATGCGGATGAAAGGACTTGAACCTTCACACCTTGCAGTACTAGAACCTAAATCTAGCGCGTCTACCAATTCCGCCACATCCGCAGGCAATTTAGCCTTATCTATCATAGCACTAGCCTCCCTTGCCTCTGCTGGCGACCAGCATTAAAATTTGAACTCTGCCTCTGCTGGTGAGGATCAGCTAGATCTTTGGTGGCTAAGACTGCTAAACAGCCTGCAAAACAGCAGTGAACAGAGATAATCAAGACGAGTTGTATCTGCAGGTAAAAATAGTTTGGATAAGACCAATGGTCAGTTATTCCTTGACGCTAGTCATCGCTTAACCACCGCTCTGGGCCATGTCAAGCTGCCCGAAGATGTCTTGGAAACTCTCAAATACCCTAAAGCCCTCCTCAGGGTATCGATTCCGGTGCGTATGGATAATGGTGAACTCAAAATTTTTCAAGGCTATCGGGTTCGTTACGATGACTCCCGTGGACCGGCGAAGGGTGGGGTTCGCTATCATCCAGGTGTTTCAATGGACGAGGTGCAGTCCTTAGCTTTTGGATGACCTTCAAATGTGCGGCGCTCAATTTGCCCTTTGGGGGCGGTAAGGGCGGAATTACCGTTGATCCCAAGTCTCTGTCGAGGATGGAGTTGGAGCGGTTGAGTCGAGGCTATATAGATGCGATCGCAGATTTTATTGGCCCCGATATTGATATCTTAGCCCCCGACGTTTACACCAACCCGATGATCATGGGCTGGATGATGGATCAATACAGCATCATCCAGCGCCGAATTATCCGGTCAGTTGTAACGGGTAAACCCCTCGCCATCGGCGGCAGTATCGGCAGAGATACCGCCACGGGCAAGGGCGCTTTTTTCGTCATTGAAGCCCTCTGTCCAAAGCTCGGCTTAATTCCTGAGCAAACCACCGTTGCTGTCCAAGGCTTTGGTAATGCTGGGGCAGTGGTTGCCGAGCTACTGGCCACAGCAGGCTATAAAGTGGTTGCCGTCAGTGATTCCCAAGGGGGCATCTATGCAGCTCAAGGGCTAGATATTGCCAGCATTCGCCAGCATAAAGAGGCTAGTCGGGCGATAAAAGCTGTCTATTGTGAAGGCAGTGTTTGTAACATCATTGAGCATCAGATTATTACCAACGACCAGTTGCTAACCCTAGAGGTCGATCTGCTCTTACCTGCTGCCCTAGAAAACCAGATCACCGCCACCAACGCCGAGCAAATTCAAGCCAAATATATTTTTGAAGTGGCCAATGGGCCAGTCAGTTCTGCCGCCGATGCCATCCTAGAAGCGAAGGGAATTACAGTCTTCCCCGATATTTTGGTGAATGCCGGTGGTGTCACCGTCAGCTATTTTGAATGGGTGCAAAATCGGAGTGGCCAATATTGGACCGAAGCCCAGGTGGATCAGCAACTCCAACAGACAATGCTCAAGGAAACCGAAACCATTTGGCACATCGCCCAAACAAAAAATATCTCTGTCCGCACAGCGGCCTACGTCCATGCCCTCAATCGGATTGGTGAAGCGATCACCGCCAAAGGCTCTCGAGACTATTACACCAATCACCGAACCTGAGCATCCAAATCTTAGTGATCTTATAACCAAAATGGCTCAAGCTTCACAGCCTCAATGTGAGAGTCTTGCTACGATAGGGGATGTTCATGAGGCCATCCAACACTAGACCGACTCATATCAGACCGCCAAAGATGCGTTTTTCCCCTTGACCTGCCACTGATCAACCCTCTGCTTATGGTTACTCTTGCCGAAAACCCACTGCGCCTTGGCCTTCGCCAAGAGCGAACACCAGAACCACTGATTATGGTAATTTTTGGGGGCCTCTGGCGATCTAACTCAGCGCAAGCTCGTTCCTGCCATTTATCAATTAAAACAACAACGCCGTCTGCCCGCTGAACTCACCATTGTCGGGGTAGCCCGCCGCGATTGGAGTGATCAGGTATTTCGGGATAAAATGCGCGCTGGAATTGAGGAATTTTCTGACGGCATCCAGTCAGAAGAAATCTGGAATAGCTTTGCGGAGGGGTTATTTTACTGCTCTGGAAATATGGACGATCCGGAAGCCTATCAAAGGTTAAGGACTCGCCTAGAGGAGCTAGACGGTCGTCGAGGCACGTATGGGAAACCGAGTTTTTTACCTCGCAGTCTCTCCTAACTTTTTTGCCGAAGCAATT
>JAAUUW010000176.1 GCA_012030735.1 Acaryochloridaceae cyanobacterium SU_2_1
TGGCTCTTTACTGAGCAGATGCTTAACCAGCAAACAAGATCATCTTCCGGCGCCCAATGATCGCCACTCGGCGAGTAGGAGAGATCTACCGCTTTCATCTGCGCCAGTTCCACAGCCGCAGAACTAATCGAAACAGCACCTGTGCCAATACTGGTTTCAGTGCGCACCCGCTTGCCAGCAGAGATGGCTTGCTTAAACAGGCGGTTCAAGATGGGACCGGCACCATTATACGTTTGGCTAAGCCGATGGGTCTGTTTGACTTGAGAGAGGATCTGGCCTTCCCCCAAGACCAGACTATCTAGGCCGCCAGCCACCCGCATCACATGCATCACAGCATCTTGGTGCAAGAGAATAAATAAATGCTGCCGCAGTTCCATCAGCGGAATTTGGCTCCATTCTGACAAAAATTGGGTCAGCTCTCGGATGCCATCATCTGTTTCCTGTGCAACCACATAAACCTCCATGCGGTTGCAAGTACTGAGAATCGCCACCTCCTCTAGATGAGGATAACTCCTCAATTGAGAGGTTGCCTTTTCCTTAAGATCGTCGGGAATGCTGAGTTTTTCCCGTATCTCCACAGGTGCTGTTTTATGACTTAAGCCGACCACCGCAATATTCATATGTTCTCCTACACTGTTTAACTGTCCGCGGGATTTGAGGTTGATAAACTTCAGATGCTACGGGCAACCCTCAGATCTAATGCAACTGGAGTGCACGAGGCCGTTTAGGCGTTTCAAACATATGAACGGTATCGACAAAGCGGGCTGTCGAAGACTGAGTAGAAATGACCAAGGATTGCGTGCGTGCCCCACCGCTAAAAAAGCGAACTCCTTTCATCAAAGTGCCGGGGGTAATGCCACAGGCCGCAAACAAAACAGTTTCCCCGCAGGCAAGCTCTTCAGCACCATAAACTCGGTCGGGATCTGTAATTCCCATGTCCCGCAGACGCGCAAGATTACTCTCCTTGCTCTCTCCAATCAAGCCCGTCTTGACAACATCGGGGTCATAGATCAGTTGGCCTTGGAAATGACCTCCTAAGGCCCGCATTGCTGCTGCCGAAATGACGCCTTCAGGGGCTGCGCCAATTCCCATTAGGGCATGAATATTGGTACCGGAAAAGGCACAGGATAGCGCCGCAGAAACATCACCATCGGTAATGAGATGGACTCTGGCACCGGCATCTCGAATTTCTTGAATCAGCTCGTTATGGCGTTCCCGTTTCATCACCACAACCACTAGCTCTTCAATGGAGCGATCTAAGGCTTGGGCCAAGATTTGCAGGTTTTCGGTGGCTGATTTGTTGATATCTACCTTGCCCTTAGCGGCGGGCGGTGCAGCCAGTTTTTTCATGTAGAAGTCAGGGGCTGCAAATAACCCTCCCTTTTCAGAGATGGCTAAGACCGCCATGGAACCATTCTGACCGTAAGCAACCAAGTTGGTGCCTTCGCAAGGGTCAACGGCGATGTCAATTTCTAGCAGCTCGTCGGGGTTGCAAAAATCAGCGGCATTTTCTTGGGTACAAATCCCTAGTTCTTCGCCAATGTAGAGCATGGGAGCATCATCCCGTTCTCCTTCTCCGATAACGATCCGGCCTCGCATATGGATTCTATTCATCCGATCACGCATGGCTTCCACAGCAACATGATCAGCGGTATCTTTTTCACCTTTCCCCATCCATCGAGCTGAGGCGATCGCAGCTTGTTCTACCACCTCAATAATCTCTAGGCCGATAACGTTATCCACGCAAAGAATCCTCCTACATGCCTGATTGTGTCTTGCGTTCAGTCTAAAAACTGACTGTTTTAATCTATGATCTTGGATCTTGACTAGCTCCAATCTCTAAGTCTATCAGACCCTAGAGACCTGCTTGCATAGGATTAGCTCAGGATCGGTATTAAGTTTTACTGAATCTTGATTTTGGCTAAGCAGAAATACTCGCCTTCACCCAGGCGCTGGTGATTGTCTGCAGACCTCCCTAGACTACCGTTGACCACTGTCCCCCTCTCCCCATACAGTGCATAGCAGGTAAAGGTTTTTGGTCACGCTATATCTATGCAAACCATCGCTGCCATTGATCTGGGGACCAATTCTATCCATATGGTAGTCGTCCAGATTAACCCTGAGATTCCTGCCTTTAAGATTGTTGATACCGAAAAGAGTACTGTCCGCCTTGGCGAGGGATCTCACAAAAGTAAGCTCTTGCATCCTGATGCAATTGTGCGGGCGATCGCAGCTTTGCGCCGTTGCCAAGAAGTCGCCAGGAGATGGCAAGTTGATCAGATCGAAGCCGTTGCCACCAGCGCCGTACGGGAAGCGACCAATGGCCGCTCTTTTATTCGGGGGATTGAGTCAGAGCTGGGCCTGAAGGTAAATGTAATTTCTGGGCCAGAGGAGGCGCGTCGCATCTATTTGGGCGTCTTGTCAAGCATTGAATTGAAAGATCAAGCCACTGTGATCATCGATATTGGTGGGGGATCCACAGAACTCATCTTAGGCGATGGCCAAGATCCACGTTCTTTGAGTAGCACCAAGGTAGGAGCCGTGCGGCTGGCAGCGGAATTCTTACAAACCGACCCTCTGAGCACCCGAGACTATGAATGCTTGCAAGCCTATATCAGAGGTATGTTGGAATGGCCTGTAGATGAGCTGAAATCTCACCTCAAGCCCGGAGAACAACCCAAGCTGCTTGGCACCTCTGGCACGATTGAAAGCCTGCTCAAACTCCATGCCCATGAAGAAATCGGTGCGCCTCCAACCTCTTTGCAGGGCTATGTGCTGACCCTAGAAGCGCTGCAAGCCATGATTGCAAAGCTGCGCAAATCGAGCTATGCAGAGCGCTGTCAAATGCCAGGCATGTCGGAGCGACGGGCAGAAATTATTGTGCCGGGGGCTATGATCCTCTGTGAAGCGATGACCCTGTTAGGCATTGATTCTCTGACCACCTGTGAGCGAGCCTTGCGAGAGGGCATTGTGGTGGACTGGATGCTGAAACGGGGGCTGATTGAGGATCGATTGCGCTATCAAAGTACCGTACGAGAGCGCAGTGTGATCAATTTAGCCCATCAATATCAAGTAGATCTTAAGGCAGCAGAACGGGTCGCTGAGTTTGCCCTCACCCTCTTTGATCAAACCAAAGGCCCCTTGCATCGCTGGGGGCTCGATGAGCGCCATCTGTTATGGGCAGCGGCGATGTTACATAACTGCGGCCATTACATCAGCCATTCTGCCCATCATAAGCATTCTTACTATCTGATCCGTCATGGTGGCTTGCTGGGCTATAGCGATGCAGAGGTGGAAATCATTGCTAATCTAGCCCGTTATCACCGCAAAGGCCCACCGAAGAAAAAGCATGAAAATTATCAAGCCTTAGTGAATCGAACCCAGCGCCAGATTGTTGATCAACTCAGTGCAATTTTGAAGTTAGCGGCGGCCTTAGACCGCCGCCAAATTGGGGCTATTGAATCTCTGTGCAGTGACTATGATGCCCATAGCCAAACCTTTCACCTGCATCTGCATGCCCGTGAACCAGAGGACGATTGCGCGTTGGAACTCTGGAGCCTAGAGATGAAAAAGGCCGTTTTTGAGGCGGAGTTTGGTGTGATCCTAGTGACTCAGCTAGAGACATCAGAATCTCTAGATTTACCTGCGATCGCGAACTAAGAAGGTTGCCGAAGTGCCATCAGCCCTTAAAATTGGGGTAACGCTGTTAGCTGGTCTAAATCATTGTGAAAGCAATTACCCTTCTCGGCTCTACGGGTTCTATTGGGACTCAAACTCTGGATATTGTTGCCCAGTACCCTGAGCAGTTTAGGGTTGTGGGACTAGCAGCCGGTCGCAACCTAGATCTATTGGTGAAACAAATTCGCCAGTTTCAGCCAGAAATAGTTGCGATCGCCGATGCCAGCCAACTCTCTAGCTTGAGTGCCGCCCTAGCCGATCTAGAGCAACAGCCCCATCTGGTAGCCGGAGAAACGGGGGTGGCTGAAGTTGCTGCCTATGGCGATGCTGAATCTGTGGTCACAGGAATTGTCGGCTGTGCGGGTCTCTTGCCCACGATTGCAGCGATTCAAGCTGGCAAGGATATTGCCCTCGCCAACAAAGAGACCTTAATTGCGGGTGGGCCAGTTGTGCTGCCCTTAGTGGAAAAACATGGCGTCAAATTGCTGCCCGCCGATTCAGAGCATTCTGCGATTTTTCAATGTTTACAAGGCGTACCCCAGGGAGGTCTTCGCCGGATCATCCTCACCGCGTCTGGTGGCGCTTTCCGCGATTGGCCCGTGGAAAAATTGCCAGAGGTGACCGTTGCCGATGCCCTCAAGCATCCTAATTGGTCCATGGGTCGCAAAATTACCGTAGACTCAGCTACCCTGATGAATAAAGGGCTAGAGGTGATTGAGGCCCATTATTTATTTGGTCTTGACTATGACCAGATTGATATCGTTATCCATCCTCAAAGTATTATTCATTCCTTAATTGAGCTGCAAGATACCTCTGTGCTAGCCCAATTAGGCTGGCCCGATATGCGCCTGCCCTTGCTCTATGCCCTCTCTTGGCCAGAGCGGGTGGCTACGGATTGGCAACCCCTGGATTTGGTTAAATCAGGCGATCTAACCTTTCGTGAACCCAATCATCAGAAATATCCCTGTATGCAACTGGCCTATGAGATTGGCCGTCTAGGGGGCGCGCTGCCCGCGGTGATGAATGCTGCCAATGAACAAGCGGTGGCCCTCTTTCTACAAGAGCAAATTAGCTTCTTGGATATCCCCGCTGTCATTGAGAAAACTTGCGATCGCTTCCAAGCTCAAAACACCCTTCAGCCCAGCTTGGAAGACATCTTAGCCGCGGATCAATGGGCCAGACAAATGGTGCTGTCCATCAGCCAAACCCAATCCACCTCCGTCACCATTGCACCTCAATTATCGGCTCATTAGTTCTCCCCTGCCCCAGCCTCTAGCTTAGAGGCGTCCAACTTCTGATTCAGATCCTCTTCAGTTCCTTGAAAAACAGCTCCAAGGCATTCCCATCTCAGCACGACCAGAAAGAACAAACGCTCAGGACCATTGACATCCCCGACTTGCAAACCCATGCAGGCCAATAACCATGGCAAAGCTAGAGTTAAAAAATCTGAATAAAACCTATACCACCAAGGTGGTTCCCGTACAGGATCTCACCCTCAGCGTGGCAGATGGGGAGTTCTTGACCCTGTTGGGACCATCTGGTTGCGGGAAGTCCACCACTCTGCGGTTAATTGCGGGCTTAGAGCAACCCACAAGGGCGATGTGATCATTGGCGATCAGGTGGTCACCCATCAGCGGGCCGGAGATCGGGACATCGCCATGGTTTTCAAAGCTATGCCCTCTAT
>JAAUUW010000177.1 GCA_012030735.1 Acaryochloridaceae cyanobacterium SU_2_1
TTGCATTTGGGTAACGGTTGGAGTTTGTCCTTGGCTCACTAAGGTTTTGACCTCATCACTCATCAGGTCTGGATCCCTAGGATCGCTATTAAAGGGATCATCCAAACGACGTCAATTTGAGGCAGCAGATCGGCCAAAGCTCGGATAGTTGTGGTTTTACCAGTGCCGCGATCGCCCATAATCATCACCCCCCCCAATTCTGGGGTCAATGGTGTTGAGCAAGAGGGCCAATTTCATCTCTTCTTGGCCGACAATTGCTGTAAAGGGGAATACAGCACGA
The DNA here is from genome assembly GCA_012030735.1 of Acaryochloridaceae cyanobacterium SU_2_1. Classification (GTDB taxonomy): domain Bacteria; phylum Cyanobacteriota; class Cyanobacteriia; order Thermosynechococcales; family Thermosynechococcaceae; genus Acaryochloris. The sequence goes on from JAAUUW010000177.1 coordinate 281, forward strand.
AGGGTGGCAGTCGTCGCAGTAGAACTCACAAAAGTACCTGTTTGATTGAGTTATCTAGTGTTTCCCATTGTGCCATAGAGCTGACCTTCCGGCTTGTATGAGTCACTAAAGCTACCCCTTAGGCAAAGGGATTCTGGAGCCAATCAATATGACCGATGGGCCAGAATTTAAGGTTGGCGCGGCCAATTAACTTGGTTTCTGGCAAAAACCCCCAAATATGGGAGTCGTTGCTGTTATTGCGATTATCTCCCATCACAAATAACATGCCTGGGGGCACTACCACGGGGTCTAACTGATATTGAGGCTGCTCAGCAATATAGGCTTCGATCAGGGGCTCACCATCGACGAAAACCTGGCCTTGCCGAATGCCAACGGTCTGGCCTGCGGTGGCAATGACCCGTTTAATAAAGGCTTGCTCAGGGGCATAGCCTAAGGATTGCAGGATTTCTGGGGTGTGAAAAACCACCACATCTCCCCTCTGGGGTGGGCGGAATCGGTAAGAGAGTTTTTCTACCACAATGCGATCGCCAGGGAGCAAGGTGGGTTCCATGGAGGCAGAGGGAATATATCGAGACTCAGCCACATATCCACGAATCAGCAACGCCAAGCAAAGAGCAATGGCCAAGGTCAGTAAATTATCTTTCTGGGAGCGCCAGATTTTTTGCCACCGGGGGATGGGGGGGGTCTCGGGTGGAGAATGCTCCTCGAAAGTCATAGATTAGGTTCTGTATGAAGGGCTCTCAACAGGTAGATGACCTGTTAGACAACTAGAATACTCCTCAAGAGAGTCTTTTGAGGATATAGTCTGTTAAATCTATTAAGGCTTGGCGAGATTGAGAGGCCGGTAAACCGTGGAGATGTTGAACGGCTTGTTGAGCATATTGCTCTGCTAAGGCCCGTGATTTGGAAATTCCTTGACTATCATGGACGAGGGCGATCGCTTCTTCTAAGTCGCCTGGTTCTTGCAGTTGTCGTGCAATCAGAACCTTGAGATAGGGTTTCTCTGCGATCGCAAACAAAGCTGGGGCCGTCAAATTACCACTGGCTAAATCAGAACAAGCGGGCTTACCCAAAGCATTTGTAGAGCCCGTAAAGTCTAGAATGTCATCCACAATTTGAAAAGCCAGCCCACAACAGCGTCCATAGGCATACAGATCTTGGTTGACTTGAGCAGAGGCACCACTCAGCACGCCAGCTGCTTTAGCACTGTTAGCCATCAAGGAGGCGGTCTTATAGTAAGACTTCTCCAAATAAGCTTCTAAGGTCAGATGCGTCTCAAAGCAACTAATCCCCTGTTGAATTTCACCCTCCGCAAAATCCTTGATCACCTCAGAAAGCAATTTCACCACTTCCAAATTATCCAAGTTGGCCAAATACCAAGAGGCTTGTGCAAACAAGAAATCGCCAGCTTGAATCGCAATTCGATTACCAAACAGACTATGGACTGTGGGCACACCTCGCCGAATACCTGAGTCATCCACTACATCATCATGGAGTAGACTCGCCGTATGAATCATCTCCGTAATCTCAGCCAGTCGTCGATGGCGAGGGGTAATCTCTTGGTCCAGCAGCAGGGCTCGCGATGATAGCAAAACAATCGCCGGTCGCATCCGCTTCCCCCCAGCCTGAAACAAATGCTCCGCCGCTGCGAATAGAACTGGATGTTGTGCGCTCACTAGATCCTTGAGATTATCAACCAGTATGGCTAAATCGGCTTCAACTGGATCAAAAAGAGAGGTTGCGGAGGTCATAGATTCAGCTATCTGTAGCCTAGGTTAAAATTAAAGATTACAAAATTTTACATATGCTTATCACATTGTAACTCCCTTCGTTTCCAAGAGGGTTCCCCACCTGAGAGTAAATCTCAGTTTTCTTGCCCTCTTTCTCTAACAACCCTGCTCGTGTCTATTCTTCATGACTCTGCAAGGCTGCTCTTCTTGACGGGTGGGCCTAGCTTATTCTGAATACCCACGGTAGCGCTTGATTTTACCCTTAAAAAAAGAAATTAAACCTGATTTTGGCGAAATTTTAACCCCTACAGAAATTTATTGATAGACCCTGTTACGACTGAGACGGGATCAGCGCTATGTTGTAAATAATCCAAAACATCATTGCCAACCCATCTTTTCCGTGACAGGTCATACCCAGTAAGCCGATGTCCGATCCTCTCTCCCCCGGCCCAGTCAAACCCCTGAGCCCTTGGCGCAGCCTAACCGGGGCCTTGATTGCAGGAACTTTAGCCCTACCCATTGCTAAAATGACGCAATTGATTGCTCAGTCTTTTGCTGAGCATCCCTTTGCTTCAGATAATCAGACTGCCATGAAGATTTCCATTGCCCTCCGCACCTTAGTGGTGGGCCTTAGTACTTTGGCCACCGGCATCTTTTGTGTCGCAGCGCTAGGATTGCTTGCCTTATCAGTGCAGTTGGTGTGGCAACGGCTATGGTCCACCTGGGGCAAGCGTGATCAGCCCTAGGGTGCTTCTCTGCTCCCCCTAGTGAAGCCTTAAAGTGATTCCCTCGATGTGGTGAGCGCGATGGCAATATTTCATCCTCTTCGCTAGGGGTCAATGGGTGTCACTCCAGAAGGTCTTGCGGTCTTGTCAGGAGATTTTTTTACTTCTGAATAATGAGCTGCTATCCAGAGGGGGCGTAGGCCTAGTAATATCTAAAGGGAGCAAGTCAATGTTCTATCCTTTTGGGCCCTTTTTTTGAGTTGGGGCCTAGGGTTAGTTGCTGTTGAGATAGGATTTATAAAGGAATTCAGTAGTTATGACCAGTAAACCAGACCGTGTTGTCCTAATCGGCGTTGCCGGAGACTCTGGATGCGGTAAATCTACGTTCCTGCGCCGCCTGGAGGATCTATTCGGAGAAGAATTCATCACGGTCATTTGCCTGGATGATTACCATAGCTTGGATCGGTTTCAACGGAAGGAAACGGGAATTACAGCTTTAGACCCTAAAGCTAATAACTTTGATTTGATGTACGAACAAATCAAAGCGCTTAAAAGTGGACAGACAATTGACAAGCCGATCTATAACCATGAAACTGGCCTGATCGATCCGCCTGAGCAGGTGCATCCTAATCATATTGTTGTGATCGAGGGTTTGCATCCCCTCCATGATCAGCGAGTCCGGGAGCTGATTGATTTCAGTGTTTATCTCGATATTAGCGATGAGGTCAAAATTGCCTGGAAAATCCAGCGTGATATGGCTGAGCGGGGTCACACCTATGAAGATGTACTGGCCTCCATCAATGCTCGTCGCCCAGATTTTGAGGCTTTTATCGACCCCCAAAAACAATATGCTGATGTGGTCATCCAGATTTTGCCCACTCAACTCCTCAAGGAAGAAAAGCCAGGCGACATTCTGCGAGTGCGCTTGATCCAAAAAGATGGTGTGCCTGATTTTGAGCCAGTCTATCTATTTGATGAAGGCTCTACAATTAATTGGATCCCCTGTGGTCGCAAACTGACTTGCTCTTATCCTGGTATTAAAATGGCCTATGGCCCAGATGATTACTATGGAAATAATGTGTCAGTTCTAGAATTAGATGGTCAGCTCGATAAATTAGATGAAGTTGCTTATATTGAGGGCCATCTCAGTAATACCTCGACAAAGTTTGAAGGAGAAATGACGCAGTTGTTGCTGCAGCATCGAGATTATCCAGGCTCTAATAATGGTTCTGGTTTATTTCAGGTGATTACGGGCTTGAAAATGAGAGCTACCTACGAGCGCCTCGTGGCCAATTCTAAAACTGAGCTGGCCAGCAAGGTTAGCGTCTAGTGCCTAGCCACTGCTCCATAACAGGATGGGCAGTGGCGGGTAATTAGAATTAATTTTTGGGTATAGACTGCTGTTGCAAATAGACTTCGAGGGCTTCAGAGGCTATCTCTGTCAGAGTTTTGCCTTGAGTGCTTGCTGTTTCCTTAAGTCGGCTGTAAATGTCAGGGCGTAAATTGACTCGATATCGGACCCGTGACGATTCTGATCCTGAGGATTCTGTGGGTTGGTAGGTGGCGCTAAACTGTCGAAGTGCCTCAAAGCCAACGCGATCGCAAAAATCACCAAAGCTTTCCGGTGTGGGGCCGCGGCGGCAGTTTCGCTTAAAATAAACAAACAGCGGCTCTAAAGTCGCCTCCAATCGCTGAACATCCATGCGTTCTAGATAGGTACGAGCCAGCCGAGTTTGGTGAGGACTACCTGCCAGCCAGAGTTGATAATGGCCAGACGTGACCCCCACAAATCCAACCTCTGCCATATAAGGACGGGCACAACCATTCGGGCAACCCGTCATCCGCATCACAACATGTTGATCCTGTAATCCTAAGCGATTGAGAAGGGTGCGTATGCGAGCCGTGATTCCAGGCAAGGCCCGCTCCGACTCAGTAATCGCTAAACCACAGGTAGGTAGAGCTGGGCAAGCCATCCCATAGCGAACCAAAGGATCGATCTCGGCAACCCCCTTTACCCCAGACCGGTCTAGAATTTCTTGAATCTTAGGTCGGTGTGCAGGCTGAATATTATACAAAATCACATTATGATTGGCGGTCAGTCGCATAGGTAGCTTAAATTGCTGCACAATCTGCCTCAAGGCCGACTTCAGCTTCAAGCTGCCCTGATCTAAAATGCGGCCATTCTCCACAGAAATACCCACAAACAGTTGGCCATCCCCTTGCTCATGCCAACCAAGATAATCTTGGTATTTAAAACCAGGTAGCGGTCGAAAGGGATCTAAGGATTTGCCAAAATACTTCTCAACCATCCTTCGAAACTTGTCAATTCCCCAATCCTGGACCAAATATTTCATGCGGGCATGACGGCGTTGATGGCGATCACCATAGTCTCTTTGAGTGGCAACCACCGCCTTCACCAAATCATAAATATCTTCCTTAGCCACAAATCCCAAGGGATCAGCCGTACGGGCAAAGGTTTCTTCCTTATTATGGGTGCGGCCCATGCCGCCGCCTGCCAAAATATTAAAGCCTTGAAGTTGATCTTGATCGTCCGTGATCACCACTAACCCTAGATCTTGGGTATAAATATCAATGGAGTTATCTCCAGGCACCGTCACCGCAA
>JAAUUW010000178.1 GCA_012030735.1 Acaryochloridaceae cyanobacterium SU_2_1
AGTTCCTGCACCATAATTTCTCCCGCTCCCCAATCGTGTTTAGGAACCGTGATGATGACGCTGGTGCTAGCCCGCAAACGTTCGGTAATGGCATTGAGAACCAGCTCTTCTACTTGTTTGAGGGTATAGCCGCGTTGCAAGAAGCCATCTAAACTTTGTTCAATCAGTTCGGAGACTGGCGTAGCGGTTTCTGCTTCCGAAATGGGTAAGGATTCTTGACCCAAGGCTCGGACATAGATGCCAGAACCCACTTGGGCTTCTACAAAACCAGCCGTTTCTAAGCGTTCATAGACTTTGCTGATGGTGTTGCGGTGCAATCCCGTTTGCATGGCCAATTGCCGTGTACTGGGTAAGCGATAGCCCGGGGGAAATTGCCGAGATGCGATCGCAAAGCAAATTTGATTAAATAACTGCGTTGAAGCCGGAATCTCGCTGTCAGGCTGAATAGTAAACTGGACCATCATAGGCCAAGAAGGATGATAAAGCAGCAATCCCTCTATCATAGGAGTTGAGGAGAATCATTAACAGCTAAACCACCAAATCGAAATTGAGCTAACGACAATATATGTATTCATCATTGCAAAGCCTGATGTGCTGTTCTAGGGTGATGGCCTCACATAAATTAATGTTCTTTAGTCACTAGGAATGAGATATCACATCAGGAGAAGGGAAGGTGGTTGAGATTCATACAGACAGGATTGCCATCACCAATGCGGGGTTACTCATAGATGCCTATTTGGCTCAACCTGCGGAGCAAGGGTCTTATCCAGGGGTGATTGTTTTCCAAGAAGTGTTTGGGGTGAATACTCATATTCGGGATGTGACGGAACGCATTGCCCGATTGGGATACGTGGCCATTGCCCCGGCGCTCTATCAACGCCAAGCCCCAGGATTTGAAGTGGGTTATACCCCTGCTGAACTCGAACAAGGGAGAGCCTATAAAAATCAGACCACGGCAACGGAACTCCTCAGCGATATTCAAGCAACCCTCGCCTATTTAAGTCAAAAAGATAATGTTAAACCCGTTTTTGGCACCATTGGCTTTTGTTTTGGCGGGCATGTTGCCTATCTCGCAGCAACACTGCCGCAGATTAAAGCCACGGCCTCTTTCTATGGTGCGGGTATTACCACTATGACCCCTGGGGGTGGCCCTGCAACCTTGACGCTGACTGCCGCCATTCCAGGGGTCATTTATGCCTTTTTTGGTACCCAAGACGCTCTGATCCCTGCGGAGGATGTTGAGCAAATCCAGACCGCTCTACTGACCTATCAGATTCAGCATCAGATTTTTACCTATCCTGCTGAGCATGGTTTCTTTTGCGATCAACGCGTGAGCTATCAAGCGGAAGCAGCGGCTGATGCCTGGGAGCAAGTCCAGCAGATCTTTCAACAAGTCTTGTTAGGATCAGATCCACTGCATTTATAACCTTCACTCGTCTTCATCGGGTTGCAAAGACAATTGTTTGCCCGCAGTTGCCGAGGATCGACGCCGTCGACGACGAGAAGATGAGTTTGATGCATTCGCCACTGTCTTCTTTCCCGGTTTGTCTTCGGTAGGAAGCTCAATGGAAGTTGACACCTGCTTCTCAATAGCGGGGAACACCATAGCCACGGTTGTTGCCTGAGATGGCATTTCCACCTCAGATGGCTCAAGCTGACCAGAACCAGATAGTAATACTGTGGCTGATGGAGCTTGGGCTGATACAATTTCACTGGAAGAGTCGCCAGGGGATAAAATTTCGACAATGGCCGATTTGGGCTTTTTGATCTCTCCTGGGAAGAGTACCGTCGGAGAAATACCCATGAAGGCATAGATATCTTGTTCCTCTAGGGTCATTGCCACTGAAATAACTTCTGGAGGGGTTTCTTGGCGTTGGCGGAAACTACTGGGGCGATTTCGAGAACGGTCGTTACTGCCACTTTGGGTCGATCCATTGGTATCACTGATGATCACTTTACCAGGCTTCGGATCCGGGGAAGATCCTTGCCGAAGGAGACGAGGACTTAAGGAATCTTGAGTTAAATTGTCGCCCAATCTGGAGCGACGACGACGGCGACGATTACCCCTTTCTTGGTAGCTAGGGTGGTTGGTTAAATCTAGTTCTTGCAGATCCTCTGTGGCATCAAAGTGCAATGGCTCGTTGAAGGGAGCTGAGAAAATTGGCAGTGAAGCCCCAGCAGCACTCATGGTCTCAATTGGGCTAGTCTCAAACTCATCTAGTTCGCTCAGGGTTGGCAGGGTTTCACCTGGTAGCTTCACTAAGTGCCCTAAACCACCACAGGCAGGACAAGGCATACCGAATAATTCATAGATATTTTGTCCTTGACGTTTGCGTGTGAGTTCGACGAGTCCTAATTCCGATAATTGAGCAATTTGAGGGCGGGCTTTATCTGCTTTCAAGGCTTTATTGAAGTGCTCTAGAACTTGCAGTTGATCCCGCCGTGCATCCATATCGATGAAATCAATGATAATGACGCCAGCAATATTGCGGAGGCGGAGTTGACGGGCAATTTCAGCAGCGGCTTCACAGTTGGTCCACAAGACGGTTTCCCGAGCAGTGGCGGAGCGGGTAAAGGATCCAGAATTGACATCGACAACAGTGAGAGCCTCAGTACGCTCGATAATGATATATCCGCCGGAAGGCAGATCAACCCTAGGTTTTAAGGCCTCTCGAATAGCAGCATTTACCCGGAAGTACTCCAAAATTGAGGTGGGTTCTCGATGCTGATCGACTAGGACACCTTGGGGAAGTTTATTGGCATCGTTCCAGTTCACCAGATGTTGTTTGACCCGTTTGAGGCCAGAAGCAGAATCAACCACGATCCGGTTGACATTACTGCTATAGACATCCCTAAGAACCCTCTGAATAAAATCATTATCGCGATCTAATAGCGCCGGAGCACGGGTGGACGCGGCCTGTTGTTGCACACTTTCCCACTGTCGCTGTAATACCTCCAAATCCTCAATGATGGCTTCTTCAGAAACGCCCTCTGCTTCAGTCCGAACCAGAAGACCCATGCCAGCAGGTTTGATTAAAATACCTAAGGCTCGCAGGCGGTTGCGTTCATCTTCTGAGCGAATGCGGCGGGATAAATTGACACCTCGACCTGCGGGCATTAAGACCAGATAGCGACCTGGTAAAGAAATTTTGCCTGTGAGCCGTGGGCCTTTAGTTCCCGTGGGCTCTTTCATGATTTGAACTAAAACTTTTTGTTGGGGTGTTAATAATTCGGTAATTGCACCAGAATTACGCTTAAGGCGCACTGGGCCTAGGTCACTAACATGGATAAAGCCATTGCGTTCGGCATCACCTATGTTGACAAACGCGGCGTCAATGCCGGGTAAGACATTTTCGACAATGCCAAGATAGATATCTCCGACCTGATGGCTACCCGTGGCAACGATCAATTCTTGGATTTGATCTTCTGAAAAAACAGCAGCAATGCGATACTGCTCGGCAATAATGATTTGCTTGGGCATTCAAATTCCTCAAAAAAACTGAGCCAACAGACAACTAGGTTCATGTCTGGGGCTTAACTCGTATTAACAAAAGAGATTGGGAGTCTTGTTTGTTCAAGATCGATATAGATGTTTAGATGTTCGGCGACTGCATTGATATTTGGAAACTGATCGTAGATTTGTTGCCAGGGATATGGAAAGATTGCTTGAGAAAATTTTAGATCTTCTCGCAAGAGCAAAGAGTGATTCTTGCAATTCCAAAACTCAGGGGGTAGGAAGGAAAATCTTTACAAAGAGCTTCACGAGACCCCTAGGCAGAAGCCTAAATGAAACGGCCTGAGCGCCACCTCACTAGGTCTTGACATTAACAGCATTGCTAAATCCTGTTAAACCTCCCCATGTTCTGCTTTCTACGAAAGCTTGGGTATGGGAAATTTTGACATCTTGTTATTGGCAAAGCTTCTGTTGAGGAGCATTATAGCGTGGAGTCTCGGTTGTGCTCACGCCAAGAGATGTAAATTTAACAAGATCTGTTGATTACATCAGCGTCCAAGAGCATAGGATCAGTGCCTCAGTCCATTCTACGATAGCACCGTAGACATCACCAGTCATCCCTTGAAATTGGCGGTAAAACCAGTAACTGACCCCTAATGCTAAGCTGCTACCACTAAGGATGCCCCACACAACTCTCTGTCCAGTCACAGGTGGCCAATAATATTGGTACAGGGCAGTGGCGACAAGACCGAACACTCCCGGCCAGAAATCTCTAGATCCTTGAAAATTCTGGGTATGAAACGCTCCTTTCCCCTCTGATTTGAGGTAAGGATAGGTTGAGATCGCCATCACCTGAGCCATGCGTCCCCAAACCGTAGCCGTCACCAGGATGGGCAAGCGAAAATGAGACAGCTCACTTAAGGCACAGAGTTTCAGCAAAACGATGATAGTTCCAGCCATGACCCCAAAGGCCCCCGTTTGGCTATCTGCCATCACCCGCAGGCGTTGGTCTGGATCCATCACCGCCAAGCCATCGGCAGTATCGATGGCTCCATCCAGATGTAACCCTCCTGTCAGCCCTATCCACAGTCCCACCTCTAGGGCACTGCGGGTCAGGACTGGCATCTGCAAGTAGGCGAGCGCGTAATCGATCAGACCCAAGCTAGTGCCTAGGCAGAGACCCACCAAGGGTGCCCACCGAGCAATACGCTCAAAGTCTAAAGTCCAAGTTGGGGGAAGGGGTAAGCAGGTATAGAAGGCGATCGCACCCCCAAACTGCTGAAAAATTTGTTTCATGGGAAGCCGTCAATAAACTTCTCCCAGTCGATGTCAGAACCACTCCTATTATTTTTAGGGCGTTGCCGATATTTCAGATCGGCTAGGACTCTGATGCTTGTCGGAAACCGGCTTAGACTTGCGGCCTTTCCCAGACTTCTTAGAGGACCAATCATCTAGGTTGGCAGTGATCGGAGGGTAGCGGTCAAAGGCCATTTGCAGGGCTGCTGCTGCAATCGTCTGGGTATCGTATTCCTCACCCAGTTGAGACACCGTTGGCAAAAAGGAGGCTAAACGCTCACCCATCAGCACACTGTGCAATTCCTCCGTGAGTTTCTCCAAGCGCCGACCTTCAATGGCAGAACGGCTGGGGGTTGGTAAGGTGGGAATTTCTTGGCGAATATGTTGTTCAATTTCGTGTAATTTCCACCGATCTAAAGCATGAACTAAGGAAATAGCTGTCCCTTCATTACCTGCTCGTCCGG
>JAAUUW010000179.1 GCA_012030735.1 Acaryochloridaceae cyanobacterium SU_2_1
AAGAGATTCGGGCTGCAGAAGACCCTGAGTTTGAGACATTCTATACCAAGAATATCTTGCTCAATGAAGGTCTAAGGGCTTGGATGGCACCCCAAGACCAAATCCATGAAAACTTCATATTCCCTGAAGAAGTTCTACCTCGCGGTAACGCTCTCTAGACTTTGACAGACTAGGAATAACGTTGATTGATGAAAGGCCCCGACATGTCGGGGCCTTTTTGGTGAACTGTGGCGATGGTTAAGGTGTCTGATGCTTGACTAGAGCTATCTACTAGCAGCGAGTGTTGCAGCATATTGCTGCTCAAATGCGTTTAGATCTTGATAGATCGCAAAGAGATCGTTCATCTTTGTTAGCTCAAAAATCATGGAGATCTGTGCATTGAGCGAGCAGATTGCGAGGGTTTTCTGCTTGGCTTTTACCTCCTTTAAGAGGGCAACTAATGCTCCAATGCCAGAGCTGTTCATAAAGGAGACCTCTTGGAAATCGAGCAGGATAGCCTCTGCACCCTCGGCAATTTCATCGCTGACATCTTGTCGGATATCGTTGGTGCTACTCTTATCTAATAATCCTGAGGGCTTGATCGTCACGTAGTTCATGTTAGGGTCCTGAGCAATAGTAATATCAGATGTGGAGTTCTCTAGTGTTTGGCAGGGCTGCTGGTTACTCAGCCTATAATTTTTCTGCAACTCTGTGGATTGCAAGCTGTAAGCATTGAGACTAAAAAAGAGTGAATCTGTGAGGGAAGAAAGCCTGCTTAGACATTGACATTTCCACTCTGACGATTAATTTGTCTGCGTTGTAGCTTTCCCATTGTTTGCAATGCTGATTGTTCAATAGATGAGTATAGACGCTTGGGTAGAAGGGCCATGGAGTAGGCGGCAGCTAGGGTGAGGAGCGTGCGGCTGGGTTCGGTGAAGATAATCTGCCAGTGAGTTGCGATCGCTTGATTGGTCAACTGCACGGCCATCGGGGCATCTTGAAGCCGAACGGCTCGACGGGCCAAGTAGCGCAACTGGTAAGCCCGCGCAGGCTTTTCCCACTGAGCCACTAAGTCAGGTGCATAGGCACGAGTCTTCGTCACCACCTGCTCCCAAGATTGATATTGCTTCAAAACCTGGGCAGATAGACCTCCCGTATTGACCCGATAGAGGGTTAAGGCATCTGGAATCCCTTCGATATCCCATGGGGTTTGGGCAATAATGCGAATCCAACATTCAATATCTTCTGATTGCCGCAAATCTTCATCGAAATAGCATTGCTCTGGACTTCCATGACGATTGTCGCAGAAGCCAATTTGATCAAAGACCTGCCGCCGAATGACGGGAGCCGAACCATTGCCAATTGGATTTCGACAGAGTAAATGTCCTGCGGAAATATCTTTAAGCTTAGGCATCTGATAAATGCCCACTGATTGGCCCTCAGCATCAATAAAGGCAGAACGGCTGAAGCTGACACCCACATTAGCAGCGCTGTCAAGATGAGCGACATGTTTTTCTAACTTCTCTGATCTCCATAGATCATCGGAATCTAGAAAGGCCAGATATTCTCCTTGAGCGTGACGGATGCCTGTGTTGCGAGCGCCTGCTAGACCTCGATTTTTTTGATGCACTATTTTGATCCGAGGATCGTTAATTTGCCGACAAATATCGATGCTACCGTCAGGTGATTCATCGTCGACAATGATCAATTCAAAATTTTTATAGGTTTGCGACAGTACTGAATGTATCGCTTCAGCGATATAGTCTTCAACATTAAAGACTGGGACAATAACTGAAACCAACTTCATTTTGAGACCTACTGCAATATTCTCTATTTAGTATGGACAGAATGAAAGGCTAATTCACCAATTTATTAAATTATTTTGATGATTTTTATTTTCAGCTTTTAGCTGAATAATATTTCTCTTGCTGCTTAAAAATAGAATCACCAAGAAACACTATAAATCGATGTAGGTTTGAAAAATCAAGCTAGATTTCTGTGTAATTTAATACTTAAATATGGGACAAGAAAAATTTTCTAATTCAATCTTTGAATCTATAAAATTGGTCAATTCTCTACTGAAGGTCAATAAATCTATAAAGCTCTTGCAGGTATGCATTTGACAGGGAGCCTTCACCTTTTAGTGCTAAGCAACCAATGCAGATGACTGGTCGATAAATTCTCAGCTCGAGCCTAATCGAATTCTGATTCGAGCTTTTTTTCCATTAAGAGGCGGTTTCGTTCGTCTGGCAACCGATCATACATAAATCGCCAGCCCCGTTCACGAGAGAGTCTCAAGAATAAGACTTGGCCCCAATGTTGCTCTCGAGTGAGGGGATTGAAAGCTTGGTCAGGGCTGATGCTCAGCTGATGCATGGCCGCTGCGAAGTCGTAAGGTTGGCCCTGATCCCAAATCATAATTTGCAGCATTGACCCATTCACTTGGGCTGCTATTTGAATGGGTGTGTTGACAGGCAAATGGCCATGGGCATGTTGAACAACATTTGTGAATCCTTCAATTAGAGCAGTTTGAGCCTCTATGCGCAGACTTGCATCCATCAAAGGCCAGTCCAAACGCTCAAACCATGTAATGACATTCATGAGTGCATCTAGACTGCTGACAACTTGCAGCGAAGCACAATGTTCTAGAGAGGGTGTTAATGACATGGTGCTTTAAACTGCTCCTGAATTCTTGCTAAAAATCACTAAAACCGTTCTTAGTAATAATTTTAGATCATAGGAAAAGCTCCAGTTTTCTTGATAGTTTAGATCCAACTGAATCACTTCTTCAAAGTTGCGCACTGTAGAGCGCCCATTCACTTGCCACTCACCGGTGATACCGGGTCGGACATCAAGGCGTTGCCAATTTGGGATCTGATATTGCTCGATTTCGTCAGGAGTGGGTGGGCGAGTTCCCACGAGGCTCATATCTCCTTAAGAACATTCCAAAATTGAGGAAACTCATCCAGGCTGGTTTTACGGATGAATCTTCCCACAGTGGTAACTCGAGGATCTCGATCATTTTTGAAGAAGGCGCCATTGGCTTCATTGGCAACGGTCGATTTAAGTGCTTCAGCATTAGAGACCATGGAACGGAATTTCCACATTCGGAAATGACGCCCCATTAAGCCACAGCGAGTTTGGCTGAATAAAATGGGGCCGGGGCTGTTGAGCTTGATTGCGATCGCAAGGGGTACAAGCAAGACAGCAGTAATTGTTAGCCCCACCAAAGCACCCGCAATGTCTAACATTCGTTTGGGACGGGATTGGACAGAGGGATGAATCTGAATCTGCTGCGAGCCCGTCTTTAGCAATTGAATAGGATTGATTGCATCAGTAGCAGCATCTAGTCCCAGTACTTGATCCAATCCTGCCAAGGAAAAAACAAACTTAATTTGAGGGGTCAAGCCCCAAATCAATAAGTCAAGATGCCGCTGAGTGGCGAGTCGATAGCTGCTCACTAACGCCCCTATACCGCTGCTATCCACAATGGTTGTTTGGCCGAAATCCAGAATCACCTTTTTTAAATGGGGATGATCAGTTAACCAGATTTGGAATATTTCTCGAAACTGTGAGGCTTCCGCAACACTGAGGCGAGGTAAAATCTTCACTAACAAGACATCACCAACTCGCGTTGTCTGAAAAGATGAAGCCAGGGGGATATTAGAGGTCATAATCTTATCAAATACCAGATAAAAACAGCACCAGAATGGGAGTCTATAGTAGAAAGAATGCTCACGCTCCAGAAAGGAGAACTATCCCTCACAGACAGTATGAATAGCCTTAATCAATACTGCATGAGACCCAGAATTTCTTAATGGGGTGGCCGTACAGCAAAGGGAGAGTTTGATAGACTGCTTGCCCCCAATACCTCCTCCTTCATAGCGCTGGTTCGCTGGGAGGGTGAAACTGAAAAGCGCTGAGTTAGGTTTTGGCAAAGAAGATTTGCCTTTTGCTCAGAGATATCGTTAATAGGAGCAAACTGTGGTGCTGCAGCAAAACGAACAATGTCACCGAGAGACCAAGCGACAGGGACATCCATCTCTGCTAAAGCCAAGGCCATTTCGATTTGGTGATTATCAACATGCTCATTGAGGGCATGGGTGCGCGGCACCAAAATATATGGTTTTTTCAATAGATCTAGCAGTAAAACGGTCCCCTCCCCACAGTGAGAAATTACCAGGTCTGCTGATTGAATGAGAGCCTTGAAATGTTCCTCCTTGACAAACTTATATACTCTAGAACCCTCTGGAAGATAGGTGCTATTGCCATACTGGACACAATTTCATCTTGCACAAGATGATGTCGCTGCAATAAATCTAGCCAAGCCATCAGCCGATTAAAGGGATATTGCTCAGTGCCTGCTGTTACAAAAATCATGGACTCTCCGGTGACATAATCAACTGGGATTGAGGATATTTACTCAATAACTGTTGCCAATGCACATATAAAACACTGATAAAAGGCAAGGCCAACTTGGCGGAAAGGCTCAAACTCGTGACTCGCGTTACCGATTCAATAAAGATGGTTTGAGAACCAAAAAGCTTACCTAAAATCAAGAATGGAACTGCAACGCCTGCCCCCGTGGTCAAAATGACGTCGGGCTGGTATTGGCGTAGAACTCGCCTGGCGAGCGCTAAATTTCTAATCAAGTTGGGTAAATTTCGATTGGTGGGACTATGGGCCCAAATGACAGACTCGCCCGTCTCCTGGCAAAAGGCTGTCGTGGTAGGGTTCTCAAAGGTTACCCACCGGTGATCATGTTGACTCCAAAAAGGCCTAAGTTGCTGAAGGGCTTTAAAGTGCCCCCCAGCGGAGCAAACCAATAAAATCTTCATCGCAGTGTTGCGCCACCAGTGATATTCAAGTATTTGACTTTAGGTTGCCCAATTTTTATCGCAGATGCACTTCAAATCTGAAGTGGCGCTTCCTCAAGTGCTTTAAAAAATTAGGAAGCACTGCTAGCCTCAAAGATCAAAATATTTATACTTTTTCAATGGAAATTCATCTTCAATATTGTTCAACTTTATAAGTCAGGTCTGTAAAAACTGAGCACCCATTAGAACTGGATATTTAGCTAAGGAAACTAGTACATCTTGGCGTAAATCTATCTACTATATAGAGGTACAAGGTTCGAGACTTTAAAGCGATGTCACCCCTGATAGCAGCGCCCCTGAATCTGAGTGAGTCTGAGAAAGCAGATTTAGAGAA
>JAAUUW010000030.1 GCA_012030735.1 Acaryochloridaceae cyanobacterium SU_2_1
GAACAATTGCAGTACGGTTTTGGTAGGTTTGCTGTCCAGTCATGGCTCACTTGCCTCGCTCATAGTGACTGAAGTATAAGCTGTTCGGCCCAGGATAGCTCTAGACACCATTTCCTGATCTATCTGCTCTCAGGTCTAAGCCAACTGATGAGCAATGGGTTGCCGGACTACCGTTGTTCCTGAGTTTCTGCGGACAAGGTCCCCAGCCTCTTTGGAGAACCCAAGACCCTAACCGATAGAGAGAGTTCTAAGAGGAGGCATACTGAGAATAGGTTTGCTCTGGTAAGCATCTCAGTTGAGTAAACTGTAAGCTAGAGACTTGAGAAAAGTTTCGAGATCAAAAACTTGGCAATCGCAAGCTCCAAGATCAAAAATTTCGATATCAATGATATCAACTGATTAATTTTTGGCCCTGGGGAAGACTGTCTAGACGACATTAGAGAAAAGATCATCCACAATAGATGAAGCCTCTGTTGTTAATCATAAGGAAAGACTTTGCTCAGACCGCCAAGTTTAACGAGTCTAGCCCTTGTTTTTTATCGAAGTCTATTGTTTGAAGGAAGAACTGAGTCATGGGATTATTTGACCGAGTCAGTCGGGTGGTTCGATCCAACGTCAATGCTGTTGTCAGCGCCGCCGAAGATCCAGAAAAGATTCTGGAGCAAACCGTCGACGACATGCGCGAGGATTTGGTGCAGTTGCGTCAAGCTGTGGCTCAATCCATCGCCGCTCAAAAACGCTTAGAACAGCAATATAACCAGTCCCAGACTCAATCTTCAGAATGGTACCGACGCGCTCAGTTGGCCCTCCAAAAGGGGGATGAGAATTTGGCCCGTGAAGCCCTAGCGCGCAAGCAAACCTTTACCGAGACAGCTAATAGCCTGAAGGGTCAACTGGACCAATCGACTAATCAGGTGGCTACTCTCAAGCGGAATATGACGGCCTTAGAGAGCAAAATTTCTGAGGCCAAAACTAAGAAAGAGATGTTGAAGGCGCGGGCAAGGGCTGCGAAGGCCAGCGAACAAATCAATAAGGCCATGGGACGGGTAGACACCTCGGGTGCGATGGGTGCCTTTGAGCGCATGGAAGAAAAAGTGATGCAGCTAGAGGCCCAGTCTGAGGCTGTGGCAGAACTGGCAGGCGATACTTTAGAGAGCCAGTTTGCGAGTCTAGAGTCAGGGAGCGATGTGGATGCTGAGTTGGCACTGCTGAAAGCTCAGTTAGATCCCCCTGCTTTGCCCGCGGGCAGTCCCTCGGCACTTGAAGCTCTGCCGGCGGCTACAACCCCCATGGATGCAGCGCCACAGCAACAAGCCCCTGTGGATGCCGAACTCGAAGAGCTACGGTCTCAATTAGACCAAAGTTAGGGATCGGAATAGTTCTTCGGCAATACTGACAAGACTTGTCTAGAGCATGTTGAGGCAGTTGCCGATGGTCATGGTGGATAATGCAATTTGCCCATCGATTACAATGTTTGCAGTCCAATGTCTTTGCCGATATGGATCAGGCCAAGCAGCAGGCTGTACAGGCAGGTCAGTCGCTGATTGATTTATCCCTGGGTTCATCGGATCTCCCTGTGAATGCAGAGATTCTGCAAGTGATGGCTGAGGCTTTAGGGGATCCATCTACCCATGGCTATCTGCTCTTCCATGGCACGCGCCCCTTTCGAGAGGCGATCGCAACTTGGTACAAACAACGGTTTGGCTTAGCCCTTGATCCAGAGACAGAAGTACTGCCCCTGATCGGCTCCCAAGAAGGAACGGCCCATTTACCCCTAGCGATCCTTAACCCAGGCGATATTGCCCTGCTACAAGATCCAGGCTATCCCTCCCATGCCGGTGGGGTGTATCTAGCGGGGGGAGAGGTTTACCCGATGCCGCTCCTCGCTAAAAATCGATTTCTGCCCGTCTTCGAGGATATCCCCCAGGCTGTACTCCAGAGGGCACGGATGATGGTGCTCAGTTATCCCCATAATCCGACAACGGCCATCGCCGACCTAGCTTTTTTTCAGGAGGCGGTCAAGTTTTGCCGAGGCCATGATCTGGTCCTTGTCCATGATTTTCCTTACCTAGATTTGGTGTTTGGAGGGCAAGCGCCGCCCTCAATTCTGCAGGCGGATTGCGATCGCACCTGCGCCATTGAATTTTTTACCCTCTCTAAGTCCTACAATATGGGAGGTTTCCGCGTCGGCTATGCCCTTGGCAACGCTCAATTGATTGGCAGTCTGCGTAACATCAAATCCGTCGTTGATTTTAACCAGTATGAAGGGATCCTGCGAGGTGCGATCGCGGCCCTCGCCAGTAGCCAAGACCGCATCCGCCAAACCGTGCGAACCTTTCAGCATCGCCGAGATGTCTTTGTCGCCGCCCTAGATCAGATTGGCTGGTCTCTAGCCAGCCCCCCGGCCACAATGTATGTTTGGGCTGCCCTACCGGAACCTTGGCAGCAGCAATCCGTCAATTTCTGTAAGCAGCTTGTCGCCCAAACAGGGGTGGCAGCCTCTCCAGGAGCGGGCTTTGGTCCCGCTGGCGAAGGGTATGTGCGTTTCGCCTTAGTTCGAGACCCCCAAACCCTCCAACAAGCCGTTGATCGGATTGCTCCTTTCCTGCATACTTGAGACCCCAAGGTTCAGTTCACCTCACCCCCTTATTGAAGGAAGGATCCTAGCTCTATGATCAGTCAATCCCTCCAGCGGATTTTTGGAGTCTCTCTGGCTCTCTGTTAGTCCTTGGCTTTGGGGCAACCCAGGCCCGAGTAGAAGCAGCCCAGACCGTCACCTTTGCCTATGGTCCCTTTGCGCGCAGCATCTCTGTCGATATCCTGCAAGAATTTAGCGAGGAGAAAGTTGCGCCCCCAGAACTAGCTTCACTCTTGAGCCTTGCTGGTGAAAATCAGGAGCAGCTTTTGCTCAAAGGACTTCAGTTTAAGATTCCCCTCAATGTTGTCGTCATGGATAAACTATTGCGATCTCCCCAAGGAGATAAAATTCTCACTCAAGTGGCGCAACTGACCTCCTTACCCGGTGGTCAAGAAAAATTAGCCCTCCGAAGCGCCTTAGTCTTAGGTGCAGCCTCAAAGGATGGCTTTAGCCTCTTGAGCTTTCTCAAGGCCTATCCCACCCCAAAATATGCGAATTAATGTGGCAAAGGCCCAAAAATTCATGGAATCAGACTCCTTTATTAAAGAGTTCTTAGGGGGATTCCTGCTCTCTCCTGACTCTCCTGATACTCCCGCCCCGACAATTCCAGGAACGACACCATCGCCTGAGGGTCCAGGACAACCCAGCTCATAATATCTAAGTCCGAACTGGTTTCAGGTTTTTAGTCGTTGTTTGGATCGCCTAAAAGTCTCTCTATATAGAATAAGTCAGCTAATTGCCGAGAAACCCTACAGGTGGAGCAGGCAAATATTTCTCTTGCTTATGGATTTTGTGGAACGACCTGAAAGTCACTGCCCATAGGCATTCATGGATCCAGCCATCAGGAAGAGATAACGACAGAGGTTGTCCATGGGACTCAACGCCAAATCGAGCTGCTGCAAGCTCAGCAGTGGGAGCAAGTGAATGTTCCAAACCTGAGGGAGGAACTTGGCTCCTTGGGCAAGCAACCACGACAAAGATAGAGAATCGCTGGGATACTCTACTGGGGCATCTGCTCAAATGGCTATCAACCCACAGCACGATCCAAGAAACTGACAGGCCACAATTCGGAAGCAACGCCGCGCATCAAAAGACTTCTAGAAGATAACCCTAGTCTTAAGCCCTATCTTCCAGAAGACTAGCTCCACCCAAAAACCCAAAAGAACGAGGCACGAACCGAGGGCCAGCAAGCGTAGCCCCATACTTTTCAAGAGAATGAGGCAACCGCGTACTGTGCTCAAAGCTAAGCTGACCGCATGATTGAGCTTAGGTTAATGCCATTGAGCTTCAGAGTCTTTTAATCTTTAAGGTTCAGATTCAATGGGGATCGAGCTACCCTGAAGTGAAAGCACCCTATTCTGCACTATTCAAGAGCAAAATTTTTATGCCACAGCAACATTTTGGACTCATTGGTCTAGCGGTGATGGGCGAGAATCTAGCCCTGAATATTGCCCGTAATGGTTTCCCCATCTCTGTTTATAATCGAACCCCTGAGAAGACAAAAGCCTTTATGGCTGACGAACGTGCCCAAGGGCTACCCCTTCAGGCAACCTTCACCCCCAAGGAGCTAGTGGAGTCACTCGAGCAACCGCGCCGAATCTTGATGATGGTCAAAGCAGGCGATCCAGTGGATGAGATGATTGCCCAGCTAAAGCCCTTTCTAGAGCAGGGGGATATTCTCATTGATGGGGGCAATTCGCTGTTTGCCGATACCAAGCGCCGGACTGAAACCCTAGAGGAAAATGGGCTTCGCTTCATTGGCATGGGCGTTAGTGGCGGAGAAGAAGGAGCACTGAAGGGGCCTAGCCTAATGCCAGGGGGTACCGAAGCGGCCTATCAAGAACTAGCCCCCATCTTGAATAAAATTGCCGCGCAAGTGGATGATGGTCCCTGTGTTACCTATATTGGCGCTGGGGGAGCAGGCCACTATGTGAAGATGGTCCATAACGGTATTGAGTATGGTGATATGCAATTAATCGCTGAAGCCTATGACTTGCTCAAAACTGTTTTGGGCCTCAGCCATACAGAACTGCATGAGGTTTTTCAAGAATGGGATACGACCGATGAACTGCAGTCCTTTTTGATTAAAATTACGGCCAACATTTTTACCTACCTTGATCCCGAAACCCAACAGCCCTTAGTGGAGCTAATTTTAGATCAGGCGGGCCAGAAGGGAACAGGACGGTGGACTGTCATGAGCGCCCTAGAACTGGGTGTTCCTATCCCCACAATTACAGCAGCGGTGAATGCCCGGATTATGTCTGCCTTTAAGGCTGAACGGGTCGAAGCAGCACCGATTTTGACGGGGCCAACAGCTAGCTTTACAGGCGATCGCAATCACTTTATTGACCAGGTTAGAGATGCACTCTACTGCTCTAAAATCTGCTCCTATGCCCAGGGCATGGCCCTGATGAGTACAGCATCACAGCAATTAGAATTCAACCTCAATTTGAGTGAAATTGCCCGAATTTGGAAAGGGGGCTGCATTATTCAAGCGGGTTTCCTCAACAAAATCAAAGCTGCCTTTGCCGATGATCCCGCCCTACCCAATCTGCTCTTAGCTCCTGAATTTAAGCAAACCATTCTTGATCGACAAGAAGCTTGGCGAGAGGTAATGGCAACCGCTGCTCGGATGGGCATCCCGGTCCCGGCCTTTAGTGCCTCTCTAGATTATTTCGATAGCTACAGGCGCGATCGCTTACCTCAAAATCTCACCCAAGCCCAGCGAGACTATTTTGGTGCCCATACCTATCAACGGATCGACAAAGAAGGCACCTTCCATACCGAATGGATCGAAGGAGAGGAGACCACGCCCTAAAGATTCCCGAATCAGTTCAGATCTGGATCGGATATGCTGGAGCTGCCGTTAACTACGGCAGTTCTGCCTCCGAGGAGCTTTACATGGCTAAACCCTATCTAAAAATCCTAGGCGGTGCCCTAGGTATTACCGCCTTAGCCCTAGGCATTACCTGGTTTAGTCGTAATGCCATTCTAGAATCAACCTTAGAGGGCAGCCTCAAAGATGCCACCGGCGTCGAGACTCAAATTGAGGGGGTTAATTTTCAACCCTTTACAGGGGATTTACGCATTGAAACCATTACCTTAAACAATCCCGAGGGGTTTTCTAGTCCCCATCTGCTCATGATCAAGGATCTAGCTCTCAAGTTTGAGCTGTCTCAGTTACTCG
This sequence comes from Acaryochloridaceae cyanobacterium SU_2_1, assembly GCA_012030735.1. GTDB lineage: Bacteria > Cyanobacteriota > Cyanobacteriia > Thermosynechococcales > Thermosynechococcaceae > Acaryochloris. The sequence continues at coordinate 5,826 of JAAUUW010000030.1, forward strand.
CCGATCCCGTAGTCCTAGAAGCCCTGACCATCAAAGACCTCGATCTCAAGGTAGAACAACAGATCCCCGACAATAACCTGATTCAGGTCATTGACAAACTGCAAGGCCCCGAGAACTCACCCAGCTCTGATCAGCCCCCGAAGGTGGTCAAGATTGGTCGCTTGGCCCTAGGAAATATTAAAGCCTCAATTAAGGTGAGCGCCCTTGGGGATCTAGGGTTAGATCAAGAAATTAACTTGGGTGACATAGAACTTAACAACGTTTCCTCTGAGGATGCAGAGGGGCAAATATCCGTCGCGATTGCCAATCTCTTGACCACCACCCTCCTAGAGAAAATCCCCCAACAGGACTTACCCTTTCAGCTAGACGGTAAGGGCAATACACCAGCCATTCCACCTCTAGAGGATTTCTTACCCTAAGCAGATGGTTTGTAGAAATCGTTACAGAGGCAACAGCTACACCAATTGCGGCTCGCTTTTTTTCTTGAAAAACAGGGTTGGCGATAACTCTTCTGCAGGGGCTGTAGGTAACGAGTTTTTAGCCGCCGACATAATAATGTCGGCCCCCTTCTGCTGCTGTATCTTGAGCAACAATTTGGCAGGAATATCAACGCCCTCAGTCACCATCGCTTCTAGTTCAGCCTTAGCAATAGTGAGAATCTGATAAGACAATTTCACCTCCCCCAGCATGACGATATCTCCATCGTCAAGGGCATAGGAGTTATGGCGATCGCCATTGACAATCACCCCATTGGTACTAGGTTTGCCGTCAATATCGCCATCCACAATTCGGTAGCGATGCCCCTTACCATTGGGGCCGGGGATCCGCAGAAGCATGGCATGGCAGCGAGAGACAGATTTAGAGAGGGGCAAAATAATAGAATTCTTCGGATCTCGCCCCAAAGAATAGGTCGAAGCCTTCAGTAAAGAACAACGCATCCCCTTTTCTTCTGCAAGGAGTAAAAGGAGGCATTCTCTTGTAGAAGTAGAAGCAGCAGTGGGTTCTGGGGACATAGTTCAGAGATAATGGCTAAGGGGATATTATCCAGCACATTGCTATAGTCCTAAGGTAAGTCCTAAGGGGGCTAGCCACTACCGTAAAAATTCGGATATTCGACAAAAAAACCCCGACTCGGGGCTTTTGGTGTAAGGAGTGGTATAAAGCTTTTCGTTCTCAATGCTCTCATTAACCTTGACTGAGGTGAAGAACTAGAGAAGAGAACCCATTCTTATAAACCAGAGCGAATCAGCTTGCTCAAAATCGATGTCGTTCCTAAAAGAATCCCCATTGTTGGCATCAGTGATGATCTGGGCCAGCAATGAGGACGTAAATGCAGTTAGGGGAAGTTTTCTCTATAAAATAGCGATATTTCTAAGGAATTAACTTGTCTCTTCATAAAGATTTTAGAATTGCATCCAAAAAGGGGGATTGAAGGGCCGAAATCTTCATAGTTTTGATAGCTGGTGAGGGTGATCCCTGACACATCCTTACGCCTAACGGTTGATAGAATCAGTTTATCTGTCAGACCCTTCTATTTTGAGCATTGACGCTAACTTTACCCTTGTCTCGGCAACTATTATCTCGGACTTTTACTTGTGAATCCTATCCTTTTCATTGCTGCGATTATCGTTACTTGGCTTGTGTTTACTTGGCTGCTAAAGGTGGTGAAAACGACACTCAAAACGGCTGTCATCATTGCAGGGATTGTTTTGGCCTTGCAAGTGGTTTTGGGGATTGGACCTGACCAGGTGGTACAGGCGATCGCAGATCTACCCCAGATGATTCAATCCTTATTCAGTAAAAAATCCTAGGGGTAGCTGCCTTATTTTAAGGGGCTAGATTTTGGGCCCGAGGCCGACCGCACCAGCATATTGGGCTTGATCCCCAAGCTCACTCTCAATGCGGAGCAGTCGATTATATTTAGCAACACGCTCACTGCGACAGAGCGATCCTGTCTTGATTTGACCGGCTCGGGTCGCGACAGCCAAATCGGCAATGGTGGTGTCTTCGGTTTCGCCAGAGCGGTGGCTAATCACTGCCGTAAAGGCTTGCCGTTTCGCTAGATCAATGGTTTCCAGGGTTTCGGTGAGGGTGCCAATCTGGTTGAGTTTAATCAAAATTGAATTGGCGGCACCCTGGGCAATGCCTTGGCGGAGGCGGCTGGGATTGGTAACAAACAAATCATCACCGACAATTTGGATGCGATCGCCCAGCTTTTGCGTCAGACTCTGCCAGTGATCCCAGTCCTCTTCATGGAGGGGGTCTTCGATGGAAATAATCGGATATCGATCCACCAAGCCTGCCAAATAATCAATCAGATCCCCAGGTGGATGCGGTTCACCATCATAGACATACTGGCCCTCTTGATAAAACTCACTGGCAGCCACATCTAAGGCCAAACTAATTTGATCTCCAGGTCGATAGCCAGCCTTTTCAATGGCTTGCATCAAAAGATCGAGAGCAGCTTGATTAGAGGCCAAATTGGGAGCATATCCCCCCCTCATCGCCCACTCCGCTCAGCAAATTGTCCGTCGCTAAAACCTGACTCAGAGACGCAAAAACCTCGGCCCCCCAGCGCAGAGCTTCAGCAAAAGAGTCGGCACCATGGGGGACAATCATAAACTCCTGAATGTCCACATTATTGCTGGCATGGGCACCACCGTTAATCAGATTCATTAAGGGCACGGGGAGCAAGTTGGCCAAAGGGCCGCCCAAATAGCGATAGAGATTGATGTTAGCCACCTCAGCCGCAGCCTTAGCTGTGGCTAAAGAAACGGCTAAAATGGCGTTGGCACCTAGGTTGGTCTTATTCTCAGAACCATCTAAATCGATCATGGCTTGGTCAATGCGGACTTGATCGAAGGCATCTAATCCCAGCAACTCTGGTTCAATTTGCGCTGTGATATTGTCCACCGCCCCTAAGACCCCTTTGCCTCCATAGCGCTGGGGATCATGATCGCGGAGTTCATGGGCCTCGAAGCTACCCGTAGAAGCACCGCTGGGCACCTGGGCAAGGCCATAAGCGCCACAGTTTAAAATGACTTCCGCTTCTACAGTCGGACGCCCCCGTGAATCTAAGATCTCTCGGGCGTCTATAGCCGCGATTTCAGTTTCTTGCATGCCTATCGTTCCAAAGAATCTACAAAATATTGCTGGATGACCTATAAAACCTAATAACCTATATGACCCATTACAGATATAAAGGTATCTAAGGTCTTTTAGTGAATGTTGAATGGGGATCGCTCCTGGCAGAATGCTCTGCCCTCAGACATAACTAAGTGCGATCGCAAAAAATCCTACTCTACACAACCATAGCGCCCTTGCGGGGCTGAATCTCACGGTAAAACCTTATGAAAATACTACATACCATGCTCAGGGTCGCAGATCTAGACCAATCCCTCGCCTTCTATTGCGATCTGCTGGGCATGACCCTCCTGCGTCGCCAAGACTATCCCAGCGGTGAATTTACCCTTGCCTTTGTCGGGTATGGCGATGAATCTGATCATACCGTCCTAGAACTAACCCATAACTGGGGCACCTCAGCCTATACCCTTGGTGATGCCTATGGCCATATTGCCTTAGGCGTCGATGACATCTACGCCACCTGTGCCGATCTTCAGCAGCGCGGCGGCAAAGTAACCCGCGCACCCGGCCCCATGAAGCATGGCTCCACCGTCATCGCCTTCATCGAAGATCCCGATGGCTACAAAATTGAGCTAATCCAATTACGCCCTGTCCCAGTCAGCAACGGGAATTAACAGCCCTATATGCCAATCTAGAAACCGGCTATCTCCCTTTGTTTTTATGGATCAACTTACGTTAGAGTACTGAAGTGGTGAAATCTTTAGTGTAAAATTCAAAATTATTTACCCTAAAGTAGATGATTCAAGCTTAATTCTTATGCAGTCCAGCGAACTTTGCGTTCAACCGGCCTTCAGTCAAGAAACTAAGCATCCCCGTTCAGTTAGACAATCAAATTGAACCCCCGCGAGTGAGGAGAAATCGATGAAAAAAGTATATCTATTGGCTGGTAGCCTGAGCTTGCTCGGACTTGCTACTCAAGCTATTCCCGCAGGAGCCGTTAGCAACCCTAGCGAACAACTCCCTGCCCAAGAACTTCTTAGCCCAGAAGCCCTTCCAACCGAAACCGAAGCACTTCAAGCTAAAACTGAAGCACCCGAAGTCGCCCCTGTCGCTAACTCCACAGAGGACTTGTTGCTTGCCGATCAGACCCTCGGTCAAACCACCTCGGTGAATGACCTGATGGCCGAAACCAAAGAAGACTCCATCGGTCAGGTTACCTCGGTTTCTCAACTATCCGATGTCCAGCCCGATGATTGGGCCTTCCAAGCTATTCAATCCTTGGTCGAGCGCTATGGTTGCGTCGCTGGTTACCCAGACGGTACCTTCAAGCCCGGTCGCGCCATGAGCCGTCGAGAAGCTGCTGCCTTGGTCAACGCTTGCTTAGATAACCTCAGCAATCGCTTTGCCACCAAAGAAGACCTCGATGCCTCAAGCCCTTCAAGATGAATTCGCCGCTGAATTGGCTACCCTACGCGGTCGCGTTGATGGCCTAGAAGCCCGCGTCGCCACCGTCGAAGCCCAGCAATTCTCCACCACCACCAAGTTGGTCGGTGAAGTGGTGATGGCTGCTCAGTTCGGTGATTTCATTAATAATCCTACTGACACAACCGGGGCTAACTTCGATGGCACCCCTAATCTTGCCCCTGTTCTAGGAGCTGTTGTTAACCCCGGTGGGGCCGACAGCCGCGTTTCAGCAATCTCTCGAGTACGATTGAACTTCAACACCAGCTTCTCTGGTGACGACCTGTTGCAAACTCAATTAGAAGTGGGCAACACTGGTCGAGATTTCTTCACCGATGCTTTAAATCGTAACGGTGTACAGCAGAACCCAGTTTTCCCTGGGTCATTGACAGATGCTGCTGGTAACACGGGTCGTTCCCTTGTAGATACGGGTGCGGCTGACTATGCTGGCGTTTCCCAGAATGTCAGACTCCGTCGGTTAGCTTACTCCTTTAAGCCCTTTAAGGATGCCACCTTCACTGTGGGTACCAATGTTTTCCCCAGCGACTTTGTGGATTTCAACAGCTACGCCAACAATTCGGCGCAAGATTTCAGCTCGGGCTTCTTCATCAACAACCCCCTAATCATCAACAACGCTGTTGATATCGATGGCGGCGCTGGTGTTGCCCTAGACTGGAACCCCAACGAAGGTCCCTTCAGCGTTCGCGCTACCTATGTGGCCTCTCAAGCCTTCAACGCTACCGGTATCGGTGGTGGCTTGGGTGGTGCCCCTCACACAGGTATTCTAGAACTTGAATATGCCAATACCTTCGGTGCTGACGAAGAAAATAACTTCGCTATTCGTCTGCAAGGTGCCTACTCTGAAGCTGATGCGATTGTTTCGCCTGCAACAGTCCCCGCTGCTAACAGTTTCAACATCGAGCAAAAAGTGTTGGGTGTCAATGCTGAAGCAACCTTCGGTAAGATTGGCATCTTTGGTCGCTATGGCATCTCCTTTAACCCCCAAGTAACCGTAGGCGGTCCTGGTGGTGGTACTGCAGATCTGCTTGGCCCTGCTCCTAGCGTTGCTGCAGCCTTGGGTGTAAATACAGGTAGCAACATCCAAACTTGGATGGGTGGCGTTGGCGTTAAAGACATCCTGGTTCCTGGCTCTTTATTCGCTGTGGCGGTTGGTCAGCCCTATATAGTCAGTGACGGGCTGCCTAACCAATTCAACTTAGAAGCCTTCTACCGCTTTGCCGTCAATGACAACATCACCATTACCCCAGCTGTAATGTATATCATTAATCCCTTGGGTGTTCCCAATGGTAATGCTGTTGCCGGTACCAACGACAACGATGTTATCCAAGGCGTCTTGCGAGCTACCTTCTCGTTCTAAGCTCACTTAGCAAGACTCGCTAGTCTATAACAAAAAGGCGCTCTCAGCAAATAAGTAGCGCCTTTTGGGAGATGTAATTGTGTATCCTTTATTTGGGCACTATTTTAATGTGAATCAGATAAGGATCCTTTCAATCATTTGCTTTCGATTTTTAGGGCCAGCATCCTGGCATCACCATTAACAAAACAGGAGAACCTTTATGTCTAATCACGAAACCAATAACCAAATTGAACTCTACGAAGCCTGTTCCGTCGAAGAAGTAGAGCAACGCTTAGAACTGCAAACTGCTGATCTCAAATCTCTATTGTCCCCCACCCCGGCTCCCACACCCGCTCCAACCCCCACGCCCACTCCGGCCCCTACGCCCACTCCTACACCCGCCCCTGGTAGCGGTTTCAATTTTAAATCGCTTTTGTAACAGCACCTAAGCGTTAGGTTTTAAAAAATAGGTTTGCATCGGTTGATTGGATAAACACCAATAGGCTAATGCAAACCTTATTCTTTGGTTAAGCCCGCATCCATGCAAAATCTGTTTAGCTCAAAAACTGCCCTTAACTTTTTTACGGGTAAGTTTGGCTATGGGTTTTGGGCAACAGCTCTCTTATGCTCAAGCTTCTGACCTAGCCCAAACTTGGGGAGAGACCCGCAGTCAGATCAAACAAGATGAATATGGCTTAGAGAAAGGTAATCGCGCTCGACAGGTCAACTCCGAGGTATTAACCTCTCTCAAATCTCAAAATTCTGGGGTAATTGTCGCTTCCTTCCACCTCGGGTTATACATGGCCTTGGCCGTCGAGATTGGCTATTTGGGCTACGATATCTTCCTTACAGCCACTCAGGGTGTCATCCGCAAAAGCAGCGACCAGTTTCAGCGACTGGCTCAGCTGACAGGCATTCACCTCGAGCTTTTGCCTTCCCAAAGCCCCCGCACCGCAATTCGGATATTGCGAGAATTACAGCGGGGAGGTTTAGCCCTTTTCTATATTGATGGTAATACTGGCACAGCGGGCCTCAAGGGGGGCGAGAAGCATGGAGCCACCTTTCAGCTCTTGGCCATGCCAGTCAGGATGCGGACGGGCATTGCTTTTCTGGCCCATAAAGCCCAGGTGCCTATTGTGGTGGCGGTCACCTATTACAACCCCGCCGGTGAAGCCATGGTAGAGTTCCTTGAGCAAATTCCACCCCCAGCCGACTCTTCTGATGCAGCTCGTGTTGATTGTACGACCACGATTTATAGTCATTTTGAGGCCTATCTGCAACGCTATCCGGCCCAATGGGAGGGATGGTTCTATCCCCATCGGTTTCTAGAGAATATCGAGCATTCTCCCATGGCCATGGCCATAGACTTGCAACAAGTTCAAGACCATATTGTCCAATGCTTAGAGAATAATGAGAATCGGCTATTGCAGGCAAATTCGCTCCAAGTTTGTGTATTACCCTCGCCCCAGGGAACTGTGATCTTTGATGGCAAGGCGCGTCGGATGTTGCAGGTCAATCCTTTAGCCGGCCAAACGGTGCAAGCCGCTTTGCAGGGTGTGGGTCTTGCCCAGCTCCGGCAGCAACTAGGAACCAGTCCTGCTGCCTTGGCCCATGAACTATCGCGGCTAATCTTGAGTGGCCTGATCACAATAGCCGATTCCTCATTGCCTGGTCTTGATCCCTCTGTCTTGTCTGTCCCTACTCGCCCCTAATTTGCTGCTGACATGGAGGAAATCAAACATCTTGAGGGGTTGCAGATTGCCCAGTCTCTAGACACCTCCGAGGCCAATCCAGTCTACTTAGTGGGGGGGCGCAATCAGGTCCAGATGCGCTTGTCCCCCGTTGCCCATCGAATTTTGCAAGGTCGGCAGGGGGGTGAATCCTTTGAGGAGCTGGCCCATACTATCAGTGCGCAACTCGGTAAGGTCTATACATCTGCAGACATAGAAGCGGTCTATCAGCGACTGGTCGAAAAAATTGACCAAATAGAGCGCCACCCCCAAGGTCGGCGTTCAGGGTTTTGGTTTCGGCTCCCCTTGTTGCCCCAGAAAGTGGTGCATCCCTTAGCTCACCTTTTATCCATTGCCTATGGGCGACCCTTGGCCTATAGCTTGCTGCTGGGGATGGGGATAGCTCTGGCCATGGCCATTGATCAAAATGTCTTGGTTATCCACCAACCGATGCCAGGGCAAGTGGGATGGGCAATACTCTTCTTTATGATTTCCCTACTAATGCATGAGTTGGGCCATGCCAGTGCTTGTGTGCGTTATGGTGGGCGGCCCAGTGAAATTGGCTTTACGGTTTATTTGCTCTGGCCTGCTTTCTATAGCGATGTTAGCGATGCCTGGCGGCTGAAGCGTTGGCAGCGGGTCGTGGTGGATCTAGGCGGCGTGTTTTTCCAACTCGCTGTGGCAGCGGTCTATGTTTTTTTATATCAGCAGACGGGCTGGCAGGCTTATCAGATTGCCTTGGCCTTGATTATCGGTAGCTGCTTGATGACGTTGAACCCCGTCTTTAAGTTTGATGGCTATTGGGTCTTTGCCGATGCCTTTGGCATCACTAATCTCAGTCAGCAACCCTCCCGAATCATCGCCTATTACCTCCAGCGCTGGCGGGGGCGACCGGTTCAGCCTCTGCCCTGGCCCACAAGCATTGTGGTGGTGTTGATTGGCTATGTTTTTTTGAGCATGGTGATTTGGGGCAGTTTCCTCTGGCAAATTGGCCCGATTTTGGTCCAGCAAGTGCTGGGCTATCCTGGCTTGATTTCTAGCTTATTTCAACAATTATTCTGGACCTCTCAAGGTCTGCCACTGCCGCAGCTGGGCACATTGATCACCTCTACCTTTTTAGTCATGGTGGCGATCATGCTCAGTTGGTGGCCCCTGACTCGGGTTATCTTGTTACTCTGGAGAGGGCTAATTTGGCTACCAAAAGAATGATCCAGTCCCATAGCCAGCAGCCCTAAAGATTTTGTGGACTTTGGCATAGCAAAACTTGATCGGTGTGACCATGCAGCAATTAGCGCCAAACAACTTAGATCTAGATAGCAGCTCTTGGAGCATCAGCGAAGAATCCTTTCTGGCACTGGTGGCCGTGATCCAAGCCAAGCTGGGCATTCCTCAGACCTTGATTGAGTTTGGCAGTGGCAATAGTTCCATCAGGCTGGCCCTAGAGTTCCCCCAGACTCAGATCAGGTCTATAGAAAGCGATCCTGTCTCCTTGGAGAGTACAGCGCTGCTTGCCCAATCGTTGCTGCCAGGACAGAACTTGTCCTTGCAACATCGACCTTTACGATTTCAAGCCTATGGACCCACAGAGATTCTCTCCTATGCCCAGGATCGGTCTTGGGAGTCACTTCAAATCGATTGTGTGATCATTGATGGCCCGCCCTTTTATACCCTGCGCGGGCGAGAAGCCTGTCTCTATCAGCTCTACAATCAACTGGTAGTGGGCGGCATTGTGATTTTAGATGACTATCAACGCCGAGATGAGCAAAATATGGTGCGGCGTTGGCAAGCGGTTTATCCAGATAGTTTCGAGCTAGAGGTGATTGCCAAGGGTCATCGTTTAGCGGTGCTCAGAAAGGTTAAGGCGGTCTCGCCCCACTGGCAAGCACAGGTGCTGCAAGAGGCAATACAGACAACCCAGCATCGATACCAGCGGTTGCAATTTATTTTGCAGAACTATCAACCCGAAAAAGTCTTGAAGCCCTTGCTCGCCTTAGAGAAGCTCGGCATTTCCCTGGCATCTATCTCAAGAGTATTACCGACCATGCGACAAACCTATACTGAGGCTAATGCTGCGCAGAGCAGCAGTTCCTTGCCTAGGGCTGCACGACCTTTGGGACTTTGGGGCCAAGGCCAGGCTTGGTGGGAGTTGTTGGTGCTGTTATTTGTGAAGGGTATCTTGGGCTTTTAAGACCGATCTGAGTCAATGGCCGCCTGCCAGGTACCATGAAATCCCAGGGGAATAACTTCCGGCAGGGCTAAGACGCAAAGCGGGCCAGCGTCTAACTGCTCAGCAGCAAAAATCTGCACTGTGCTTTGATCTTGATGGCCATCAAAAACAACCGTGAGCAGCCAGCCTTGCCCGGGTTGGTCGGGTCGTGGTGCATAAATGGCCTCCATGGGGTAGCAGCCGGTGGCAAATTGCGCTGTGGTCAGTTTGCCGGAGGCTTGCTCGACGCGAGAAATGCAGTTAAACATCTCGGCGATGGGTGCCTCTGGCTGGGCTTGATGGATCAGATAGAGCGCTTGGGGGGCTTGACCCAACTCTAAGGGAGAAACGACAGGAAATTCGCAACTGAGGGGCAACCGTTGCTCATGGGCAAGAATTTGGCTGGTTTGGGGGTCGAGGCGAAGCTGCCAGAGTGTTCCTTTGGCAGGGGTATGGGGCTGGCCACTCACCACTTCCTGTAACCATTGATTGGTTTTAAAGTCGGGGTAGCGGACATAATCGAGAACGATAGCGCCTGTCTCGTCCAGATAGCCATTGGCAAAATGCCACTGAAACCAAGGATCGGTCTCGAAGCGACTGACGACCTCTAGGCTGTCTCGATCCACTAGGATAATCTGACTGCCAAGCTCTGGCTGCCATCGTAGAGCATCGCTTAAGCTTTTGAAGCCTAACAATAGGGGCAGGACTTGCAAGCTTAGGGGCGGCACCACAAAGACTAGATAAGGGCCAGCTAAGACGAAATCATGGACAAGGGAAGCACGAGGCAAGGGAATCGTTGCCTGTTGTTCAATCTGGCCAGAGGGGGAACTGCGATAGAGTTGCAGGTGGACCTCTTTGCCAAAAATCATGCCGAAGTTATAGATATTGCCTGTTTGGGGGTCACGTTTGGGATGGGCAGAATAGGGCTGTTGGGGGCTCAGGCCAGATAAATCATCTAGCCCCTTTGTTGCCAAGCTAACTGGATCTAGGGCATAGGGGTGGCCCCCTTCCCAAAGGGCGAGTATCTTATCGGGTAAGGCGAGGACTGAGGTATTGGCGGCGTTTTTAGGCTGGGCAGTCCAGCGCCGCCATAGAGGGCCGGGGGCAAGTTGGCCATACCCCGAGTATAAAAACCGATCCGCTGCGGCTTCAGCTTGCCATGCGGGGGTTTGCACATACCGATATTGGGCCGTTGCCCCATCTGCAGCAAAGTGAACGGCGAGGATGCCACCATCGCCATCAAACCAATGGGCAACCCGTTGCTGTTGGCGCTGCAGCCGGCCAGGGCCATTCCGGTAGAGGGTGCCCCGCAAGGCTTCAGGGATCTGTCCTTGCAAGACGGGGAGGGCAGTGGGTGCGAATTCTAGGGCGGGGGTTGCGATCGCCCTTGCCCAGAGAGGCTTGCCCGCTGCGAAGCGATCGCGGCTCGAATCACGGGTTTGTGGAGCAGTTTGCCTCATGAATATCACGCTAGTCCTTTGCTTATAAGGGTTTACGGCTAGGCAACCCTACCCGCCGAGGGAATTGAGGCGCTGTGGGGTGCTGCTTCTGCAGATAAATACAATGGCGAATTCCTTGAGTCAGAGGAGTATGACCTTGAGTCACCTCCGTTATTTCACCCCCCAATTGAGGCAGGGCTGCCTCTAAGGCTGTCTGTTCTGCGGTAGTCCATTGCCTCGGTATAACACAGCATACCCTGCAAAGCCACCAAGGGCAGGGCATATTCAGCACAGACAGAGGCAGGGCCGACGGCTCTCAGGAGGGCTAAATTAAACTGGTGGCGATAAGCCAAGTGATGCCCCAGGCGCTCAGCGCGATCGCAACAGGTTTGCACCTTCACCCCCAAGGATGCTTGCACCTGCTCTAGAAAAGCCAGTTTTTTCTGGGTGGCATCCACCAAGGTGAGCTGCCAATGGGGATTTGCGATCGCCACTGGCAAGCCTGGAAATCCAGCTCCACTGCCAATATCAATCACCTTGAAGGGAACTTGATCCAAGGCATCTGGAACAGAGAAAGCCACAGAATCGAGAGTGGGATGCTCATGGCGCGACTCCCCCTTTCGACTCGCCTGATTTCGCCCTTGAGGGGCCAGCCAAGGCGCAATCCCCCAGAGAGAATCCCAGAGATGTTTCTCCCAAAACTCTGGCGGCGTCGTAATTCGGGTCAAATTATGCTGAGCATTCCCCCGCACAACCTGCCGGTAGAGCTGCTCAAATTGCTCTTGCTGGCGCTCATTGGGAGACCAAGCGAGGGTCTGATCCCATAGCTCAGCGAGCTGGGGCAAGAGGGCATCCGCTGATTCAGGCATCAGTCGCTTCCTCTGAAGACTTTACTGGGTTTATACCTACTGGGTTTTGAGCTTGACACGAATGTCATAGCGACTACTCCAATTATTGGGCATCGCTGTGGTGACACCAATCCCTTCAATCCCCTCCATGAACTCCAAAGTTGCAGGGGTGAGCTTGGGTAAGAGGGGATTAGTCTTCAGTAAAGTCAGAGTGGGAGCCATATCCACAAAGAAGTTGCCATTATGGGACTGCAACTCTGAATCTGTAGTGGCTTTGAACAAGGGTGCTTGACTTAAATTGGCCTTAGAGCTGGTCAATAACCGCTCTGCGAGGGGCGCACCAAAGGTAAAAAAAGCGACCTGATCGTTTAACCAACCGTGACTAGCAATCGGTAGACTAGGAGGCACTCGCCAGGTCGTCACAGTCTGCTTGTTGATCGTAGATTCGGCTACCTGCAAATCAAAGCGATCGCGCACCGCATCATCCAAGGTTTTAAAAGCCTGATTGGCAATGTTGCGATCCTTAGCCTGGGCCAGGAACACCAAACCTGATCCCTTGCCCTCCTGAGTGGCAGGCAGCACGGCTACTGCAAATTCACCCTCCATCCAGGTCACAAACTGAGCATTAAAATCAAGGCCTGTTTCTTTACTAAAGGTGTCATTCCAGTCCTTAGGATTTAGGGGAAAAATCAACTTCGCTAGATTACCCTGGGCATAGTCACGCCAGACCTCCTGAAAATCTCCCCCCGAGGCCATCATCAATGTATTGTCTGGCAAAGCGCTCGGAAATATTTTTCACCTTTTTGAAGCTTGGCAAGGGCTCCTTCGCCTCGGGTTTTAGCCAAGTGATCGACTTAAATTCGAGGCCATCCTCCAGCAGCCGAATGCTAGACCCAAGGCCCTGAAATTGCTGAATCCGGGCTTGGCTTTCTGTGGATAAAGCTGTCCGACTGATCTGAGCCGCTGCCATGGGTAGATTGACATAGATCTGGGCAAAGGAATCTTTCCCCTGAATTTCCTGCAGCACCTCCGAGTAGCGAGGCAAATCTGCCAAGGCGGGTGCCCCCTTCAGGGTATTCACTACAATATCCATGGGTGCACCCGCTGGCGTCAAAACAGCAAACTGATTGTCTAAAACAGCAAAGCCATATTTCTGACCATCCTGCGCCTGAAATTCATTAATCTCAACGCCCTTATAGGTTCGTTTACCCACCTGATTTTCAGCAGTCAGTAGTTTATCCTTAAACACCCTTTGCAGCTGGCCTTGATCGCGAATGGGAAGAATCCAAAGGGTCGCTTGGCCCACCACAGTATCAACCGACTCAGGGGTGGGGGGTAATAAGGCCATGGTCAGCCGTTCCCCAGCCCAAGGTTTAATATGGGTTTGATAGTTGAGACCATTGGGAGCAAGTACCTCTGTTTCTAAACCCTGGAGGCTTTGGCGAAAGGATTTCTGACTGGCAATCGTGCCAAACTTAGCCAGTTGTTGCCATTTGCCTGGATCTGTAGAGAGGGTCACACTCACCATCACATCCTGGGGAATTAAAGTCGTTCCAATCGGCAAGAATGCTTTTTTCCCTTGACCTTGGGAAAACCACAGGGCGATCACACCCCCTAAAACTAAACAGGCTGCCCCGCCGACCGTTAAGAACAGCGTTCGGGACTGGGGCTGTTTAGCTTTATATTTTGGAGGGGCATAGCCCAATTTCTTTCTACTCATGGGTAAGATTGTTCCAGGGTTCAGAGGCCAGTATGCACAACTTTGCTAACTTTGGTAAAGGATTTTGGCAAAATTAAATATCCATCCTTATGATCTAGCCTTACTGGCTTCCAGTGGGCAGGGCGCTAGAGATCTAAGCTTCTCCTCACCAGAATCTCTTCCTTGAAGATCTCGCTTAAATGTCTAGTAAAAACAGGATCAAATCCTCATGGGTCTACGGTTTCACCCCTAGAAAGGTAGGTGGATATCCCTTAGATTTTAATCCCAATGATGGGAGAAAAACTGCCTTGATCAGCTCTATAAATTGACCAAGAGGTAAAAAAGGACAAATCAACTGAGATCATATTACTCAAGAAATCTGTTTTTCCGCTTGCTGAAAGAAGGTTTTCTTGCTACAAATTACAGATATTAAACTTTGTAATAAAGAGATATTTATAGTGACCTACGTTCATTATCCGCCTCTACAAAATTCTCAAGCAGTGGCCCCAACCCCTAAGCTCTCGCCAGCAGCAATGTTAGCTTCTGCTCGGGAAATCTATCGTTCCTATAGCTCTATCCATACTGATGGCCAACAGCCCATTGGGGTTGCCATGAACCAAAATACCTGTCGAGGTCAATTAATTTTTTCTGAACGACCTATTTTGCTACCTCATGAATGCTTTATCTCTGCCGAGGAAATTGAGATAGAGGCATCGCCGTTACCCGAGCAAGAATCTTGCTAGTAGACCAGCAAGGTCTGGGCAAATTTTATGGGTGCAAGTCGGCCTTATCCCTGGGGTTCTCTATACCTTGCTTTTTCTTGAGTGAAGTCTTGTCAGATTTCTTTGGGCGTTGGTTGATATGGATGGGTCGGCCTTTTTGATTTATGGGCTAGTGATCAGTTTCGGTGCTGCCATTGGTAGTTTCTTGAATGTGGTGATCTACCGCCTACCCGCGGGTCTATCTGTATTGTGGCCGCCGTCGCGCTGCCCTGATTGCCATACCCAGTTGCGGATCTACGATAATGTGCCGATTTTGGGTTGGCTCTGGCTGCGGGGGCGATGTCGCTATTGCCAAACAACTATTTCACCGCGCTATCCCTTGGTGGAGGCGCTGACCGCTGGGCTTTTTCTGTTGGTTTTTCTCATTTTTGGCTATCAATTGCAGACGCTGGGCTATTGGCTATTTGTCAGCTTATTGATTTCTCTGGCGCTGATTGATTTAGACGTCATGCTCTTGCCTAATCCTCTCACCCAGACAGGCGTCATCACTGGGTTGTTGTTTCAAGGAGCCTTGGGTTGGCTGATCAATCAGCAACCTGCGGGTCTTGCAGAGGGTTTGATTACTGGCTTTCTAGGGGCTGTGATAGGAATTTGGCTTTTTGATTTGATTGGTTTTGCGGGTTCTCTAGCCTTGAAGCAAACAGCAATGGGAGGGGGTGATGGCAAGCTGGCGGCGATGATTGGCGCTTGGTTGGGTTGGCCTTTGCTACTGTTGAGTACTTTCTTAGCTTGCTTTGCGGGAGCAGTGATTGGCGGCGGCGGTATTCTGCTAGGGTTAATTGGTCGCCGTCAACCGATTCCCTTTGGTCCCTATTTGGTTTTGGGAGCCTTGTTGTCTCTGTTTGTGGGTGAGTCTATGCTCTCGGCCTATCGACAATGGGTAGGGTTATAGCTGAGATCTTATGGACCTGAGATCTGATGAGCTGTCACCAATGGCATAGCGATTTGTTTTTCCTTGCTCGTTCATTTCAGGCTGATCAGCCTTGATTCCTTATGCGAATTGCCCAAGATATTACTGCCTTGATTGGCCGCACTCCCTTGGTGCAGCTGAACCGAATTCCTCAAGCTGAGGGTTGTGTTGCCCAAATTGTGGTGAAGCTCGAAAGTATGAATCCCGCTGCGTCGGTGAAGGACCGGATTGGGAGCAACATGGTTGCGATCGCTGAACAACAGGGCTTAATTCAGCCGGGTCAGACGGTGTTAATCGAGCCCACCTCTGGCAATACGGGCATTGCCCTGGCGATGGTGGCAGCAGCAAAGGGTTATCGCTTGATCTTGACGATGCCAGAAACCATGAGTTCGGAGCGTCGAGCCATGCTAAAGGCCTATGGCGCAGAGTTAGAGCTGACCCCTGCTAGTGCGGGGATGAAGGGCTGTATTGAACGGGCACAGGAGCTGGTGGATAGTATACCCCAAGCTTTTATGCTGCAACAATTTAGAAATCCGGCGAATCCGCAAATTCATCGGCAAACTACCGCTGAGGAGATTTGGGCAGATACCGATGGTCGGGTGGATATCTTAGTGGCTGGGGTGGGCACTGGGGGGACCTTGACGGGGGTGGCTGAGGTTTTAAAAAAACGCAAGTCCAGCTTTCAGGCCATTGCGGTTGAACCTCAAGGCAGTCCTGTGTTATCGGGAGGAGCACCTGGACCCCATAAAATCCAGGGCATTGGGGCTGGATTTGTGCCCCCTGTTTTGAATGTGGATTTGATTGATGAGGTGATTGTGATTTCAGATGAGGTTGCGATCGCCTATGGTCGGCGTCTGGCTCGGCAGGAAGGGCTATTGTCTGGGATCTCCTCTGGCGCGGCCCTTGCTGCAGCCATTCAATTGGGTCAAAGATCTGAAAATAAAGACAAACTGATTGTGATGATTCAACCCAGTTTTGGGGAGCGCTACCTGAGCACCCCCCTCTTTCAAGACTAGACCCTTAACTGCAGACCCTTAGGAAAGGGGTTCTGGAATGGTGACATCCAAGGGGGTGACTTTGGTATTAAGGGTTTCTAGGGGCGGTTGAATGGCCCCTTTGTTCCCGACGATCAGGGTGACGATTTGTTCGGGTTTTAAGTATTGGGCTGCCGCAGTTTGCACCTGCGCCGCCGTCATGGTTTTGACGGCCTTTTGGAAGCGGAAGATAAAATCATCAGGATAGCCATAATAGTCGTAACGCATTAATCGAGATAGGGTCTGGCTGGGATCCTCGAAGTTGAAGACAAAGGAATTGAGAATTGAATCCTTGGCCTGTTGCAGCTCAGCGGCGGAGAGGGGTGCAGTTCGAATTTTTCCAATTCAGTGAGGATAGCTTTGACAAAGGCAACGGTGGCCTCAGAGCGAGTTTGTCCCCCTGATATAAACAAGCCAGGATAGTCGTAGCGAGCACTCCATACGGCATAGACCGAATAGGCGAGTCCTTGTCGTGATCGCACTTCATCAAACAAGCGACCCCCAAAGCCATTGAGGGCTTCATTCATCACTAACAGGGCAAAGACATCCGGGCTATCAAACTGTCCCCCTAAATGTCCAATTTGGACGGTGCTTTGTGTCAACTGCGGTTGATCGACAAGGAAGGTCTCCCCGGCTTTAACTTGAGTAGCCCCTGGCACCGTTGAATGGGGAGGGGTTGGGGTGGCGGGCCAATCGGCAAACTTTGCTTTAATCTGCTCAGTCATTTGAGTCGGGTCAAAATCGCCTACAATCCCCAAAATCATGCAGTTAGGATGGAAATTTTGGCGATAAAATTCCCTCACATCTTCCTGAGAGATATTGTCTAAGGTTTGATACTCTTGAGTGCGAGCATAGGGGCTTTGATTGCCATAAATCAGCTTGCTAAATTCGCGATCGCTAATCTGATCAGGGTCATCATTGCGTCGCGCAATAGAACCACGTCGTTGGGTTTTCGCCAAGATCAATTTATCCTCAGGCAACAAGGGCTGGCGCAGCACCTCAGCAAACAGGCCAAAAACCGAGTCTAAATCTTCGCTTAAGGCAGCAAAAGATGCACTGCCAGCGCTGGCATCAAA
This sequence comes from Acaryochloridaceae cyanobacterium SU_2_1, assembly GCA_012030735.1. Taxonomy (GTDB): domain Bacteria; phylum Cyanobacteriota; class Cyanobacteriia; order Thermosynechococcales; family Thermosynechococcaceae; genus Acaryochloris. The sequence continues at coordinate 23,452 of JAAUUW010000030.1, forward strand.
TCCCCACCTCCACCGAGGCGGCTCGTTGCTCTAGTAATTGATTCAGCTGATCAGCGGGATGGTTTGGGTGCCTCCTGTGCGCATCACCTCACCCACAATATCCGCTAGCCCCACCTGGTTCTCAGGTTCCCAGCGCCCCCCTGTCCGGATAAAAGCTGTCCCATTCACAAGGGGCAGTTCGTGGTTTTCCATCAAATAGACCGTTAAGCCATTCTCAAGTTGAAAGCGGCTATACTCAGGAATTTTGATCTCTGGCAGGGCTGGATAGGTCAAATTCGTATAATGTTGAGCCGTAGTCGCAATCCCCGGACGAATGCCAGTGACCAGCAACAGCAGCGGTATTATTGCAAAGGCTAAGAAGCGCTGCTGGGCTTTAGAGAGAAAGCGGTGAGACTGAGGCATGGTTGACCTGCTCGGGTAACTATTTATTTCTAACAGATTAGCCTAAAGCTTGAGGATCCTGTAGGGTCCATCCTACCTATTCCAGGAGGCCTGCTCTACAATAAAATCACCTCGATTGACGATGTTGTCTCTGGCTCTTTTGTGAAAAAGCGTGTCACTCTTACGTTCCCCCGCCGCACTGTCCAAGTCCCTGTTACCTATCGGCTAGCCAAGGACTTTAATGTCGCCGCCAATATCATCCGCGCTCAAGTGGCTCCCAATCAGGTGGGTAAGATTGTCATGGAGCTATCGGGAGATATTGATCAGCTGGATGCAGCGCTCGATTGGATGGAGTCTCAACAAATTGATGTCTCCTTGGCCAACCGCGAGATTTTGATTGATGAAGACAGTTGTGTTCACTGTGGACTCTGTACAGGGATCTGTCCCACC
>JAAUUW010000031.1 GCA_012030735.1 Acaryochloridaceae cyanobacterium SU_2_1
GATCAGGCGGGCACAAGCCATTGACAGCGATAAATATGGAAACCCAGAATTCCTGGCCTTTATCCGTCTTAAACAGGCATTTATAAAGGGATTACCGGGTTATGAAAACCTAGATCGATATCTTCAGCTTTTACATGCTGGCATTCAAGCGAAAAGCACGTTCATTAGCCTAGAAAGAATCGAATTTAAGTTTTGCAGCTCCAAACAGTCAGAATTTTATGACTATATAGAAACTTTATTTCAAAGTAATATTGAGCAAGCTGAGTTTAGAGCCAAAGCTGAAGAAAAATTTCTCGATATTTATCCCTATCTAAGAACAGCAGAGGGTAAAACCGTTCTGCAACAATATCATGAATCTCTAGATCGACTGGCCAAGCATCAATTCGCCTTTCGCCTGCTCCGATCCTTTAAGCGTAAAAAGCTCAAAAACTATTCAATCTTTAATACAATCGCCAAGATCATTAGTACCCTTAGTCGATCAGATATTCACAACTTGAGTGTTTTAAATACTGAAGTGATCAGCCATTACGAAACCTTTCAACAACTAGGCGCAATCTTGGGAATGCCCGATCAGTTCTGCAACCCTAAAACCTTTGGTCGCATGCTCCAATATATAGCTCTAGAAGAAAAATACAAAAACGCCTATCCTAAATTTCAAGAATTAGTAGTTCTACTACAAGAATGGCAACAACATTTCTTAGTTATCAAAAATATTCGCCAAGAATATGCATCTAAAATATATAAGCCGGAAAAAGCCTTCAAAACAGCAGTCCTTGGCGTTGATATTTATCAAAAATATCAACCTTATTTGAGTAGTACAAGAAATCTCAGAGAAGCCTTAAGTCCGCCATCGTCCTTTGCAGACAAGAAATATTTACTTGCACTTTAAGATATATTATCTTTCTATCCTGTCATTTATTAAAATCTTTAACAGTGGTTGATATTTCCTGCCGAGATCGCATTTTTACCAATATAGAAGCAATCGTTTTTGATAAAGATGGCACCCTTGCCGATGTAGAGTCTTACCTTAAGAGTTTGGGGCAAAAGCGATCACGCTTGGTTGACGCCCAAGCTCCAGGCGTGCAAGAACCACTCCTCTTAGCCTTCGGCATCGAAGAGACCGGTCTAAATTCGCAAGGTTTATTAGCAGTTGGCAGCCGCCATGACAACCAGATCGCTGCTGCTGCTTATGTCGCCGAAACAGGACGGCATTGGCTAGAGGCATTGAACATTGTAGAATCTGCCTTTAACGAAGCAGATAGTTATCTCCAGAACAAAGTCAAACATACCCCTCCATTCCCCGGTACTTTAGAGGTAATAAAACAATTTCACGCAGCAGGCTTAAAGTTAGGAATCCTCTCTGCAGATAGCTCTGATCAAATCCAAGCTTTCATTGAAACCAATGATCTCCAGACCTATATACCCGCCTTTGTGAGCGCAGTAGGAAGCCGCAGCAAACCCCATCCCTCATCCTTCCTCGATATTTGCAGGCAGCTCAATACACAACCAAATCAGACCCTCATGGTCGGCGATGCCTTCATAGATATGGCAATGGCAAAGGCCGCCGGAGCAGCAGGTAGTATTTTCGCGACTTGGGGCTGGCAGACCCGATTGTCTGCCACTGCGATTGCCGATTCGACAATTGAGCGAATTGATCACTGGCAGCAACTATCCCTACTGACATGAGAATTTGCTATTTTGGGCTGAATAGCAGTCCCTAATGTTTTCCCTGATCGCTGAAAAACACCTTTGGAGCCGAATGATATAATTCTCTACTCTTGGGTTGTTTACTTTAAGCGATTGCCTATATCCCTTTTCCCCACAGGAGGATCAAGATCTTGCCTAAGCGTTATCTCTTCACTTCAGAATCAGTTACTGAAGGTCATCCCGATAAAATTTGCGATCAGATTTCAGATACGATTCTCGATGCCCTGCTTACCCAAGACCCGACCAGTCGGGTTGCTGCGGAAGTGGTTGTCAATACAGGTCTGGTTTTAATTACTGGCGAAATTACGACTAAAGCCCAAGTCAATTTTGTGGATTTGGCTCGGCGCAAAATCGCAGAAATTGGCTATATCGACTCCGATAACGGATTTGCTGCCAAGAGTTGCTCAATATTAGTTGCCTTAGATGAGCAGTCTCCAGATATTGCCCAAGGGGTAGATGCTGCCCATGAAACTCGGGAGCAAAAAAGTGATCAAGACCTGGACGCAATTGGGGCTGGCGATCAGGGTTTGATGTTTGGATTTGCTTGCAACGAGACTCCCGAGCTGATGCCTTTGCCCATTAGCTTGGCCCATCGGGTTGCCCGGCGCTTAGCTGCGATTCGTAAAACCCAGCTTTCTTATTTACGGCCCGATGGAAAATCTCAAGTCACCGTTGCCTATGAAGATGGCAAGCCCGTGGGCATCAATACCATTCTGGTCTCCACTCAGCATGATGCCACCATTGGCGACTTAAAGGAACCTGCCGATGTGCAAGCCAAGATCAAAGAGGATCTATGGAAATTAGTGGTTCTGCCTGTTTTTGAGGATATTGACATTAAGCCCGATCAAAATACTCGCTTCCTCGTCAATCCAACGGGACAGTTTGTCGTCGGTGGACCTCAAGGCGACTCCGGCTTGACAGGTCGTAAAATCATCGTTGATACCTACGGTGGCTATTCTCGCCATGGTGGTGGGGCTTTCTCAGGTAAAGATCCAACCAAGGTTGATAGAAGTGCAGCCTATGCTTGTCGCTATGTGGCTAAAAATATTGTTGCTGCTGGATTGGCTGATAAATGTGAGGTCCAACTCAGTTATGCCATTGGCGTCGCACGCCCCGTCAGCATTTTGATTGAGACCTTTGGTACCGGCAAGGTCGATGAAGATCGCTTGCTAGAAGTGGTACAAGAGCATTTTGAGTTGCGGCCAGCGGGTCTCATACAAACCTTTGGCTTGACCAAATTGCCCGGTGAACGGCAGGGTCGGTTTTATCAAGATATTGCTGCCTATGGTCATTTTGGTCGCCCAGATCTAGATTTACCTTGGGAAGCAACAGATAAAGCTTCTCTTTTAAAGGAGGCGCTCAGTCCAGCTTTGACTGCGAACCTCTAATTTGCTGTTGATTCTTAAAATTAGAGTCATTACGATGAGGCGTTAATAGCTCCTCATCGTAATGTTGAGCGACCATTTTAACGAACTGTTTGGTAAAAGCGTTGGAGATAGGTCGCAGGGACACCCACCGCCCATAAACAGCCAATCCATAGATAGATGGCCGTGGCCTTGCATAATCCCCATTTTGCTAGACGGCGATCTGAGGACTGGACAACGCGATTGACCAGTTTAATTTTGCCCTGATAGATGATTCTTAGGCATAGATCGGCATCTTCCATAATCGGTAAGGAGGCATCAAAGCCACCACAATTCCAGAAGGCTTGACCTTGACAAAAAATTGCTTGATCTCCAAAATAGCACTCTCAAGCCTTTACCCCAAAATAAATGGGGTCTAAATAGACAAGGGCCGTAGTAGGTTTTGAGATAATTATGAAGGGAGGTGCCCCAACGAGTGGTTTGGCTACCAACCATCAGGGAAATGAATCCGCCACAGACCACTTTAGGCTCAGCCAAGGTGCTGCTGATCAGGGTGATGAAATCATCTGGAACGAGGGTGTCAGCATGCAAGAAGCATAAAATATCCCCCGTTGCTACCTTGGCTCCTTGGTTCATTTGGAGGCTGCGTCCCGGTTTGGCTAGTTCGATGACGGTCGTCTGCTGAATGACTGAATTTGATGCTGACCAGTCTTGGGCGATGGCGACGGTGCCATCATTGCTGCCACCGTCAACGACCACTACTTCCCAGGGAGGTGGATTGAGAAGTGCTAAGAACCTAAGGGTGCGCTCTAATACTGTTGCCTCATTGAGGGTTGGGATAATGATTGAGACAGCAGACATGGACTTCGTTCTGGGTACAGAGGGCTTTAGCTTCGATCATCCTATCGGGTTTGCAAGGGAATGACCCAGGTAAGATGAGTGATGATGAAGCTTTTTTTGACGTGGTTTTGGACAAATCGTATTGACTCATGTTGCAATGGATATAAGAGCTACACGCCAGCATAAATTGGAAGTGAACGGTTTATTCTATACTCTGCTCCGTTGATGACTGTGGTGCCTACGTCGAAAATTTTGAGTTATGACTTCGATTACGTGTAGTTCCTGTGGCCGTGACAATTCACCTGAATCTCGATTTTGTCAGTATTGTGGAGTATCATTCCTCTCTGGACAGACGGGCCCTGGTGAGCCTGCCGCCTCTGTAAATAACGCAGCAGCAGCTCCCTCAACGCCAGCTGCTGCTGCCTATGGGGGAAGCTTTTCGGGGAGCAGCTCATTCTCACAAGGGCCGAGGAGGGTCTGCCTGAGAATATTTATGTGCCCTTGGGCCCGGGGACTCGCTTGCGTGATCGCTACGTCATTCAGCAACAACTTGGTCAGGGTGGATTTGGTCGCACCTATCGAGCCGAAGATAGCGGTCGGTTCAACGCCATTATTGTGCTTAAGGAACTGACCCCTTCCGTCCAAGGCACCTATGCCTTAAAAAAGGCAGAAGAACTATTTCAACGAGAAGCCGAGACTCTACACCGCCTTGACCATCCCCAGATTCCGAGATTCTGGGAGATCTTTCAAGCCGAAAAGCGATTGTTTTTAGTGGAAGACTTTGCCGACGGTCCAACCTATCAACAGTTAGTAGAAACACGACAACAACAGGGCCAATCCTTTGATGAAGCTGAAGTTACACAGCTTTTTCGGGATTTATTACCGGTACTGAGCTACCTCCATGGTCAGGGGGTCATTCATCGTGATATCTCACCTGATAACATCATTCGCCGCAATAAAGATGGCTTACCCATCTTGATTGACTTAGGAGGGGTGAAGCAGGTGGCCATAGAGGTGGCGACGGAAATGGCCCATGAGCATAGTAATCTGCAGGCTACCACTGGCGGCACTCGACTAGGCAAAATTGGCTATGCACCTGATGAGCAGATGCGTTTGGGGCTGGTTGCTCCCCATAGCGATTTATATGCCTTAGCGGTTACGGCTTTGGTGTTATTGACAGGAAAACCTCCTCAACAGCTCCAAGATCCTCACTCTTTAGCATGGCTCTGGCAGAGAGATCTAACATTAGCGGCTAATTTCTCGGAAATCCTCCAGAAGATGTTAGCGGCGCGGCCTATGGATCGCTATCAATCTGCGGCGGAGATTGTGCAGGCATTGAATACCCAACTGGAGCCACCGCCAACTCAAATCATGCCCCTGGTCCCCCCAACTGTCTCACCGGGGGTTCCACCCACTGTTGCGGCGACCCTGCCGGTGGGCTATCCCTTTGTCTCTGATTCCTCAGCCCCTGGATCTGCCTCATTCCCGACTCCTCAGCCCGTTGCTAGCCAGCCTCTGGCCTCCTTGTCGAGAGATGAAGAGACTCGGAAGAAAAATATCGTGATGTGGTCGATTGCGGGCGGCCTCTCGGTCCTTTTAATTGGTGTTATTGCGGCCTTTGGGTTGCTGAGTGACACCTCTACGGTTGATCCAGTGGTTTCGCCTGAGGCTTCTTCTCTGCCCCGAAGCTCTTCAAGCTCTAGCCCAGCCTCGACAACGGAGCCAAAGACCCGAGATTTCCAGTCTGTCAAGATTTCTGGTCTGGAAACCTATACCCATCCGTCGAATGTTTTTTCCTTACTAGTGCCGAGCGGCTGGAAGGTTGAAGATGTCAGTAGCCCAGGTGAGTTGCTGATTAACTGGAGTGACTCAACGGAAAATGCCAGAATTATTGCCGATATCTTTGATGACACTAGTAATCCTGATCAAGCCGCGCTGACAAAGTTATTGCAGAACTTTTTAAGAAAAACCTATTCTGCCAAGGAAAGCTTTTTTCTCGAAGATCCAAAACCGCAAGCGGATGGCAGTGTGTTATTGATTTGGGGCTATACCGCTACGGCCACGGGCAATATTAAGGTTAAGCTACTGGGCAATAGTTTTATTGAACGTGAAGGGTCACGAGTGGCAATCTTGACATTTATCTTACCCAGCGAGCAGTTTGAGGAGCTGAAGGAGTATTTAAACCGCATGAGTAATAGCTACAAGGTGGATACTCAACCTTCTATCCCAGGGGGATGAGGGATATTGCCATGAGTTTGCTTAAACCATACTTAAACTACAAAGCTGCTATCGGTGCCTTGAGCTGCTTGCCAACTGCGGGCATCGAAATAGAGATCTTCTAAGTAAATGCTGTCCAGGGATTCTTTGAGTTTTTGATGGAGTCGATTCCAGAGGGTGAGGGTGACCCAATCTGTGGCCTGTGGATCGCTGAGGGATGGATTGCCCCAGGGTTCGAGATTTTCGCCCACCGCTGCTAAGATTTGGCCCAGGGAGATCTGAGCGGGGGATCGGGCCAGTTGATACCCTCCCTTGGCACCGCGCAGGGCATTGACTAGTCCTGATTGGCGCATCTCGATCAGGAGTTTTTCGAGGTAAGGGGCCGGTAGAGATTGGCGGGTTGCGATCGCATTCACTGAGGCCGGACCATAATCAGGTTGAAAGCTCAGATCCAATAACGCCTTGACGCTGTAATAGCCGCGCGTGGTCAGTTTCATTTTGGACGTACCTCTGCTGCCTGTCTAAATATTGATGACATTCAGCCTAAAGATTCCCTAGGGACAACGTCTAGGCATACACTAATAAATTGGTGATCCACCCTTGGGGTTTGTTCATCATACTGCCTAATATTCCCTCGCCAATTATTGTGATCTGTGTCAGAGTCTTTACGTCGCACCAAAATCGTTGCCACTGTCGGTCCAGCCATTGCTAACACCGAAATGCTCAGAGCCGTCATTCAGGCTGGCGCAACCACCCTCCGCCTCAATTTTTCCCACGGTACCCACGACGATCATTTGCGCTCGATACAGATGATCCGCCAACTCTCCTATGAACTCAACCAGCCCGTCGCCATCCTTCAAGATCTGCAAGGACCCAAAATTCGCTTAGGTAAATTTGCAACAGGTCCGATTACGCTCCACAAGGGGGATGCTTTTGCCCTCACGAGTCAACTCACGCCTGGCACCGCTACCCTCAGTACTGTCACCTACGACAAATTGGTTGATGAAGTTGATGTGGGTGCCACCATCCTCCTGGATGACGGTCGAGTTGAAATGAAGGTTGAATCCATCGATCAACCTTCCCAAACCCTTCACTGCCGGGTGGTGGTGGGTGGCCAGCTATCAGACTCCAAGGGGGTCAATTTTCCTGGGGTTTCTTTATCTGTCAAAGCTCTCACAGATAAGGATCGGCAAGATTTGATCTTTGGTCTTACCCATGAGGTCGACTGGATCGCCCTCAGCTTTGTCCGCAATCCTCAAGATGTCTTGGAGATCAAAGAACTGATTGCGGCAGCAGGCCAGTCCATCCCCGTGATTGCCAAGATTGAAAAACACGAAGCCATCACCCAAATGGAAGAAATTCTCAGCCTCTGTGATGGTGTGATGATTGCCCGAGGGGATTTAGGGGTTGAACTACCCGCACAGGAAGTGCCCATTCTGCAAAAACGGCTCATTCAAATGGCCAATCGCATGGGCATTCCTGTGATTACTGCTACCCAAATGCTAGACAGCATGGTCAATTGCCCACGACCAACCCGTGCTGAGGTTTCAGATGTAGCTAACGCTATTTTAGATGGCACCGATGCGGTGATGCTCTCTAATGAAGCCGCCGTTGGTAACTATCCAGTGGAAGCTGTGGCCACGATGGCTAGCATCGCTGAGCGTATTGATCGTGAAAGCAGTGTTTTAGGCTATACCCCTAACAATTTAACCACCACTATTCCCAACGCCATTAGCCAATCCGTTGCTCAAGTTGCCACCCAATTGAAAGCCAAGGCAATTCTCACCTTAACCAAAACAGGGGCAACGGGCCGCAATGTGTCTAAATATCGTCCGAATATGCCTATTTTGGCTGTCACCCCCCATGTTGATGTGGCGCGCCAACTCCAGCTTGTCTGGGGCGTGCAGCCCTTGTTAGTGATGAATCTAAGTTCAATTGATGCAACATTGAAAACTGCCCTCAATAGCGCCCAAGAGAAGGGCTGGTTAGAGGAAGGGGATTTAGTGGTGATTGCGGCTGGCACCTTACAGGGGGTCTCAGGCTCTACGGACTTTATAAAGGTAGAGATTGTAACCTCAATCATGGGTCAAGGGATAGGGGTTGGCCAAGGATGCGTTAGCGGTCTAGCTCGGATCGCTACTAGCCAACAGGTTATGCAAGGGTTCAACCAGGGTGAAATTCTGGTGGCAGCAGCCACAGACGCTACCCATGTGGAAGCAATGCGCAAGGCGGCTGGCATTGTCACTGAAGTGGGCGGAATGAATAGCCATGCTGCCGTATTAGGGCTACGCCTCGGCATTCCGGTCATGGTTGGGGTTCAGAATGCCACAACCATGATTCGCGATGGCACCTTCCTCACCCTTGATCTCAACAAAGGTCTTGTTTATTCCGGTACCCTAGAGTCTGGGTAACCTTTTATCGTGCTATGAACAGGATCCTTCAAGAGCAAACGACCATCAATACCAAGCTGTCTCAGCGCTTTATCGCCCTTGATCCAGGGGGTATTTTCTGATTTTTTTGGATCGAGATCAGCAATTGATTTGTGCAACCCATTATGCCAATGATATCAATGATCAAGGCTTGGCGGTTGATCCAGAAACAGGTGAGCCGATTCCCTGCCGAGGTAAAGTACAGCGCCAACCTGATCGGCAATTCCAAGCCAAAACAGCAAAGGAACTATGCATGCAAATTTTTGAGGACCCGGCGGTTACTCTAGTCACGAAGTTAGATCACGCCGCTTATTTAGGTCGAGAGTTCTTGCGAGCTGAAATCTCTTTGTCTCAAGGGTTAGAGTATATTCAGGATTAGCTTAATCCTCACCCCAAGTTACTAGAGTTATAGTCCACTGCCTCCCGGGAGATGTTCTTGATGGCGTTAGCCCCTAGGCAACCCCTAACTAACCCAGCACTACGGATTGCCGTGGTGGGTGATGTGCATGAGGCCTGGGATGAGCAAGATGCCACTGCCTTAATTGCTCTGAACGTTGATCTGGTGCTGTTTGTTGGTGATTTTGGCAATGAATCGGTGGAGGTGGTTCGCAAGATTTCTCAGTTGACCTTGCCCTATGCCATCGCCTTTGGTAACCATGATGCTTGGTTTACCGCCACCCCTTGGGGTGCTAAGCAAGCGCCCTACGATCCCAGCCATACTGACTGGGTGACTGAGCAAATGGAGTTGATGGCAACGGCTGATGTGGGCTATGGCTATCAAGACTTCCCCCCTTGGGCCTTGAGTGTGGTAGGTGGCCGTCCCTTTAGCTGGGGTGGTCCTGAATGGCGATGTGCCGAATTTTATCAACAACGGTTTGGTGTGCATAATTTTGCCGAATCCGCAGCCCGCATTAGTGCAGCAGCGCTAGCCGCCAGTCAATCTACCTTGATTTTTTTAAGCCATAACGGACCCACAGGACTTGGTGACCAAGCCCATGATCTCTGCGGTAAAGATTGGCGTGCCAAGGGAGACAGAGCCTTAGGCGGTGATTTGGTGATCCAGACTTACGCCAAGGCATCACAACGGCCCGGCTCAGGGTAAACAGATTGCCCTGGTTACCTTTGGTCATATGCACCATGCTCTCCGCCATACCAAGGCTATTCAACGCAGTCGGCTTCTGGTAGATGCAGCGGGGACAGTGTACTTAAATGCAGCAGCGGTGCCTCGGATACGGCCAATGGCAGGGGGTTGCCAGCGCAACTTTTCCTTAGTCAGCCTGATCAATCAGCAGCTGACTGAGGTAGCGGCGGTATGGGTCGATCAAGACTGTGAAATTGTCAGTTCTGAGATTCTCTACAGGGCTGGTGAGCAGCCAGTTGATCTTGCTCTGAAGTCTGTTGCTCGATAGACTGCTAAACAATGTTAGCCCCTGGGCATCTATCGCCTCTGCTGGAGCAGCGCAGATATGACGGTTCATAAACCCTATTTCAATATGCCTATTGCCGAGTCAGGGGAAGCTCTAGTGCCCATTCCTGAGGAATGGTTTGTCCTGCAAAGGCCCCATCCCTATGTTGTCCTAGGGGCCACCTATGGCCAGGACTCTCCTATTGTTGCGAGTGAGCGTTTGCAGGCCTTAAAAGTTGCCCAAACTCAACTGCAACAGGAGTATCCCCATTGGCAGATCTTGATCTTTGATGCCTATCGTCCCGTTGCTGTGCAAGCTTTTATGGTCAACTACACCTATGCCCAAGTCTTGAAAGAGCGACAATGGCAGGCAGAAACCCTGACCCCCGAACAAACTGAAGAAGTTTGGCAAGCTGTTTACGAGTTATGGGCACCGCCGAGTACCGATCCGCGTCGGCCACCGCCCCATAGTACGGGTGGGGCGGTGGATGTGACTTTGTATGATCATCGGACCCAGCAGTCTGTTTGGATGGGATCCGAGATTGATGAGCTGTCCGTGCGATCTCATCCCCAGCACTTCGCCCAACTCATCCAAGACCCTCATATTCCAGAAGCCCATAAAGCTGAGGCCCGCAAAGCTGATCAGCATCGACAGATTCTCTATCGCGCCATGCGTCAAGCCGGATTTCAAGGTCATCCTCAAGAATGGTGGCATTTTTGCCACGGTGACCAGATGTGGGCTTGGCTGACCCAGCAAGAAGATCCCCAAACCGCTGTTCAGGCCCGATATGGCTTAGCACAGCTTGTCCTGAAAGGGTCACAGGACTGTGTTTGAAGTCACAGACATCCTCCAGATTGCCAGTAAAGATTGATTTAAACAGCGAGATCCCATACAGTTCTGAGGGAACTTTGAGCGGATGCTCGCTTTCATATGCCACAGCTTCAATTTCTTGTAATGGCTTGTGTCACAGTTTGAATGTTAAGTGAGGAGACATAATGACAGAGTTGATCACAGAAACAGCCCCCCTAGCCACCCAACTGCCCTGTCCTGTCAATTCCTTTAACGAATGGGATCCACTGGAAGAAGTAATTGTGGGCCGCTTAGAAGGTGCCATCATTCCTCCCTATCATGTCACCGTCACCTACAATATTCCCCCCAGCACAGCGCGGCTATATCGAATCTTTGCCGGACAGCGATATCCGGGTTTTCTGCTTAAGAAAGCGCAAGCGGAACTGGATGAATTTATTCATATCCTAGAATCTGAAGGGGTCGTGGTCCGTCGACCAGAAATTATTCAGGGGACTAAGCGCTATAAGTCTCCCGATTGGTCCTCCAAGGGTTTTTGCACTGCTTGCCCACGGGATGGCTTTATGATCTTGGGAGATGAAATCATCGAAACACCCATGGCTTGGCGCTGCCGCTACTTTGAAACCCATGCCTATCGCCCTCTCTTTAAGGAATATTTTGCCCAGGGAGCACGGTGGACCTCCGCGCCAAAACCAGAGTTGACGGATGATCTATTTGACTATGGTTTTAAGCCCCCCAATAAAGGAGAGCCATTGCGCTATGTGATCAACGAATTTGAACCTGTCTTTGATGCCGCCGACTTCGTCCGCTGCGGACGAGATTTATTTGTGACCCAAAGTAACGTCACTAACCAAGCTGGGATTACCTGGTTAAGGCGACATTTAGGCGATCGCTATCAAATTCACGAAATTAATAGCTCCTGTCCGACACCCATGCATATTGATTCCACCTTTATTCCTTTGGCACCAGGAAAGGCATTAATCAATCCTGAATATATTGATGTCGATCAATTGCCTCCAGCTCTCAAATCTTGGGATATGTTGGTACCGCCAGAACCTGATCCAATCAAGGGTGTACCCTCCATGTGCAGCAAATGGATTAGTCTCAACGTCTTGATGCTAGATGAAAAGCGGGTGATTGTGGAAGCCGATCAAGAATCCTTAATTGCGGCTTTTAAGGATTGGGGATTTGAACCCATTAAATGCCCCTTTATTAACTTTGCTCCCTTTGGTGGCTCCTTCCACTGTGCCACCCTCGATATCCGCAGACGGGGAACATTGCAATCCTATTGTTAAGAGTGCTGAGTGCTGTCTTTTCAGAGGCCGCAGGCAAGATCGATCCAGATCATTCAATCTACCCAGTAGAGCTGGATGCTCGGAAGTACCCAGTACTATCCCTGCAAAGAGTGACTGCTAGAACGCCTGCAAGATAAGTTTTAGGTAAAGGTAAGAACATCACCGTGAAGGGTTCCAAGAACCCTATTCCCGGTCTGGCCTGATCCTCTTTTGCCGAAACCGACGATGGGGGACAGCCCACAGGTAATGCGGGCAGCAGAATTGCGCAGGGTGTGATTGGCATTCCCCACTCTTAAGGATTCAGATCCCAATTGGCCCCGCATCAATTCTCTTGCTTGGGGTCAGGTAAACTTTGCTGCTCAGGTAGGGGGGCCAGCAGTAAACTTCCTGTGTTTGGGGTTTTACCCGCTTCAAACCGCCAATATTGCTGATAATGACGTAGAAAATTTTGACCCAGAATACCATCCACCTGCAATAGCTTAAGCACCGAAGAGGAGGTAATAATCACCTCTAGATCTTGACGTTGGTGTTGATTGAGAGCGACGGTCTGGAGGCGAGATCGCTGCGCATCCTCTAAGCCACAAAACCCCTTAATTTGAATTGGTTGCCTTTGGGCCGCCTCCAATTGCAATTGGCTCGCCACCGGTGGAGAAATAAAGGTACTATTTGCCCCAGTGTCTAAGAGCATTCTAAAGGGACCCTTACCATTCAGTGTCACCTCCACAATCATGACTCCAAACTGTTTGTAGAGGGGGATAGCCGTTGCGATCGCACCTGAGGGAAGAACCGTGGGCCGACCTAAACTATCTCCCCTTGGCCTGGATGCACATAGAGATCAAACTGTCTGAGAACATCCGTTCCTAAAACGAGCGACACCTCTGGCGGAATAATAGTACTAGTAAACTGCAACCCCCTCAGTCCCTCTATCCGCACACCTTGCAGTTGAATCTTTGGCAAGCGATGGAGCAGCGCATTCATATTAGGGCAGGCATTCCCCGCCACCGCAAAGACCAAGCGCCCGGCGCTTGGTCTTTGAGCTGAAGTTGGGCCACGACAGGTGTCGCCACCATCGTGGTCGAGGCCCCTGTATCCAGTAAAAGCCTGACAGGCAAGGTCCCTAGTTGGCCTGGCAGTGTATAGATATCAGTCCCCGGCAAGGTCATGACCGGTAATCGGGCGGCCCCTTGGGTCTGAGGTGCAGGTAGTTTCAGCCCCTGCACCTGGACAATGGCTTTTAAGGGTTTTAGTTGGGCCTCAGGAAACTTAAGACCTGATGGGCTCGGCAATTCTTGCAGATTGATCACCCTCTGCCTAGCCTCAGGGTTATTCACCGCTGGCAACGCCCTAATCGGCGAGGGTGCCAAAGCCCATCCCAGCATTGTCGAGGCAATCACAGAGCCTACTCGACCACTCCAATCCTTAAAATTGCGCATTTTCTTTGAAAATAGGTTACTTAAGGGCAATTGTAGCCCCTAGAGCCAATGGAGATCGGATAGGAATTTTTAATTGCGATCATCGCCTTGCTCAACAAGTTCTGGATGATTAATTGATGCGAGAGATGGTGAATCTTAGCAAACGCAGATCTCAGCAATCATCTCTGCCCTACTCACTCTGTCAATAGCTGAATACCCCATAAACTCGCTATAAAGTAAGAGACAACTTCTTTGCTGAGCCGTTGGCTCAGGGCTTGCCTGCAATTTTTTGAACTTCTGTGACTCTATTCCCTTGATCTCATCCTGACCTTAATTTCCGATGCATCGCAGTTCACTGATGACCAAGAGCAAAATTCTAATATTAGTGATTTTAGCCTTAGCTACTGGGTTTATCAGCATTTCCTTGGGTTGGAATGCCGATCAGATTGAATTTTCTACCTCAGTACCGACCCCAGTGCTAACCACTGCTATGCCCTCCTCGCCAACACCGAGCGCCGATCTCTTTACCCCAGACATTCCCTTGGAAGATCCGGCTCTAGAGATCTCCCAACCCCCGATCTCCCTGACCCCAGCTCCCAGTCAGTCAACCCTGAGTGCGCCAGCGCAAAATCAGCCCCTGTCAACTGCTCCAACTGGCTGGCAGCCCCGTGAGACCAAGGTGAATATCCATCCCAGTAACTATGGTGAACGGTTTGCCCAAGATGTTAAGGGTCAAAGGGTACAGAATGACTGGCTCTTGGTTCTGCATGAGACGGCAGGGTCAGCGTCAAGCGCGATTAATCATTTTCAGACCCCCCATCCCAAGGAAGAGGATCAATCGAGTTATCACGCCTTGATTTTGCTCGATGGAACGATTGTCTATCTGCTCCCACCAGAGAAACGTGCCTTTGGTGCCGGTAATTCTGTGTTTGTTGGTCCTCAAGGGCCAGAAACAGTGCAAACCAAGGCCACATTACCTCCCTCTGTGAATAATTTTGCTTATCATATTTCCCTAGAAACTCCCATCGATGGTCGCAATAATAACAATCCCAGTCATAGCGGCTATTCTGAGCTGCAATATCAATCCCTGAATTGGTTGATTGGGCGTATAGGTATCCCTCTGAGCCGGGTGACCACCCATGCGGCGGTGGATCGCTCCGGTAGTCGAAGTGATCCACGGAGCTTTGATTTTTCTAGGCTGGTGGGACGGTAATGGCTTAAGATCGGCAAGCAATATCTACAGTATCCTTCGCCCCTTAAGTCAGAGCCTGCATGGAGCATATCCCTATTATTAAAACAGTGTCAGGATTCCGTCACTGCTTGGATACCCTCGGCAGTCGTGTTCCTGCTCCTATACCACCCGCTAACCTTTCTTCTCAACTGGGTAAGTTGGGTTTAGTGCCGACGATGGGCGCCTTGCATTCAGGTCATCTCAGCTTAATCGAGCGGGCCAGGCAGGAGAACGAAAAGCTGGTGGTCAGCATTTTTGTCAATCCGCTCCAATTTTCAGCCGCAGAAGATTTTAAGACTTATCCTCAACCCCTAGAACGAGACGTGCAACTCTGCCAAGACTTGGGGGTTGATGTTGTATTTGCACCTTCTGTTGAGGTAATTTTGCCCGAGTCAGTTATCACGCAGGTAGTTCCCCCTCCCCATTTGACAGAGCGGCTTTGTGGTCAATCCCGACGGGGACATTTCACGGGGGTTGCCACGATTGTGATGAAGTTGTTGCAGATTGTCCAGCCGGATCGGGCCTATTTTGGCGAGAAGGATGCTCAACAGTTATGCATTTTGCGACGGTTGGCGCAAGATTTGAACTTGCCTGTGCAGATTGTTCCTGGCAAAACTGTCCGTGAATCCACGGGGCTGGCCTATAGTTCTCGCAATCAATATTTAACGCCAGATCAGCGGCAGCAAGCGGCTTTGCTCTATCAAAGTTTGCTTGCTGCTCGTCAGTTGTTTCAGGCGGGTGAGTGCGATCGCACCCCTCTCTTGGCAAAGGTTGAACAAATCCTGGCCCAGGAGCCCCAAATCCAGCTTGAATATGTGGATCTTGTTGATCCGGTCACCCTGCAACCCCTAAACGAGATCCAGCAGCAAGGTCTCTTAGCCATCGCTGCTCAGATCGGTAAGGCTCGGTTAATCGATAACATTTCCTTGGATAGGCGACGGCCCATTGTGGCCATTGATGGCCCCGCTGGAGCCGGCAAATCAACGGTGACCCGCCGTTGTGCCCAAGCTTTGGGTCTCCAATATCTTGATACGGGGGCCATGTACCGCGCTGTCACTTGGTTGGTTTTAGAGCAAGGGATTGATCTGCATGATTCCCTTGCCATCGCCGATCTCGTTGAACAATGTGTGATTGATCTGCAAGCCGATCCCGATCCCCAACAACCGCCCCAAGTCTGGGTAAACCAGCAAGAGGTAACCCAAGTCATTCGCAGCCCGAGAGTGACAGCCCAGGTCTCAACCATTGCCGCTCAAGCCGCAGTTCGTACTGCTCTCCTCAAGCAACAACAACGCTTTGGCGAGCAAGGGGGTGTGATCGCTGAGGGACGTGATATTGGCACCCATGTTTTTCCAGAGGCGGGCTTAAAGATCTTCTTAACGGCTTCCATCGTCGAGCGCGCCCGGCGTCGCCAGCAAGAATTAGCGACTGATCAGGTCCCTGAGGTAACCTTGACGGAATTGATTGAAACCATTGCCACGCGAGATCAAAAAGATAGTGAACGGGCCCTTGCACCCCTACGCAAAGCCTATGATGCTATTGAAATCAATACTGATGGCTTAAGCATTGAGCAAGTTATTGATCAAATTATGGCTATTTATCAAGACAGATTCTGCACCCCTGCTCACTAGGCTATCTGACTGCTGAGCATAGAAGCGGATCGCCGTGGCACCCTGATCGGGCAATAAAGATCCTGACGAGCTTGGGCTAATTCTCGAATCAGCAGTAACCGAGAGCGGATATAGGCCATCACCTTCACTTCCTCTTCCTCTTGGAGGAAACTCTGGGCCTTGAGATCAGACATTAAGACTTGGATCAGTTGTCGATCATCCAATTGGGTTAAGGTCTCGGTCTGAGTGGTTTCGATCAAATCCCAAAGTTGGCGAAGCAGATTGGAGTTCATAAGGAACACCTGCAGTGAACAAGCTAGGAACAAAGAATGGTTCTTGTAAATAAATTTAAGATTTTCTTTATATTTTAACCGTTTCAATTCTATGCCTAAGCTCTATATGCCGACAACTACAATGGCTACAAAAAATATAATTTAACGTTTCATCCACAAGATTGAGGCCAGGTTCAACCCTGGGAGACCCTTAAGTACTCAGTACTTGTCCTAGCCAATGGTTAATCTTTTGCCGTACCTGCCGCTGTCGCTCCCACCGTTGAAAGGCTTTTTCATAGCCTTCATCAGCTGTGTGATAGACATTCCAAGCATTTAGCCCTAGGCGCAACCCCCAGAGTAAGGCAATATACATAGACCAGGGAAAGGTAAACCCCATCAGGGCATTCACCGAAATTAGACCCCCGTTGGCAATCACATATCGGCCTATTTGCTTTTTCAAGTTTCCTTGGCGATATTGGTCAAAATTCTGGCGACGTTGCTGCTCGATACTCTGGGTTTGCCAGGTTTGCAGGGCTGCCTCTAAATTGCTGGGTGAGATCTCTAGCTCTTCAGCAATTTCTAAGAGTTGCTGGGCAGAAAACTCACCGGCATAGGCCTGCTGGGCAATGGCAAGATTCAAGATCTGCTGAACATCTTCTTGGCTGTAGGTGAGTTCAGACGCAGGTTGAGCGGTTGCCATGAATCTTTCTCCGCAGGTCATTGAGTTCTTTAGTTCTATTATGAATCCAACTTCAATCCAGAACTGCAACGGCTCAGAGTAGAGAATACCCAACCTCAAATCCGCCCTCTGAGCATTAAGGCGTTACTCAGCGTTTGTTCCTGGGGTTTCGGTTACCCGGCGGGCTGCGATCGCATAAAAAGGATCCCCACTGCCCCAGCCCAGCCAAGGCAACAGGGGTGCTGACCGAATCATAGGGTTCACAATAGTTTCAGGCGCACTAAACCCAGGTACAGATTTAAGGTAAGACTCCACCAACGTTACCCGTTCTGCCTCAGTACCCTCTCGCCAAGCTTGAATGGCCTTTTGATAAAACATGCGGTTCGAAAAGCTAATAATAACTACAGCTTGAGGCTTCAGAAGGCGATGAATCTCTCTAAAAATGGCTTCAGGATACTGCAAGTATTGAACAGACACCGCCATTAAAACCGCGTCAAAGCTCTGATCCTGAAAGGGCAAAACGAGATCTTGGTTGAGATCTTGGACAAAATACTCATCTAAACGTGGATTCTTAGCTAACTCTTCAGCATTCAGCCCCTGACCCACTACCCTCGCAAATTCTAAATCGGAGGGCAAGTGAGAGACCCAACTACTCATCAAATCTAAAATATGACTGTTCGGTTGGAGATACTGACCATAGAGACGAGTCAACTGCTCAATAAAGCCATCATCCACATGGGTGACAAAGCGCGGAACCTCATAGAATCTTTGGTCATTCGTTGGATCGAGCTTACTGCGTTGATGAGGTTGTAGTACCATCGGCCCTCAGGCTATCCTCAGCCATCGACAAATTCTCTTATCCCCGCAGCTCAGATCGATAGAGAGCCCTTTGGCCCAGATTACAGTTGCTTATAGAGCAACAGTCGCTGGGGTTGGGCCATCAAACTCGTTAACAGGCTAGAGTCCTTTCTTTGCACCTGATAGCCAAGGCTAGCATAGAGCCGACGAGCAGCCGTATTGTTCTCTAACACATGGAGGTATAACGCATCATAACCCCATTGCCGAACCACCGGTTCACAATTCAGTAACAACTGTCGGCCAATTCCCTGAGACCGGTATCGAGAATCCACCGCCAAGTTGGAAATATACGGCACCAGCATCCCAAACAAAGACCAAGAACAGAGAGACTTCAATGCAACTTCCACGGTGCCAATCAAGGTTGCAGTTGTAGAAGTAGAGACCGGCCTATGGGCACCCATCAAACAGCTATAGGACGAACTGTGGTGGGATAGACGCGAATGGAGGTCATGATTGATCCCCATCTCAAAAATGGGGGTAAACCAAGATTGCCAGCCTATCTGTGGGTAAAAACTAGCGGTCAGTAACGAGGCAACCTCTGCAAACTCTTGTTGAGCTAAGGGCTGAATCTCGATAGGGAGGAGCGCCTTGCTGATGGACAACCCATCAGCAAGGCTTGAGCTGTTTAGATTCTGGAGGCTTAAATCTGTCACAAATCTTGAGTAGCCTGTTCAAAAGGCAGAGACATCCTGTTCCACCCATCCATTTTAATCAACTCATCAGCTAGTTGTTTAGCTCCTGAGCAAGGAAGCCCTTATGGTTTTTCAGGGTCGGTGGACGTTTCTTCTGCTTCAGGTGCGTCGGGGTCAATGCGGATCTTGCTGATCGTCTCTTTGAGTTGGGGGGTTGCAAAGATGATTTTAGTATCTGCAATTAAGCGATCGCCCCAGAGATTTTCCACTAAAAAGTCAATTTTGCTATAGCGACCATCTATTTTTAGTGCCTGTTGAGCTTGGCTAATCGCTTCTGCTTGGTTGCCTTGCTTATAGAGGGCAACAGCTAGGGCCAATTGAGGTTCTCCTGATTTTTCATCAATAGCAATCGCTGACTGCCATTGTTTGATGGCTCGTTTGACATTGCCTTTCTCATATTCAACCAAGCCGATATTGTTAATGGCGGGCCAAAACTTTTCATTGAGGGCAACTGCTTTTTTATATTCGGTGATGGCATTGGCATGGGAACCCATTTTGTAGTAGGTATTGCCTAAATCAAAAATAGCTTCCGGCACATCGGGTTTGATCTTCAGCCCTGCCTGAAGTAGTTCAGCCGCTTGGGGATAATTGCCTTTACTAAAGTAAGCTGCTCCCAAACTAAAATGCACACCCGGATTTTTGGCATCCAAAGATTTCGATTTCTGGAGGGCTGCAATTCCTTTATCGGTTTCCTTTTGGTTGAGGTAAAGACCCCCTAGTAAGGCCCAAGTCTCAGGGGCGTTGGGTGCCAATTGGGTGGCTAGCTTGGCGCGGGCTAAGGCGGGTTCAACTCTTTGCACTTGACTGAGAAAAACAGCCTCTTTGAAGAGCACAAGACCCGTTTCTTCAAGTTGCTTGGCATCGATCTTTAAGGTACGGGGGATCACCACTTGGCCCCAACTCGGTTGGGCTAAGCTTCCCAAGCCTAAGGCTAAAAACAGAGAGATCAGGGTTGAGCGTTGCAGCACAGCGAAGGTCTACCAATACAATAAGTCCACATAAGCTAGCTTAGCTTAGATTTCATAGGGTTGATAGGGGGATAGGTTGAGGAGCCTTAACCAGAGTGATTGAGGCAGTGGCTTTGTGGCAACTCTTGAAAAGGAAGAAGGATGCCGCCATTTGTCGGTAGTTGGGTTGTTAAAATTGTTAAGGTTGATCGTCACCTATCTGTTGTGAGGGAAAATTTTGGATACTCAAACTATGCAAGAGCGCATTGCCTTTTTATCAACAAAGCGGGGACTGCTGGTCAGACTATTGGAGGAACCGAGCCTGGGAACCTTAAGGATTGATGTCAATCAAGCCCTATTAGAAATGGATGATTTGATTGATGAATTTCAGAAGTCTTTTCCCTCTGATGCGGAGTGATAGATTTGGGGCTGATCCCGTGAGAGGTCCTGAGGGGCTAGGTCCCTTGCTGATGGCAGCAGATCGAATGTGCCCCTTAGGGAACTTGCAAGGAAATTAGCCTATTCTCGGGCAGATACTCAACAAACTGGCTCTGGTTAGCGAGCACAACCAGTAATTCTAGGGGCCAGTCTGGTTCCAGATGTAAATCACACCAAGGTACCGCAATCTCTAGGCATTGATTGGAACCGATTTGTACTTGGTGATTTCTAGTCTGCCATTGATCATGGTCAGCGGCTTCCTCTAGCCAAATATTGTGATTCGTGAGATCGATGCCCAAATGATGGTGGTATCGATAGTTCAGGGGATCTTGATCGGGAACCTGCGCTAGGGGAATAGGGCTGTTATTCATGGTTTGTCCGGGATAAAACCACAACAAATGCAGCTCTGGGGGTGAATCAATTCCAGGCCGTTTGCCCACCTGAAAATCAAAGCGCAGATAAAAATTGAGATGATCCAGGCCATACCAGAGACGTTGGATGGTGCTGCTGCGATGCATGGTGCCTCGGGCACCAGCGATGGTGATTCGGCCTGCATTGTCCCAGTCTTGCTCATCTATCACACCATTAATGATCGGATGAATAAAACTTTGGGGGCGATGGTCCGCAGATCCTTGATGTTCTTCGAGGGGGTAATGGAGGGCCTCGGGCACGGGTTCGGCTAAGGCTTGATAGAGGGCCATTAGATGCTCCCGGAAGAGTTGATCAAAGATCTCATCTTGATTGGAAGAATGCCCCTCTCCAAACCACCAAAACCAGTCTGAGCCTTCAGCGGCATAGAGGGCTTCCCAGGCATCTGGGTTCTCGGCTTCTGTGGCTTCTGGATGGTTTGCAAGGGTTTGCCTAGCGGCAGTTAGCAAATCCCAGGCGCGGTTTTTGACAGGGTCGCCGATCCAGGTAGTAAAGCTACCGTCTACCCAGGAGCCACTGTGTAGCTTAGTGGTTGGTAGAGATTCTGTGGGTGGAAATTGTTGTAGATATTCGGAGACGGTGACTAATTTGAGGTCATCAATCTCGCTGAGTTGTTGATACAGACTTTCGAGAAAGGGGATGCCATCTCGTTCGTAGAACTCCCAGCAATTTTCGCCATCAAGGGCAATGGTAACTAGCCAAGGTTTAGTCAGAGCAGTGCTGTCTCCGGGTTGGCGGTCTTTGAGGGTGTTTGCGATCGCATGCAAATGCCCCACCAAATCTGATGCTGCCTCTTCTGGCTTCATGGCGCTATAGGTAAAGCCCACTAGGTCTGACAAGCGGTGATCTCGGAACACAATCGACAGATCACCCTCGTAGGTACTCAACCGATAGGGTTGATAAAGAATTTCTGGCTCGTACACATTGCCGCACTCATCACGGTGAAAGAAGTGATGAGTGGTCCACCCTAAAACCGCTTCATCAGAACAGAGCCATTCAAATCCCTGCTTCGCGACATGGGGCAAAATACTAGGACTGACAGACTGCTCCGAGGGCCATAGACCCCGGGGATTTTGGCCGAACCGTTCTGTATACATGTCCCACCCTTTCTGTAGGTGCCGGGGGATATCTTCCGGCCAATGGAATTGGGCTTCCGGTAAGTCCATATGGGGAACCGCAACCCGGCCAGCATGGGTATCGGCTAACAGGGGCAAAATGGGATGGGTATAGGGGGTTGTCATGACCTCCAGTTGGCCATCCTCTTGCATCTGTCGATGTTGAGGGATAATGCGGCTGAGAATCTGGCGTTGTTTCTCAATAATGTCTTTACGGTCTTGCAGATTGAAATTTCGGTCCTGCTCTAACCAGCGAGCAATATCGGGGTCATCCCAGAACAGGGGATCAATCCAAGCCAGATTGTGCCAAGCCAGCAGATCGCCATAGTCTTGGGCAGTCCAGTGCTCTAGACACCAGGCTTCGCCCTTGTCTTGCTTCTGGCAATAGAGTTCTGAATAGCGCGGATGGGGATCAATTAAGGTTTGATGATGGGCATCAAAGAAATGTTGAGCGATGAAGCGATGTTGCGCTGCTGTTAATTTTTCGGTGGGTAAAGTAGCCACCTCTAAATAAGGATCAACAGCTGTCCCAGCAACATAATCTTCAATCTGCAAAAGCAATGACGGTACCAAGTTAACGGTCTGGTGTAATTTGGGGTATCGGCTCAGCAACAGCACCAAATCCAAATAGTCCTTGGTGCCGTGCAAGCGTACCCAAGGCAGCCGATATTGGCCCGTCACTCGGCTTTTGTATAGAGGCTGATGTTGATGCCAAATAAAGGCGATATAAAGCGGGTGAGACATAGGTCACCTTATACTGAGGATTGGCATAGTTTAAACAAAAGGATTTGCTGCATGGCATCCATCCAAGCGTTGCATCAAGAGTTGATCACGAAAGCTCGATCAGCCACAGAAATCACCGAAGCAGCCCTGGAAACCATTCATCAATTAGAACCCAAACTCCATAGTTTTCTGGCTATTACAGCCGAACAAGCACTCGCCCAAGCTAAACAGGTCGATGCTAAGTTAGCTGCGGGGGAAGAGATTGGTTTATTAGCGGGGATTCCCATCGGTATCAAGGATAATATGTGTACCAAGGGAATTGCCACCACCTGTGGATCCAAAATTCTCAAAAATTTTATTCCCCCTTACGAGTCTACAGTAACCCAAAAGCTAGCTGCTGCGGGGGCGGTGATGGTGGGTAAGACCAACCTGGATGAGTTTGCCATGGGGAGCTCTACCGAAAACTCTGCCTATCAAGTTACAGGGAACCCCTGGGATGTGACTCGGGTGCCGGGTGGATCCTCCGGTGGATCGGCGGCAGCAGTAGCGGCTTCAGAATGTGTGGTATCTCTCGGCTCTGATACAGGTGGTTCCATTCGGCAGCCAGCAGCATTATGTGGCGTGGTCGGTCTCAAGCCCACCTATGGACTGGTGTCTCGCTTTGGCCTGGTGGCCTATGCCTCGTCCTTAGATCAAATTGGTCCCTTTGGCCGTACCGTCGAAGATACGGCCATTCTCCTGCAAGAAATTGCTGGATATGACCCCCAAGACTCTACCAGCCTGAAGGTAGAGATTCCTGATTACTCTAAGTCTCTAATTCCAGATCTAAAAGGGAAAAAGGTGGGTGTGATCACCGAAACCTTTGGCGAAGGTCTAGATCTAGTCGTTGAAGAAGCTGTCCGCAAGGCCGTAGATCAGTTAGCCGAGCTGGGTGCTGAGGTGCAAGAAATTTCCTGCCCTCGCTTCCGTTATGGTTTGCCTACCTATTATGTAATTGCGCCATCGGAGGCATCGGCTAATTTAGCTCGCTACGATGGAGTGAAGTATGGCTACCGCACCGAAGACGCAGAAGATTTGATATCCATGTATACCCACACCCGCGCAGAGGGCTTTGGGGCAGAGGTTAAACGCCGAATCATGATTGGCACCTATGCTTTGTCTGCAGGATATTACGATGCCTATTACCTCAAGGCCCAAAAGGTACGCACCTTGATTAAGGAAGATTTTGAGAAGGCCTTTACTAAGGTTGATGTGTTAGTCTGCCCGACCACGCCTACTACGGCCTTTAAAGCCGGAGAGAAGACGGCTGACCCATTGAGTATGTATCTCTCGGACTTAATGACGATTCCGGTTAATCTGGCAGGTTTGCCGGGTCTGAGCCTGCCTTGCGGATTTGATAGCCAAGGGTTACCGATTGGTTTGCAGATTATCGGTAATGTTTTGCGTGAGGATCAGGTTTTGCAGGCTGCCTATGCCTATGAGCAATCTACTGATTGGCATACACAGTCTCCCAAACTTTAACTGCAAAGGGTTCTGTCGCGGAAAGTGAGAATCTTGACTGAGCACTGATGATGATGTGAGGGACGGTCTTCTATTTTTCTGCAGTTGCAGTGATGAGGAATGCCACCCTCTCAGGGAATCAAACAGGTTTCAATCCCTGAGAGGGTTTGAGGTTGATTGGCACGTTGCCAGGTTGTGTTTCTCCATCCACTTTAGCAGTTTCAATCCCTGAGAGGGTTTGAGGTTGATTGGCACATTGTTCTTGGTCCATCATAGCCTAGGGTTTCTTGAGTTTCAATC
>JAAUUW010000032.1 GCA_012030735.1 Acaryochloridaceae cyanobacterium SU_2_1
TTGTGCCTTAGAGGTATCCGATGTGATTAGGGACTGTAATAATTTCTAGAGTCTGGAGGGCTTTGCCAATATTCCTGCCTACGAATATAAAGGGACAGAGCAATTTATCCAATTGCCCCACTGGAGGCTTGAAAACTGGACCTGTGCATCCTGATTATCACCAAGACCTAGCTCACCCCTATAGGCTGATGTGGGGCAGGATTTTACGGGTATGCATCCCCCTTCTAGTATGCCCAGCAGCCTGATCAAATCAATGCTGCAAATCTATTAACTGGCGAGTTTTCAAAGCCTTGGCCAATTTTTTTAGAGCGGGCATTTCTAATTCAGTTTTTTCTCTGAAGGATCTAGATTATAGGACAATACCTAGGCAGCTCAACACATCAAGGGACATAGCCCTGAATTTCTAGGCCATCCTATCAAAAGGGGCAGGAAGCAAACTGCCCATCATCTCATCCGATCTCCATTGCATCCATGACCTGGTGTTTCCACTGATGCTGAAATCGTTCAGCAACTAAGGGGTGAAGGATGATTTTCAGCGATGTTCCTGCTTTAATATCAATCCGCAGACCCGACTAACGAGCTGATGTTGCGGGTCGAGAGCACTGCATCCATCAAGTCGAATAAAGCATCTCTGGCATTCTCTAATCGGTAGTAGATGGACTGGCAAAAGCGTTTTGTTTGTCCAAGCTAGTCATGGTCAAGCTGTTGAGAAGATCAATCTTCAGCTTTAATCATCGGGCAGTCGGTTGCTTCAAACTGACTGCCCTTTCTTATTCTCGGAAGGAGCTATTTGTCTAAACTCCAATATAAATTGTTCCAAACGATACAGGACGCGGAATAGATCCCGTTTGGTAACTGGCTCAGAATCCTCAGAAAATTCAGCCAAAATTGCCGAAGTCTGTTCCGGCCTCAGTTTCGGCAATAGTTTGCTGACTATGATCACCAGTTGCCCATGGGTGAGGAGTTGTTCTGGTGCAAATTGTTGATTCCCAATACCGATCACGATTCCCTGTGCAAAGAGGACTTCTACACTGGCGTAAGCAAAATGACTCGGGGACAGATCTATGAAGGTAGGGAGGGAAGAGGGTGATGCACTTGCTAGAATACCAATCTCTGACAAGGGGAATTGCAGTTGTATTAAAACCTGGTGGAGAGCTGCAGCGGCGTAGTCGCGGCGGACCGGATTGTGGGGATTAAAATGGAGACTTTTGGAATCCTCAGCCTCCATCAGGCCAGAGACGGACAGGAGCTGAATGGCCTCAAAGTCAGGATCATCATGACTAATGTCGTTGAACCAGACGAGGGGAATGCCTTGACGTGTTAAATGGGCTTGAAATTGGCGGGTGAGGGGTTGCGGATCTGCAAGCGGCCTGGGGTGCTCCCAGGCTAGATCCCTTACCTCAATCCCTGCTTGCAGGGCAAAGGCTGCTAAATGCCCACCCGCTTCACCAATAGCCCATTCCATCGGATGCATGCGGTAGGCAGCGTTAGTGATATGGGTCGTACCGATGCTTTTGGCTGACAGAATTAGCCCATTGGTATCGATAGGGATCAAAGCCCCCAAGGGCAGGGTAAAGGGCAAGGCATCATGGCCTATCCCTAGTTCTACATGACCTTCTGCATGGTTAGGATGAACATCTAGATAATGATATTGACCAATGCCCACACTATCTGAGAAAGTTCGGGCCCGTACTTCATCAGGAAAGAACTGGGCTGCTACATCTTGATGGCGAATGGTGGTTAAGGCGATACCTCGGCGGGCTTCTCGGATATAGGGTTCTAGGGCAATGCCATCTTCGGTCCAGGTTAAATCACTGCGGGGATTGAGCTCTGGAAAGCCATGGGTTTGTAGATAATGAACAAAGGCTTGGGTGCGATCGCGCGCCCGTTGAATTTCTTGCTGACGTTGGGTGCGACTCACCCCCACCAATCGACCAAAGGGATAATCATTGCCACAGCCGAGGGGCTTTCCAGGCTGGGGAGGGCCTCCTCCCACACCCCTAGGGCTAGTAGCCCAGTTGAGAACCGTTACATCGGTGGGCAGTACCTCCAGCAGATCTTGAGTGCGATACAGCCGTCGATACCGAAAAATGCCGTTGATATCATAGAAGGAATATCCTTGCCAATCTTGACCCGCTTGCACCCAAAACGTACTGGTAAAGTCTTGAGACAATAGCCAAGGTTCAAGATCGTATCCAGGTGGTGCCTGCAGGGGTATACCCGCCTCAACACTCCGCTCTAAGATGGCACAGAAGGTAATGGCTTGCTGGCAAAGGGGCCTCGCCTCTAGGGGTAAGGCAGCCTCTCCGGTCTCTAAGCGACCTTCTTGGCCGACCCGTGAGGGCAACTCCGCTAGCTCGAGTAAATCCCCTAAGTCCGTGGCTTCGATGGTGATTGGGGCGATCACGGTAAAGGTATGTTCGGTTTTGCGATCGCAAAACCGAACCCCCAGAACCTTGCGATTGCCATCTACGGGTTGCTCCAGTAGCACCTCAAGGGGGTCTGCCCAGGGAATCAAGGTCAGTTGCCCCCGGTTTAAAAAGGGCAAAATGGCCTCATTGAGAGCGATGGCGGCTACCACTGGCGTCACGGAGAGATGGCTAACCCAACTGCCCCCAGGGTTTGCGATCGCCTGCCCACCAACAGGTTGCAATTGACGTTGACGCTGCCGGAACTGGCGCTGACTGCGAGAGAGAGCAAATAACTCACTCTCTAATAATTGCTGGGGATCACGCTGATCCTCTGGAATTAAAGGGGCCGGAGTGAGCAATTTGCCATCATCGGAGGCCGGTAATCCTTGAGCGGTGAACTGACCACCGACAACAAGCTGAGGTTGCACTAAACAGACCTTAACCCCAGCTTGCAGAGCCGCTAAGGTGGCGGCGTAAGCCGCTGTTGAACCACCCACCACCAATAATGGTGACTGACAGGTTTCATCCATCTCTGGACGATATAGAACTGCTGCTTCGAGCAAAGCATTTACTGTCATTCCACTGCAACCACCGACATCCCATCTTGATTGAACCCCATGGGTCAGTCTTAGATCAAGCCGTGAGTGGGCAATAGCCTATCAATAACCTGAAGTGGGCGGTGCCCGCTCCCCTAAAGAGCTACGGCCCCTTATCAATTCGACCCTTAGCTTTTCATGACAGATCGATCAATCTGAACCTGTCGGTGAGTTCCTTTTGGTGA
Organism: Acaryochloridaceae cyanobacterium SU_2_1; assembly: GCA_012030735.1. GTDB lineage: Bacteria > Cyanobacteriota > Cyanobacteriia > Thermosynechococcales > Thermosynechococcaceae > Acaryochloris. The sequence continues at coordinate 3,193 of JAAUUW010000032.1, forward strand.
TTTAAACTGCTTTAGGGACCTGAAAAAACAGCATCTTCAATATCTCGTCGGCTGAGAGAATATTTAAAAGTCCGTTGAATATTGCGCTGACTAAGATCGAGGGAGAGGTAGACCACGGTCAACTCCTCCGTATCTAGCCATAATTCTGCCTTCCATTTTGGCTGTTCTAGACGCCAAAGGTGCAAATCTTCCGAATCTTGATGACATCCATGGGCTATGAGCCATTGCTCAATTTGTGGCAATGAATGGTTATAGAGTGGTGTTTGAGGATCAAGGAAGGGTTCCATTAGGCGGCCTATGCACAAAAGCGGTGGAGGAGGTGGCGGTTGGATCGGACTGCAATTGCACCGATGGCAAGGGACTAGAGACCACTGAATGCTCTAGGGAGCTGTCTATTAGCATCTCACCGCGGGCAATCCCTAACACAATAGCCAATACTAAACATGACATAAATGTCAGAGCCAGGATCAGCAGGGCAAACAACTCCCCTGGAGAAAGGGGACGCTCTTGTGCCACTAAACTCTGACGAGACAGAGAGGGAGCATGGGTTCGAGCCCTCAATCCTTGGGGACTATTCAAACGTTTTTCAAGACCCAATTGACGATCATAAGCTCGCCGCCCTTCTGGATTGCTGAGGGTTGCATAGGCTTCATGCAATCGCTGAAATTCTTCCGCAGCAAGATCTGGCGACAATTCAGTGGTGTCTGGGTGATAGAGTTTACTCTTTTGACGATAGGCACGATGGATATCGTCTCTTGAGGCTTGGGGAGACAAATCTAGTAATCGGTAATAACTCAAATTCATGGACAAGGGCAAAGAGGTAGGTCTATAGGAATCGTCCTAATAAAGCTGACTAATCCCCAGGGGGTCTCTTGAACACTAATGGATATTGTAAACAAACCCCGTCCGCTTTGTTGATCTAGCAGCTAGCCCCATCATACTGAGGGCTTGGAGGAAAGACCCTCAGTGCCCTTGCATTACTAAAAACTTGAAGGATGGCCCATCAACTATTTGACTAGATCGAAGATCTTGAACATCGGCAAATACATGGCAATCAGGATAGATCCCACCATGCCGCCCAAGACCACAATCATCAAAGGTTCCATCACACTGGTCATTGCTTTGACGGCTTGCTCAACTTCATCTTCGTAAAAATCTGCCACCTTCATGAGCATCTTATCAATTTCCCCCGTTTCCTCACCCACATTGATCATCTGGGTTGCTAAAACTGGAAATACTTTTTCTTTTTGGAGTGCCAAACTCAACATGCCACCACTTTGGATCTCACGGCGGGCTTCATCAATGGCATTAGAGACAATTTGGTTGCCGGCTGTGTCTCGCACAATTTCCAATGCAAACAGAATGGGCACTCCAGACCGCGACAATGAGCCAAAGGTTCGACAAAACCGAGCCACTGCTGTTTTCTGAATCAAGTCTCCAAACAGAGGTACTTTCAGCATGAGACGGTCGATGGTTTCGCGGCCGGCACGGGTTTTATAGTATTGGCGTAGGGCAAAGATAGAGCCAAAGACAATGCATGCAGCCGTAATACCATAGATAGGTGTTCTCAAGAATTGGCTCAAATTAACCATCAATTGTGTAAACAGTGGCAAATCCCCCCCCAATTGCTTAAAGATGCCGTCAAAAACCGGGATCAAGAAAATCACCATCCCCAAGAAAATGGTGACGGCAATACAACCGACCACCACAGGATAAGCTAAGGCCGACCGAATTTGATTCTTTAACCGGGCCTGATCTTCTAAGAGGGTCGCCAGACGATTTAAAACTTCGTCTAGAACCCCGCCCGCCTCACCGGCCTGAATCATGGCCACATATAATTGATCGAAGGCTTGGGGATGACCTCTCATCGCATCGGAAAGGCTCACCCCTTGCTGAACAGCAGCGTTGACATCGAGCAGGGCTTTTTTGAGTTTGGGATTGGCACATTGCTCGGACATGACGCCCAAGCCTCTGACTAAGGCTACGCCTGCATTGACCAAGGCTGAAAATTGGCGAGAAAAGAGGGCTTTGTCCTTCACTGAAATGGATTGTAGAAAGCCCAGATTTAGCTCCGATTTAAAATTGAGTTTTTGGGCTTCTTTGATATCGAGAATTTGCAACCCTTGACGTTGTAGGGTTGTGCGAGCCTCTTTAATCGAAAGGGCATTAATTTTTTGTTGGCTCGCTTTTCCTTGTGGATTTCGCGCACGGACAACGTAGGTGGGCATAGTACAGCTCTTAGCAGTAAAGTTAGCAGAACAATAAACGGATTTAAATTCAGCGTGTACTCTAGGGATTCAACTAGAGGAATAATTTATCTTTGATACGCAGCATTCTTGGGCTGTTGATTATTGACAGGGGTAGCACCAATCAGACGCTGCATCTCGTCAGGACGAGAGGTTTTAGAAATCGCGGACTCAAAGGAAATGGTGCCTGCTCGATATAGATCTGCCAACACCTTTTCGAGGGTGATCATGTTTAGTTTCCCGCCTGTTTGGATGGCAGAATAGATTTGAGAAGTTTTGCCCTCTCGAATTAAGTTTGCGATCGCTGGGGTAGAAACCATGATCTCTTGAGCCATCACTCGTCCAAATTCACCGGGCTTTGGGTTTTTGCGGGGTACTAAGGTTTGGCTAAACACCGCCACCAATGAGTTAGAAAGTTGGACGCGCACCTGGGTTTGTTGCTCATGGGGAAAAACATCCACCATCCGATCAACCGTTTGAGCCGCAGAGCTGGTGTGTAAAGTGCCAAACACAAGGTGACCTGTTTCGGCAGCAGTAATGGCTAATTGGATGGTTTCGAGATCTCGCATTTCCCCCACCAGAATCACATCTGGATCCTCACGCAGAGCTGCCCGCAAGGCATTCGCAAAACTTTTAGTATCCTCACCAATCTGACGCTGATGGATAACACTTTTGATTGGTTCATAGACAAACTCAATCGGATCTTCCACGGTCAGGATATGTTCAGCGCGGGTCAAATTGATGTTGTTAATCATGGAGGCCAAGGTTGTTGACTTTCCAGAACCCGTTGGCCCAGTCACGAGGACCAGTCCTCTGGGCTTCTCTGACATCTCCCTAACTACATTTGGCAATCCTAAGGTTTCAATGGAGGGAATTTTGGAACTGAGGGCCCGCAACGCAGCGGCGTAGGTGCCGCGATCCTTGTAGACATTGACCCGAAAGCGAGCAAGCCCTCTGACCCCATAGGAACAGTCTAGTTCCCAAGTTTGCTCTAGTTGCTTGCGTTGAGTATTGTTGAGCATGCTAAAATCAACCGCTGGCATTGCTCGGCGCTGAGGGGATCATACTCAGTGACGGTGAGTTTGCCATTGATGCGAATATAGGGTGGTAACCCCACAGAAAGGTGAAGGTCAGAGCCACCACGCTCAACCACTTCTTCCATTAAGTCTTCGATCATATAGTCCATAGCATTCCTCTCAATCTTTCTAAGCTTCAGTCTGAATATTTTTTACCGATGTATCTCAATGCCAGAGGCAGAAGGGTTAGTCTTGGAACCTAGGGGTCATACAGTAGGGACAATCCAGCCATTCTTGCTTAAGGTCTGCACGACAGACACGGCAGGTGAGCGATGTTTTTCGTTTGGCCTTGAGCTCCGACTCTAAGCCGCTGTCTGTAAAGGTGACGCGCTCGACTTCCTCTAGGGTTGTTTCCCCGTTTTCAACTAAGTTAAGGCTGTAAGACAGCAAGGTTTTCATCCCTTCCTCAATGGCAACTTCCTTAATCCGTTCTGTGGGTGCGCCTTCGGTAATTAAGGGTTGGAGGGTTTCTGTGATTTGCATGACTTCGTAAACCCCGCAGCGGCCTTTATAGCCCACACCCCCACAGGTTTGGCAGATTGGCTGATTGGTCGCTTGAGCAGTTTGCAGATCCTCAGCAGAGAGGGAGTTGGCTTTATAAAAGGTAACGGTTGTACCCTCAGAGACAGATAGGCCGAAACGGGCTAGCTCTGCGGGTGTAGGGTGATAGGGAATTTTACAATCACTGCAGACTCGGCGCACCAAACGCTGGGCAACCACACCAATCAGCGAGGCCGACACCATAAAGGGTTCAACCTCCATTTCTGCTAAACGAGCAATCGCACTAGCCGCATCGTTGGTATGGAGGGTCGTCAACACCAGGTGACCTGTCAAGGCGGCCTCAATAGCCGTTTTAGCTGTTTCCTTGTCTCGAGTTTCACCCACTAGAATCACATCGGGATCTTGTCTCAGGAAGGCCCGTAGAATAGAGGCAAAATCCATGCCTTTTTCCCGAATCACCTGTACTTGGGTTAACCCTGGCAAGGTATATTCAATCGGATCTTCGGCTGTACTAATGTTGACACCGGGGTGATTACATTCTGCGAGGGAGGAATACAAGGTTGTTGTTTTACCAGAGCCAGTTGGTCCGGTGACCAAAATCAGACCAAAGGGGCGGCTGACCATTTCCCGCACAGTTGCCAGACTCTCTGGATCGCTGATCAATTTGTCTAGCCCTAGTTGAGTCGAAGAGTTATCCAAAATCCGGAGAACGACTTTTTCTCCATATCGACTGGGTAAGGTGCTGACTCGAAAGTCAATCTTACGGCCTTGAAAGAGGCGACGAATTCGGCCATCCTGGGGCAACCGTCGTTCGGCAATATCTAAGTCTGAAATAATCTTGAAGCGAGAAATGACGGCTGGAATAATTTTGCGAGGTAAGGGATCAAAGGCCTGCTGCAAAACCCCATCTTTACGAAATCGAATTCGTAGATATTCTTCCTGGGGCTCAATGTGAATATCAGAGACCCCATTTTGTAGAGCTTTGGCTAAAATTTTGTTGACCAGACCGATAATGGGTGCTGTCTCAGCATCTTGGAGGGCAACACCTAAATCTGTATCTAGCTCATCTGTGGGGAGATCATCTAGACCTGCGATCGCATCTAAATCATCCTCTAAATCAAAGACAAGAGCTTTTTCACTGACCTTCTCTTGCTTTTGAGCCTGCTGATCCAGATATTGGCTAATGAGCTGTTGATAATCTTCGAGAGCAATTACCAAGCGCTGCAAGGTCAGTTCTTCTGCCCTTAAAATCCGCCCTAAATCATCTAGAGCCCCTAAATTTTCAGGATCAACCATCGCCACCAATAAGGTAGCAGGCTGCTCTTCTCGATTGAGAATTAAGGGAACTAACTGATATCGACGACAAATATCAATGGGAATCAAAGTGGCAATTAACTCACCAATTTGATCCGTGGGAATTTGGCTCAGCTCTAGATCAAGGGAATCAATCCCATATAAAATCTTAAGCTCAAAAAGCTGTTGTCGTTTATATTGACGCAGGAGTTCAGGTGGCAACACCTGGCCAGTAATCCCCTGTAACACTTCCACAAGAGAGGCCCCTGAGCGCCGACTCTCTAGAGTGGCTTCCCTCATTTGATCTTGATCCACATAACCATTAGCAATCAACTTATTGCCAAAGGGGGAGAAGTTATGTCGACTAACTAAAGCACGCCGCGGCGATGAGGAATTAACCATAGCGATGAAAGCAAAAGCTCCAACCGAAGTGTATGCCTGATATTTTAGTCCCAAACCAATTAGCAGGCTGGGAAAGCTGTTCTCAGCATGCCCAAATTTATGAGCTGTTCTTACAGTTGGCGAAGTCAACCCCTTATAATTATGGAAAACTGCTTGATTCGTGCAACATTTGCCTCTCTTAACTCAGGTAATGCATCCGTAAAACAGTGATTTTGAGAATAACAAAGGACTACCTTCTGCCCCTTTACTCACCCTGGCATATGGGTCTGCCTAAGGATCGGTCGCTCAGGATCTATAGGCGGCTAATTCTGGGTATCATGGCCTGCAAGAAACGAAGAATTTCCCTGCTCGCAGCCCCTGAAGATTACCTAGCTCTAACCCTTGGGAAAACTATGCTTGAATAATGGGAACGATCTTCACCCCTAGCAGGCCGTCAACTCAACTGACCTTCTAGACCCTAGTTCATGAACATTAATGACTTGATTGGTAAAACTTTAGGAGAATCATGACCGAAGACTCAAATTCACAAGAAACCCTAGAGGCCACCAACCTGGAATACCCAGATACTGTCACCGAGGATCTGCAAGAGTCTGACCTATCCGAAAGCACTATTCCCGCAGATCTTGATGACCCAGCGCTGACACCAGGATCTGAGCCTCTAGAGAATCTCTCTGATGTGGAGGTAGCGGCTGAATTAGATGAGGCTTCACCCCCTGAGACACAGGACTCCCTGCCCTCAGACAGTCCCGAGACCGAAGCCGATCCCGATGCTTTAGCCCAGTTGGCAATGGAGGTAGAATCCCTCCGCAGCCAGGTAGACGAGCGCACCAGTCAATATATGCGCATCTGTGCTGACTTTGAAAACTTTCGCAAGCGCACGAGTCGCGAAAAATCCGAGCTAGAAGTCCGAGTCAAGCGGGATACCCTCAGTGAGCTATTGCCCGTGATTGATAGCTTTGAGCGAGCCAGATCCCATATCCAGCCGCAAAATGAGGCAGAAGAAACCATCCACAATAGCTATCAAGGTATCTATAAACAATTGGTCGATTGTTTAAAGCGGATTGGGGTAGCACCCATGCGTGCTCAGGGCCAGCCCTTCGACCCTAACTTCCATGAAGCCGTAATGCGAGAACCCACTACAGAATTCGAAGAAGGAACCGTCATGGAAGAATTGGTGAGTGGCTATATTCTCGGAGAACAAGTTCTTCGCCATGCAATGGTCAAAGTTGCTGCTCCTAGCGAAGACTCTTCACCCTCAATTAATTCCGAGGCTGAGGGTCCTGAAAATACAGTCTCTGAATAATGTTATGGACGTTTTAATTGACTTTTTATATCTTGAAAAGTAAGTCAATTTTTGAGAGGTTGATTGAATTCGTAGGCAGATGAGGCACCCTAACCATGAGTAGGAAGAACTCAGCCTTAGTTCTTCGTAAATTAATGTAGTTTAATTGCCGTTTGCTGTGAATCATTATGGGAAAGGTTATTGGTATTGATCTCGGAACAACCAATAGTTGTGTCGCCGTCCTAGAAGGGGGGAAGCCAGTCGTTATTCCCAGCACTGAGGGCGGCAGAACAACCCCTAGTATTGTGGGATTTGCCAAGTCCGGTGATCGGCTGGTGGGTCAGTTGGCTAAACGACAAGCGGTCACCAACGCTGAAAATACTATTTTTAGTATTAAACGCTTTATCGGGAGACGATGGCAAGAAACTGAGATTGAGCGATCGCGAGTTGCCTACAACTGTATTCCTGGCCGAGATGAAACCGTTGACGTCAAAATTCGGGGTGAGAAATACACGCCCCAAGAAGTGTCAGCCATGGTTTTACAAAAGCTGAAACAAGACGCTGAAGCCTATCTCGGCGATACAGTTTCCCAAGCAGTAATTACTGTTCCTGCCTATTTTAGCGACGCCCAGCGCCAAGCCACTAAAGATGCAGGCACCATCGCTGGCCTTGAGGTATTGCGCATTATCAACGAACCCACAGCCGCCTCTTTATCCTATGGATTAGACAAGCAAGCCGAAGATCAGAAAATCTTGGTATTTGACCTAGGCGGTGGCACCTTTGATGTCTCTGTGTTGCAATTAGGCGATGGCGTTTTTGAAGTAAGAGCCACAGCAGGAAACAACCATCTTGGTGGTGATGACTTCGATGAAACCATCCTACGTTGGATGCTGCAACGCTTTCAAGAAGCAGAAGGTATTGACCTATCCAAAGACAAAATGGCCCTGCAACGATTGCGAGAAGCCGCTGAAAAGGCAAAGGTCGAACTTTCCAGCACCATTAACACCTCCATCAACCTCCCCTTTATCACCGCCGATGAAACTGGGCCTAAACATTTAGAGATGGAGCTAAGTCGAGCAACCTTTGAAACCCTGATTGCTGATCTAGTTTCCCAAACGATCAAACCCGTTGAGCAAGCCCTCCAAGACGCAGGTTTACCCGTAGAAGAAATTGATCGAATCGTCTTAGTGGGGGGTTCAACCCGTATTCCAGCCGTGCAGGAAGCCGTGCAGCAATATTTCTCGGGTAAAGCGCCTGATCGATCGGTTAACCCTGATGAATCCATCGCCTTAGGTGCTGCCATTCAAGCAGGAGTGTTAGGCGGTGAGGTCAAAGACCTGTTGCTATTAGATGTTACCCCCCTATCCATGGGGATTGAAACCCTCGGTGGCGTCTTTACCAAGATTATTGATCGCAATACCACCTTACCCACCAGCCGCTCTCAAAACTTCTCTACAGCAACAGATGGTCAAACCTGCGTCGAAATCCAGGTCTACCAAGGTGAGCGAGCCATGGTTCGCGATAATAAATGCCTTGGCCAATTTGAACTGACTGGGCTTCCCCCTGCACCTCGAGGTGTGCCCCAAATTGAGGTCACCTTTGATATTGATGCCAATGGTATTCTTAATGTCTCTGCTCAAGATAAGGGCACTGGGCGTGAGCAAAGTATTAGTATCTCTAATACCGGTGGCTTAAGTAACCTAGAAGTAGAGCGGATGCGTCAAGAAGCCCAAATTTACGCCGATCAAGATCGCCAGCAACGGGAGTTAGCACAACAAAAAAACAATGTGGATGGTCTCTTACATAGCTGTAGTGCCACCCTGAAAGAAAATGCTAGCGTTATCCCCCCTCAACTGCAACAACAGGCTCAACAGGCAGCGGCTGAACTGCAAGCTTGTCTGAATGGGTTAGACACTCATCCAGAAACCCTTAAACTGAGAATGGACACCTTACAAGCTGTGCTCTTGGATATTGGTACATTGGTTTACCAACAACCCAGAACAGACCTCAATTCACAGAGTGATGCTTATTCCACAAATGCCCCTTATAATGGTCAACCTAGCCCTGAAATGATGCCTGATCCAGGTTCATTTTCCTCAATCTCCTTAGAAGATAATAATTCCACTATTGTGGGTGATTTTGATGACACGGTGGTTACGGATTATGAAACTGTTGACTAGGTTATCGGCGGTTTGCCTGTGATGTTAGTGAACTAAGAACAACAATTTATGGCCCGCGATTACTATGACATTCTAGGTGTTTCCCGTGACGCCGATCCTGAGGAGCTTAAGCGTGCCTATCGGCGTTTAGCCCGTAAGTATCATCCAGATGTCAATAAAGAAGCGGGGGCTGAAGAGCAGTTTAAAGAAATCAATAAAGCTTACGAAGCGCTCTCGGACGCAGAGATGCGGATGCGCTACGATCGGTTTGGCGAAGCAGGTGTGAGTGGTAGTGGCGCGGCTGGTGGCCCTGCAGACTTCGGCGACTTTGGTGGCTTTGCTGATATTTTTGAGACCTTCTTTGGCGGCGGGTTTAGTGGTGCTGGCCAAGGTGGACGGCGGCGCTCTGGTCCGACTCGTGGTGAAGATCTGCGTTTCGATCTCAAATTAAAGTTTAGGGAGGCGGTATTTGGTGGGGAAAAACAAATTCGCATCTCTCACCTAGAAAGCTGTAAAACCTGCTCTGGATCAGGGGCCAAGCCTGGAACTGGGGCCCAAACCTGTGGGACTTGCCAAGGAACTGGTCAGGTACGGCGCATGACACGAACTCCTCTTGGCAATTTCACCCAGGTTTCGGTTTGTCCAACCTGTGGGGGTCAGGGTCAAATCATTGCTGAGAAATGTGAGAGTTGTGGCGGACGCGGCCAAAATCAAGTCACCAAAAAACTAAAAATCACGATCCCAGGTGGGGTAGATACGGGTACAAGATTACGGGTTGGGGATGCGGGAGATGCGGGCCAACGAGGAGGTCCGCCTGGAGATCTCTACGTTTATCTCTTTGTTGAAGAGGATTCTGAGTTTAAGCGCGATGGCACTGATGTTTTATCAGTGTTTACAATCAGCTATCTTCAAGCAATCTTAGGAGCGGAGTTACCCATTAAAACAGTAGATGGTGAGGTTCTCTTGACGATTCCCCCTGGAACACAACCAGGCACTGTCTTGACCTTAGAAAATCACGGCGTACCGCGCTTGGGAAATCCTGTCAGTCGAGGGGATCACCTGGTGACGATTGTGATTGATATTCCTAGTCGTGTTTCTGCTGAGGAACGGGAGCTATTGGTTCAACTGGCGGGCATTCGAGCTGAGCAAACCGGGAAGGGAACGATTGAAGGCTTTTTAGGAGGAATTTTTGGTCGATGACAATGGCCCAGTCCTCTTCCTTACCCCCTGCGGATGTTCAGCTTGACTTAAGGGGCACCCCTTGCCCCATTAATTTTGTCCGCACTAAGTTGCAGTTACAAGACATGGCTCCAGGATCCTTGTTGGAAGTTTGGCTGGATCCAGGGGAGCCGATTGAGCAGGTTCCTGACAGCCTCAAGATGGCAGGCTATCCGATAGAGGTTATGCAGGATCGTGTTGGTTTTTTTGTGATCCAGATTAGATGTCCCCTGGCAACCCTATGAAGGATCGGCAACCAGGGGCTAGCTCAATGCCATGGACGGGTATCGTCTTGTCAGTGCAAGCTAATTTTTATCTGGTGCGCTTGGATCGATCGATAGAATTGCAAGAGCAACCTTTAGCTACAGAGCAATTACTCTGTACTCGGCGATCACGACTTAAAAAGCTGGGTCAACAGGTGATGGTTGGTGATCGCGTTGAGATTGCCGAACCGGACTGGTTAGGACAAAGGGGGGCTATCACCCAAGTATTACCCCGCCATTCTCAAATTGATCGCCCGCCCATTGCTAATATTAATCAGATTTTGCTGATGTTTGCCTTGGCAGAACCCCTTCTTGATCCTCAGCAACTGACACGATTTTTAGTGACCGCCGAGCAAGCGCAACTTCAGTTGGTCCTCTGTTTGAATAAACGGGATTTGCTGGGCTATAGAGCCCAAAAATACTGGCGCGATCGCATCCAAGCATGGGGCTATCAGCCCATCTTGATCAGCTTAGAGACAGGGGTCGGCTTAACCCTACTAGAACGCCAATTGCGACATCGACTCACCGTGGTTTCAGGTCTGTCAGGAGTCGGCAAATCCAGTTTAATCAATCATTTTTTGCCTGAACGACAGGTCTCTGTAGGCCCTGTGTCTCAACGGTGGGGCCAAGGCCGACATACCACCCGTCATATAGAACTGTTTGAGCTGCCCCAAGGCGGACTATTAGCCGATACACCAGGCTTCCATCAACCCAGCCTAACTTGCCTACCCACCGCCCTAGGGAACTGCTTCCCTGAAATCCGTCACCGTCTTAGCCAGGGCCATTGTCAATTTAAGGATTGCCTCCATCTCAATGAACCCAATTGCGCTGTGAGAGGGGAATGGGAGCGTTATCCCTACTATCTCAATTTACTCGCAGAGGTGACCGAGCAACAGGCCCAAGCAAAAGACATGGCAACCCCTGAATCCCGCACCAAGCGCAAAACTAGCCATCAAGGCCAAACCGAATACGAACCAAAGCTAGAGACCAAACGATACCGTCGCCCATCCCGCCGCCAACTTCAACAAAACCTCCAAGCCCTCGACTTGGACCAGCTAGAGCAACTGACGTCTCCCTGAGCTAATCCTTTCAGGCCAGAGATAACGCTAACCCTTTCCCCTTCATCAAGGACCATAGAGCTGCTGCAATCGTTGGTGAATCGCCCTCAGATTGCGAGGCAAATCATGATGCAGTTGTTGCTCAATGGCCTGGACAGGAATCATCCGAGTGGGACAGATCAGTAAGTTGTAGGAGAGAGCAGTTCCCTGATCCAGAGGGCAAAGAACCCAACTACCCCTAAAGGTTTTAAAATCCCCCTCCACCATCTCAAACGTAATCCGGTGAGGATATTCTTCAACCATATCAAGGACAACCCGTGCCGAAAACCTCAGAAACAACGCATTCTTGACCCCAACTTGCTCAACCCGAATGCCAGGGTGATCCAAACGCTCACTTTTTGCCAAGTTAGGAATAAAGTCAGCCAGGGCCTTGTAATCGATTAATACCTGCCAAACTTGCTCTGACAAAAACGGCAAAGTCATCTGGGCCTGAATCTGCCGATGGCGTTTAGGACACTTCTGAGTCGTGAAGATCACGTCATCGCCGGTCTGAGGCCCCACATTATAGCTGTTCTGATCGAGGGAGGGCGCCTGGGAAAGGGGATTAGCATTCAACTCAGACTCCATATTCAGCAAAGGATCAGCAACAACAGAATATTGGCATAGACTTAGGTTTCCCCCTCTAGGGTCAGAGATCACCAAAAACTTTGGTTACCCTTAGGAATTCTTATCAGCTTCATTACAATGGTTGATCCAATAGCAGTGGGTCAATAGTATGAAGGATAGGGAGTGAACGCACTATAACCGTAGCCCTAGGCGATTCCTCCTTGTAAACCAGGGAAAATTCACACTAGAAATTCGGGGTAGTTCAAAATGAAACAAAGACTCAACTCATTATGGGATACCTGGAGGGTTGTCCGCAAAGGATTGATGGCTGTTGTCCTCACCCTGTTGATCGGGCTACCAATGCTCTCCCCAACTGCTGGGGGCCACTGTGGTTGAAGATATTCCCAATCTGGCAACCAGCCCCTCAACTTGGATCAAAGACCAAGCTGATATTCTTAGCTTGGCCACCGAAGGTTCCCTCAACAAAACCTTTAGTCAAGTGGCGAAGCAATCAGGTATTGATGTCAAGGTGGTCACTTTGCGAGGACTCAATTATGGCCAGACAGCGGCGGAGTTTGCCCAAGCTTTACAAACCGCTTGGTTCAAGACAAGTGGCACCAAGGATAACCAAGTATTATTGGTTTTCGATATCAAAACCAATGACTCTGCTCTGTTAGTGGGTGATCAAGCGCAAGGAAAACTGAGGGAAGATATTGCCCAAAGCATTGCCACAGATAGCTTATTAGTTCCTATTCGCAAGGGCAACTATAATGAAGCCTTTTTGGGGATGAGCAACCGTCTGGCAACGGTACTGAAGGGTCAGCCTGATCCCGGCCCGCCAGAGGAAGAAGCTACTAATTTGCCAGAAAGCAATTATCGAACTGCTGAGGAGACGAATGATATGAGTTCGTCTATTTTGGTCATTCTCTTGTTGGTTGTGGCAACAGCAGTGCCTATGGCTACCTATTTTTACTACCAGCGCACCTAGTTAGACTGCGGCAAAATGGACAGGCTGCAGATAGCGCACCAGGCAATCGCAGATATTGCTGATCGCTTCCCCAATCTCCGCATGGTTGAAGATCCATCTGTGCCGGTCGAGCTCAGCATCACTGTTCCGATCCAGCTTGGCATGAAGCAGGAGAGTCGACTCTCACTTCACAACACTGATGAATTGCACTTTTCGGTTGGCAACTTCTGGCTTGAGTGGTTCCCTAGCACACCCGCGTAAGTACATACGTCGAAGCGGTTTGCGGGTATCTTTCCGGTAAATATCGTGTGCGGGAACATTATCGAGGCGAGCGGTGCGTGAAGGCTGAATTGCAAGCCCCAGCAGCGGACGGATGGACAACGGTCGGAACCTGGCATCTCCTCTGGTTGCCCATTCCATGGAAAAAATCATTCAAAGTGGTACGCAATACCTAACATCAACACAATGAACTGGAGAGTTGACCATGGCTGCTCTGTGCTGGCCCGCACCGGTCGCCATGGTCAAGTGCCGGATATCTCGGCCGATAGGAGGCTGTCCCAGAAAGCTATGCCAGCTTAATCGTTACCCTGCTAATCAATCCATGGAAATTCTCCACAGCTTAGCAGGGTCAAGAGTTCAAAGGCATTGAAATAATAAAACTATTTCAATACATCGACTTTCACGGGGGCAACGCCACTATTGATGACGCCAATTGCTTGAGCCGCTCCCTGGGATAAATCAATCACCCTGCCAGGGGTAAAGGGACCGCGATCATTAATGCGAACGACTACAGACCGACCATTGTAGAGGTTAGTCACCTTAACTTGAGTGCCAAAGGGCAGCGTCTTATGGGCAGCGGTTAAGCCATATTGGTTAAATCGCTCGCCATTGGCAGTATAGTTTCCATGAAAACCAGGGCCATACCAGGAAGCTTCACCGCTGAATTGGTAGCCACTAGATGACGATACAGCAGCAACAACAGGCTGCGGTTTAGGTTGAGGCCGACCTGGGATAGTTTTTAAGGGTGCTGCATTTCCTAATTGACGTCGAAGGCGGTTGGTAATTTGTAAGGCATCTTCTGCTTCGTCTTGGGTGGTATCGGGAAGCATAGTCAGCTTACTCATTTCTAAAAGCTGAGTATTGGCTGTTTTGATCACATAGGTTTTGCGGGTGGCATCCCAACTTACGCGAATGCTGTCGGCCTTTGTGCCATCGCGGTGTAACTGGTTAATGGTGGCGGCAACAGTGGTGGCCCTCCAAACCGGATCTTGACTATCGGCTTGGTTGGAACTCGACTGCTGATCCGCGACTTTAACGGCTTCAGTGCTGCTGGACTTGTCCTTGCTGCCCAGGAAGGTAGCAACAGGAATATTGCGGACATAGACCGTGGCAGCAGGGCGACCTTGATGCTGATGGGTATGGATTTTTGCGATCGCAGCCTTATCCTCACTCAAATCCGCCTCGGACTTACTTTCACCTACTTTAATCAACTCCGCTGCCGAGGAGTCCGAAGGAGATGGCAGAGCTTCAATGTCTTGGGAATCTTGGGGTTCTTGAGCAATAACAGCTTGACTGGGGGATTGTGTCGATGCCAAAATAGCCTGGCTTTGTGGAGTCTGGTTCGCCTCACTCGTAGATAGAGTCGTAACAACAGAGACAGCTAGGGCCGCAGCCCAGGCGCTTAAAATTAACTTATGGTTCATAATCTTTAGACTTGTTCTCACATCAATTAAGGTCAGTAGCATCAAATTTGCGTTGCCACAGCTAAAACCCAAAGGTCACGCAAATCTCGAAGTCGTTACGAAGTTGCTTTTGCTTAACAGAACTTAATCACCCTATCACGAAGAACTCAGCCTTGAACTCAGGGAAAACTCGGAGACCCCCAGACAAAACCGGTTAGATCGGCCCTAACAAGGGATCCCATGAGGAAGAGGACAATCCCTTAACGACTGCGCTGGCAATGCTTACGGGGCGACCCAGACCTAGTGAGTATGATTAGAAATACCTATCAATTTCTAAAATTAAGTTTGAATATTCAAATGTTTAGAACATCAAAAAAATCGTTATTTGCAATCAATATAAGACTAACTAATAGAGAGTATTAGCAAAACAAATTCATCAGTAAATTCACGGCATTCTCTATATAAATTCGGTAGATATGTCGGCGTAGAACTTATATCCCAATAGGCTTTCTACTGGTTTGCCTCATTGCTCACAGCAGTACAATTATCCCGCCTTTTTGGCTAGATATAGAGAGTTCATCACAATCAATTAAATTAGCGTTACTTATCTCCTCAACTCGGCCAATCCAGTAAATTTACTACCTTTTTGCAAAGAACTAACAACCCATCAAGGTAATGATCCAGACCTCTGTGATGGCAATCCCCTAATCATCTGAATCAACAGACAAGAGATCTCCCTGACCCGCCGCTAGGAAGTCTTGAGGGTTTTAGCTTGTGAAGTTCCTGTGCAGACTCGCATACACTGAGCATATCGATCGCCAGTCAACTATTCAGAATAGATATGTCTGTGGCCATATCTTATGCCTATGGCCACAGGCATATCTATGATAGGCAAGGCGTACAGCTTCATAAATTTCTATGGGAAGGACTATGGACTATCAGGATGCAGGTGTTGATGTTGAAGCAGGACGCACCTTTGTCAATCAAATCAAGACATTAGTTGAAACCACTACACGCCCAGAAGTTATCGGGCAACTAGGGGGCTTTAGTGGTTTATTTGAACTTCCTTCTGGCTATCAGCATCCTGTTTTAGTCTCAGGAACCGTATGGTGTAGGCACGAAATTAAAAGTGGCCAACGTTTTAAATCGTCATCAGACCATCGGTATTGATTTAGTGGCGATGTGTGTCAATGATGTATTGACCTGTGGAGCTGAGCCATTATTTTTCCTAGATTACCTGGCAACGAGCCATCTAGATCCAGAACAACTCACTCAAGTAGTGACGGGTATTACCCAAGGTTGTCAAAGAGCAGGATGCGCTCTATTGGGAGGTGAAACTGCAGAAATGCCCGGCTTTTATCAGCCTCAAGAGTATGACTTAGCAGGATTTTGTGTAGGGATTGTGGAAAAGTCTGAGCTTTTGTGGCAGTTCTAAGGCCAATCTCGGTGACATTGTCATCGGCTTAGCAAGCGAAGGCGTTCATAGCAATGGGTTTAGCTTGGTTCGCAAAATCGTAGCCGAGGGCCATAACCCCGAAACTGGGCAGCCAGGGTGGCAATGGAGTGATTGTCCGCCGATGCTAGGGGGCGCTAGTTTAGGGGATTGTTTACTGACTCCGACTCAGATCTATGTTAAACCAGTGCTCTCAGCCCTCAGCGCAGGTTTGCAGATTCATAGTATGGCCCATATTACCGGTGGTGGTTTGCCAGAAAATTTACCCCGCTCTATCCAGAGAGACCAGTCCATTCAACTCTTTCTTGATCAATGGCCGATACCTCCGATATTTGCCTGGTTGGCCATGGCGGGCCAAGTTGAGCCAGCAGCGATGTATGACACGTTTAATATGGGAATCGGTTTCACCCTGCTAGTCGAGCCTAGCCAAGTCGAATCAGCCTTGCAGCATTTTTCCCAACAGCAGCTGTCGGCCTATGTGGTGGGTGAAGTGGTTCCTGGCTCTCAAACTGTGACTGGACTTCCCTTAACCCCCTCTCGTTCCTCGTGAAACTGGGCTACTAGGGCTTAGTTCAGCAAGACCTATCGGCTTGGCTAGCCACACCAGCCCTTAGGTCAAGATTTGGCGCAGGGCAGTTTCAATCTGGGTATATTGAAATTGAAAGCTAGCGGCTTGGGTGCTCTGGGGCATTACTTTCTGGCCTCCCAAGAGTAACTGAGCAGCTTCTCCTAGGAGTAACTCCAAGGCAATTCCAGGCACGGGCAACCAGGAGGGACGGTTTAAGACGGCCCCTAGGGATTGACATAACTCTTGCATCTGAACCGGCTGGGGGGCAGTAGCGTTGAAAACCCCTGTCATCTCCTTCTGGCTAAGGGCATAAAGAATTAAATTCACCAGATCGTCAAGATGCACCCATGAGAACCATTGTTGGCCAGATCCAAGGGGTCCACCGGCAAAGAATTGAAAGGGCGGCACCATTTTCGCTAAGGCCCCGCCTTGACCAAGGACAATACCCAAGCGCAAAATAACCAGGCGAGTGCCAGTTTGAGTGACTGCTTGGGCTGCCTGTTCCCAGACTTGACAGACTTGGGCCAGAAAATCATCTCCAGAGGGGCTGGTTTCGTCAAACTCAGCCGTCTGGCTAATGCCATAGTAACCAATGGCTGAGGCATTGATCAGGACGGAGGGTTGGACCTCAGCTTGGCCGATTGCTTCCACAATCTTCTGGGTGCCGATGCTGCGGCTATCAATAATTTCTTGTTTGCGGGCCGCTGTCCACCGCTCACCCACCAAAGGTTCTCCAGCCAAATTGACCACAGCATCACAGCCGGATATAGCCTGCTGCCAGGCTCCTGAGGCTTGGGGTTGGTAGGTAACTAGCCTAACTGATGGGAACTGCTCCGCAGGAAATATGTGGGCAGCTCGGGCGGCATGGCGGACTAAGGCGATGATTTCATGCCCCTCAGTTTGTAACCGATGCACTAGATGTCGGCCAACAAAACCCGTTGCGCCTGATATTGCTACTTTCATGGGGACTACCTAGCTGGGCGTTCTTTCTGATCATACAGAAGACTAGACCTCTGTAACTGAGAGAGATTCCCCTCCGGCTCCGATCTAAAAGAATAGGAGTTCCTCACGCCGTAGGCGATTGCGACCATAGGGATTTAAGGGTGAATTCAAGGCCGTGATGGCTCTAAGAATTTTGATCAGGGTAATGTTCAGGGCTAGAGAGTTGAGATTGGGCATGGGCAATCACCCTGCCCGACAGTAGACCACCAAGGGGCGCACTGAGGGTACCAATTACGATGCCAACAGGAGTCCAGGCAACAGTAGCAAAGGGCCAGAGAATATTACCAATCGCAATCGGAGTGAGAACCATCCCTACAGCTAGGTTCACCGCCCCCACCAAAAAACCGACTCGGACGGCCAAGGACTGCCAGCCTTGTCTTTGACCAGTATCGGTTCGCTCGATGATAGCCTTTGCGATCGCACCCAAGCCAATCACACATCCCATCCCCGTTACAACAGCCATCGTTGTCCCAGCAGAGGCTTTTGTGGAGCCAATCAAGGCCCCAACACCAGCCCCCAAGGCAGTCGTCATCAGTCCCCAGAACGGACCAAAATAGCCAATTTCGATAGTGGGTTGCCATCCTGGTGATTAGTCTTCAGCCTTACCATTGTCCCCTACTTAGGGCAGTGCCGATTAAGGATAAAAGCTCAATTTTGGCAATCCCAAGCTTTCATCCCAGCCCATCATTAGGTTGAAACATTGCACCGCTTGACTAGCCTGTCCCTTCATGAGGTTATCAATCGCCGATATGACAATAACTCGTCCGGTGCGCTGATCCACCTCAATACCCAGGTAACAAAGGTTAGTCCCATAGGCCCATTTCGTTTGGGGATAGACACCAGTCGGCAACACCCTCACCCAAGGACAACTTCGATAGAAAGCAGTATAAATAGTAATTAGATCTTCTCGCACCAACCCTGGATCGCGCATAGTAGCATAGACCGTTGCCAAAATCCCGCGAGTCATGGGAATTAAATGCGGTGTAAACTGGACCGTCATCTCGCGACCAGCCAGCTCACTACAGACTTGTTCGATCTCAGGAGTATGGCGATGGCGAGCCACACCGTAGGCTCCCACAGATCCCGCCGCCTCGGCTAGCAGTAAATGAGTTTTAGCCTGTCTGCCCCCGCCAGAGGTACCCGTTTTGGCATCAATGATTGCACTACTTGGCTCAATTAACCCCCTGTTTAAGCAGAGGAGCAAGGGCCAAGAGACTAGCAGTGGGGAAGCAACCCGGACAGCCCACCAGTTGAGCATGACTAATCGCCTCATGGTAAAGTTCGGGCAAACCATAGACGGCGGTGGAGGCAAGGGCGCGATCGCTCCGGCTTTTGCCATACCAATCCTCATATAACTCCAGATCCGAAAATCGATAATCTGCAGACAGATCTAAAACCTTACAACCGCGATCAATAAGAGGGGGTGCAATATCCGCAGCCAAACCATTGGGCAAGGCCAAAAACACCACCTGAGTACGGGCCGCAACCGCTTCTAGATCAATCTTTTCCACCTTTAATGCAGTGCGGTGTCCTAAATGGGGATACAGATCAGCAAAGGGATGGCCAGCACTACTATCTCCCCCCAGATAAGCCAAGGTTACAGCCGGATGCTCCATCAGTAGCCGTACCAGTTGAACTCCACCGTATCCAGAAGCACCGATAATGCCAACAGGAACCTCTGCCTGAACACCCATACACTTATTTCCTCAGAACCCTATCTTCAAGACAGGTCATGCATTAAATACTTCCGGATCAAGGAAGCTATGATTATGTTTGCTGCATTGTAGTACCAAACAGCACAATAAGTCCGGCCGAGCTAGAAAAAACCACCCTGTGCGCAGTCTTTGTTTCACCCCTTAGAATTAGAGACAGATTAAAGCAAAAATGTTAAGGTATCGTCGCCTTGAACCCCAAACCTATTAAGCCTCAGTCCTTTGCCTTTGACTCCATTGAAGCTGCCCTCGCTGAATTTAAAGCTGGACATGCCCTAGTCGTTGTCGATGATGAAAACCGAGAAAATGAAGGCGATCTGATATGTGCAGCCCAGTTTGCCACACCAGACATGATCAACTTCATGGCAGTTAATGCCCGGGGCTTAATTTGCCTAGCCATGACGGGTGAGCGTCTAGATAGCCTCGATTTACCCCTAATGGTGACGCATAATACCGATAGCAACCAAACAGCCTTCACCGTGAGCATTGATGCGGCAACCGGTGCAACAACTGGGATTTCTGCAGAGGATCGTGCTCGTACGATTCAAGTCGCCATTAACCCCGAAGCAGGGCCTACGGATTTACGGCGTCCTGGTCACATTTTCCCCCTGCGCGCCCGTCCCGGCGGTGTCCTCCAACGAGCGGGTCATACTGAGTCGGCGATAGATTTAACCCGTCTCTCTGGACTTTATCCAGCAGGGGTTATTTGCGAAATCCAGAACCCTGATGGTTCAATGGCTCGCCTGCCCGAGTTAATAAGATATGCCCAAGAACATCAGTTAAAAATTATTAGCATTGCCGATCTGATCAGCTATCGACTCCAGCATGAGCGATTTGTTCTGAGGGAAGCCATTGCCGAGTTACCGACAGAGTTTGGCAATTTCCATATCTATGGTTATCGCAATCAACTCGATCAAACTGAACATGTTGCCATTGTCAAGGGCGACCCGGCTCAATTCTGTGAGCAGGCAATCATGGTGCGTATGCATTCCGAATGCCTGACTGGGGATGCTATTGGTTCTCTGCGATGCGACTGTCGGATGCAACTACAAGCTGCCTTGAAAATGATTGAGAACGTAGGGCAAGGGGTGGTGGTCTATCTGCGCCAAGAGGGTCGGGGCATTGGCTTAGTGAATAAGTTAAAAGCCTATTCCTTGCAGGATATGGGTCTAGATACAGTGGAGGCCAATGAAAAATTGGGTTTTCCTGCCGATCTGCGCGACTATGGTGTCGGTGCCAAATTCTCAATGATTTAGGCATTGAGAAT
>JAAUUW010000180.1 GCA_012030735.1 Acaryochloridaceae cyanobacterium SU_2_1
AGCGCCGTCCCAGCGTCGCCAACACATTTTGCCCCAGTCTTGCCGAGATCAGTTTATCCATCATTCTCAGGGGTTGCCAAACCATGTTTTATTCCTATCTCGCCAGGGTAACTCTTCTACTCAGACAATCCAAATTGCCAATCTAGCCTGCACCTCGGGCCTTACCGCCAACCTCAGAGGGTATCGGCGAGGGGCTAGGCAGAGGGGTAAATTCATTTTAACCACCCTGCTGTACCCTAATCCTGCTATCTTAATTGGGGGACAAAATCAGTTGAAGTAGCCATTATTGCATGGGAAATACCTATCAGCGGGTCTTGTTAAAGTTAAGCGGTGAAGCCCTGATGGGGAATTTATCCTATGGGATTGACCCGATCATTGTCCAGGGTATTGCTGAAGAAATTGCCGAGGTGATCAAGCACGGCATTCAACTGGCCATCGTCGTCGGTGGAGGCAATATTTTTCGGGGAGTCAAGGGCGCAGCTGCAGGTATGGATCGGGCAACGGCGGACTATATTGGCATGATTGCCACCGTCATGAATGCCATGACCCTGCAAGATGCCCTCGAACAAATTCAAGTCCCCACCCGTGTGCAATCAGCCATTTCTATGCAAGAGCTGGCAGAACCCTATATTCGCCGGCGAGCCATTCGCCATCTTGAGAAAGGACGGGTTGTGGTCTTTGGGGCGGGTTCTGGTAATCCGTTTTTTACCACAGACACGACAGCCGCCCTACGAGCCGCTGAAATCGACGCCAACATTATCATGAAGGCCACGAAAGTGGACGGCATTTACGATTCAGATCCTAAGATCAATCCTGAGGCACAACGGTTTCGAACCTTGACCTATAGCCATGTTCTCACCCATGATTTGGGGGTGATGGATAGCACGGCCATTGCCCTATGCAAAGACAACGATATTCCCATTTTGGTCTTTGACCTCTCTGTCCCCGGTAATATTCGACGGGCATTATTGGGAGAGTCGATTGGTACTCTTGTTGGAGGTTCTTGTGAAGTTAGCTGAAACTGAAACCTTGATGCAAAAGTCTATTGAGGCGATGCAACGGTCTCTGAACACCATCCGAACGGGGCGAGCCAATGCCTCGCTGCTGGATCGAATTACCCTTGAATACTATGGTGCTGACACACCCTTGCGCTCCTTGGCCACCATCAGTACCCCTGATGCCAGCACGATCACGATTCAACCCTTTGATCCTGGCAGCTTAGGCAGCATCGAAAAGGCCATTTCCTTGTCTGATGTGGGCTTGGTTCCCAACAACGATGGTTCAGCCATTCGCCTTAATATTCCGCCCCTCACCGAAGAACGACGGCAAGAATTTGTGAAGATGGCCAGCAAAATTGCCGAAGAGGGCAAGGTTGCGATTCGCAACATTCGCCGAGACGCGATGGATATCGCCCGTAAACAGGGCAAAAATAGCGAGATTTCTGAGGATGAGTCTAAGGATTTGCAGGATAAAATTCAAGGTTGGACTGATAAATACATTGGTGAGATAGAAAAGATCTTGGCTGAAAAGGAAAAAGAAATCTTGACCGTTTAAGGGACTAGCAGCTCAGAGCGAATGGCCATCCTCTGCCAAGCCTATAGACCGCTAGACCCTAGAAGCCTAGACCGTGAACCTAAAGTTTCTGCTTGGTTCAGAGCCTTTAGTGCTGACTTTGAATGTGAGGCTTGCATACTCTCTTGAGGCTGAGTCAATTTTTGTGGGGCGAGAAGAACAATCGAGCGGGTAGCAATGAGTCTGCAAAGGTTGGCTGTAAACATGAGCATTAGATATGTTTGATTGTGTGATTATCGGGGCGGGTCCTGCTGGGGGAACAGCAGCCTATCATTTAGCCAAAGAGGGGCGCTCCGTCTTGGTGTTAGAAAAGGCAAGCTTGCCTCGCTATAAACCCTGTGGGGGAGGTGTCTCTCCCTTGGTGGCCCAGTGGTTTGATTTTGATTTTTCCCCGGCTATTTCACTCAAAATCAAGACCATTCGCTACACCTGGGCCATGGGCGATCCCGTGGAAGCCGATCTGGCAACCCCCGAGCCGATTTGATGGTGCGACGGGATGTCTTTGACCACTTTTTGATCCAACAGGCTCAAAAGCAAGGCGCTGATTTGCGGGATGAAACGGAGGTCCAGGGTATTGAGTTTAAAACGATCACTGCAAGTCCAGACTGAAAATGGCCCTGTAATGGGGCGCTATCTGATTGCGGCAGATGGGGCGAAGGGTCCGATGGCCAAGTGGCTTGGTTTTCAAGATCGCAAACGACGAATTGCCGGTGCCTTAGAGGCCGAAGCCTTGACGGAGATTGATCGGCCCGATACCCTTCACCTAGAGTTAGGTCTGGTAAAAAATGGTTATCTCTGGAATTTTCCTAAGGCGGATGGCTATTCCATTGGCATTGGGGCTTTTCAAGGGGGTGGCAACCAAAATCTTCGAGCAATCGCTACCGAATATGCAAAGCTGTTTGGGGTAGAGTTTAGTTCCATTCGCCAACAGGGCCATCCCATCTGTGCTTGGGATGGCAACCAAAGGCTTCATACTCAGCAAGCCGTTTTAGCCGGAGAGGCTGCTTGTGTTGTTGATCCGCTGACTGCGGAGGGGATTAGACCCTCTATGTTTAGTGGATTAAAAGCTTCGGAAGCCATTAATGAGGCTTTGTCTGGTGATCTCAATGCCTTGAGCCGATATTCTGAAGTGATGGCGGAGGAATGGGGTGCAGAGATGCAATGGGCTGCGCGGATCGCCAAACTTTTTTATCGGTTACCTAAGGTTGGTTATCGAGTCGGTGTACATCAACCCGCTGCGACGCGGCGGGTTGGCCAAATTTTATCCGGTCAAATCGGATATCGAGATGTGGCGAACACCGCCCTTAATCGCCTCAGCCAAGGCTTGCTAGGCAATTGAGTTAGTTTTGATGAGCTTAGGGATTGGGAGCTGGAGCGGGTGCTGGAGCTGGGCTGCTAGTGCCTGCACTGGGATAGGGTACATCGGAGAATCCTAGCTCAACCAACTGTTGGTAAGATTTTGTACCTAATTCTCTAGAGGGATTTTGGCTCCGAATAATCTCGACTAAAAGCGGAATTGACTTGTCTGGTTTATTTTGGGCACGGTAGACAAGGGCTAGTTCAAAGGTGGCTTTGTCTCTAAGTTGGGCTGTTTCTAATGCTTTTTTGCGATGACTTTCTGAAACCCGTCGATCGACCCCCAAAAAGCTGGAGGTTAAGGTGGAATAGAAGGTGGACAGTTGGTTCATGATTTGGCGGGCGTCTTGGAGTTTGTTGGCTGCTAAATCATAGTTTTGAGAGTTATAGGCGCTTTGCGCTTCACTCATCAAGCGCTTGCCACCGTCAATACTAAACAACCCACCTTGGGTGATAGATGGACTGAGAACTTCGACGTTATCAAGGCCTGAGCTAGGGGTTGCACCAGAACCATCTAGATCTCCTGCGCTCTGGGCAATGGCTGTTGTTGGCAATAGGGTGAGGACCGAGAGGGCCGTGACCATGGAGCCAAAATAGCTAGATCGGCGGCCAAGGAAGGTGGGGCGGGTAGATTGTATGAATACCATAGATAGACTCTAGTTCTGAATGGTCTGTGTTGATCGAGGGGCGCAGTTTAAGCTTCGGTCATCTTAGCATCAGCTGTCTCAGCATTGATCCATAGAGGGATCGGTTCTGCACCATAAGATTCATCAGACGAGGATCTATGGCTCAAAAGTTCCGGGCTGGGCGGGTTTAATCGGTGATGGGCTCCAGACTATCTGCAGAGACTGCGATTGCAAATCTTGAGTTATGGTGAATATTACTATAATGGGATGAAGCTCTTCCTTCCCCGTAAGCATGACTTGAAGGAGGGCAGCCCCTAGCAGCAGTGATCAATGGATGCCCGTCACAACGGTACGATGACTAAAATTGCTTTATTTGGAACCAGTGCCGATCCGCCGACAATTGGGCACCAAGCAATTATTGATTGGCTGGCTGACGCCTTTACCAAGGTCGTCGTTTGGGCTGCCAACAATCCCTTTAAGACCCATGCAGCTGCATTAGAAGATCGCCAACAGATGCTAGCCCTGTTAATTGATGATTTGCGGTACAGTGATCGCCAGGTTGGTCTTTACCCTGAGCTCAGTGATTCAAAAACCTTAATTTCCGTACGGCGAGCTAAGCAACTTTGGCCCCAGGCTAGTTTGACGCTGGTGTTGGGTGCTGATGTGATTTCCACCCTACCCCATTGGTATTGTGCAGAAGCCTTATTTGAACAGGTAGAGCTCTTGGTCTTAAAAAGGCCCGAAGTGAGTTTGTCGGCATCGGCTGTGGCCATTCTCCAAGAACAAACGCAATTTGAGATTGCTGACTTTGAAGGCCCACCTGTTTCATCAAGTCACTATCGTCAGACAGGTGATGGAGGGGAGCTGACCCCTGCTATAGCTACCTATATTCGACAACATCATTTGTATGTATGGAAACAAGCAACCTCGACATCCCGAGCTGCGATCGCATCCTCTCAACCCTAAGTGGCCCATCCCCTTCCCTGGCTGAATTTAAGGTTGGGGTTGATAATGTCATCTTTTCGGTGGATATGGAGCAGAACCATCTGTTGGTTTTATTAGTGAAATGTCCACCAGAGTCTTCCTCGGGCGAATGGTCCTTGCCCGGCACCTTGGTTCGCCAAGGTGAATCATTAGAAGCCGCTGCCTATCGAATTCTCGCAGAGAAGCTTCAGGTAGAAAATCTCTATCTAGAACAGTTGTATACCTTTGGTGGACCAGATCGCGATCCCCATCAGGCCCCAGATAATCTCAGGCTTCGCTACCTGTCAGTCAGCTATTTTGCCCTAGTCCGTTCAGAAGCCGCGATTCTGATTGCCGACAGTGCCTGTCAATTTCATTGGCATTCCCTAGTACAGCTTGGCTTAAGTCCATCAACTATTTAAGCGGTTAAGGGCTTGCCCTTATAAGTCCATTGAAAAGGCTTTGCCATCGTACGGTTGAAGTATTCGATAAACCCCAGAATACGGGTTCTC
>JAAUUW010000033.1 GCA_012030735.1 Acaryochloridaceae cyanobacterium SU_2_1
CGAAGTCAATTCAGCAATAGGGCAGCGCAGATGTTAGCTGACACTCAAAAAACTCGATTGGTGATTGAAAAGCCCTTTGGCCGAGATCTCAGTTCAGCCCAATCCCTCAATCGAGTGGTTCAAAACGTCTGTGCTGAGCATCAGGTCTACCGCATTGACCATTATTTAGGCAAAGAAACTGTTCAAAATCTGTTGATTTTTCGATTTGCCAATGCCATCTTTGAACCCCTCTGGAATCGCCAATTTGTGGATCATGTCCAAATTACCGTGGCCGAAACCGTGGGTGTTGAAGATCGAGCCGGTTACTACGAGACCTCAGGAGCCTTACGAGATATGGTGCAAAACCATATCATGCAGTTGCTCTGCCTGACCGCCATGGAACCCCCCAATGCCTTGGATGCCGATAGTATCCGCACCGAAAAGGTGAAGGCTATTCAAGCAACCCGGTTAGCTGATATTCAAAATTTAGAATATTCTGCCATTCGAGGCCAATATAGCCAGGGATGGATGAAGGGTAACCAGGTCCCTGGTTATCGGCAGGAGTCAGGGGTAGATCCTCAATCCACAACCCCCACCTTTGTCGCTCTCAAATTGCTAATCGACAATTGGCGATGGCAAGGTGTGCCTTTTTATCTCAGAACAGGTAAACGATTACCAAAAAAGTCTCAGAAATTTCAATCCATTTCCGCGAGGTTCCCTATCTGATCTTTCAATCGGCAGCCCAGCAGGCAAATCCCAATATCTTAGCCATGAATATCCAGCCGAATGAGGGAATCTCGCTACGCTTTGAAGCCAAGATGCCAGGGCCAGATCTGCGCACCCGCTCTGTGAATATGGACTTCAGCTATGGTTCTTTTTTTGGCAAATCGACGGGTGATGCCTACGATCGCTTGCTCTTAGATGC
This sequence comes from Acaryochloridaceae cyanobacterium SU_2_1, assembly GCA_012030735.1. Classification (GTDB taxonomy): domain Bacteria; phylum Cyanobacteriota; class Cyanobacteriia; order Thermosynechococcales; family Thermosynechococcaceae; genus Acaryochloris. Next base: position 905 of record JAAUUW010000033.1, read on the forward strand.
CATGCTTGGGGATCAGACCCTATTTACCCGTGCCGATGAAGTGGAAGAATCCTGGCGGGTTTTAACCCCGGCCTTGACAGCCTGGGAGGAACATACAGACCCAGCCTTGGTGCCCACCTATGAAGCCGGAACTTGGGAGCCAGAGGCAGCGGAGTTGCTGCTTAATCGAGATGGACGACGATGGCGGCGTTTGTAAGTGATCGGACGGCAAGCATCGTCAAGATTGCCTATGCTAGAGGAGGGTAGTGCCCCTCCCTTAACCCGCCGTTTTTGCTTAGGTTTCTAATCCGATCAACCGACCACTTCCCTTTGGATGGCTTAGCCTATGAGTACCCAATCTGCTCCTCTTATTTCCTTGCAGGCTCCTAAAAATGTTTCTCTAAGCGACATTAATGCCGAACTCAGCCAAATCTGGACGGGTGATAATGCCTCAGGTAACGGCAGCTCAACACCTGCTGCGCTGAGAGCAGCGACCTTTAGTTTGGTGGTCTATGAACCAGAGGAAACCCAACAGTTACTCGCGGCCTTGGGATTTTATACCGGTCCTGTAGATGGTATCTATGGGCCACGGATGGAAGCTGCCTTGCGCTCCGCTCAAGATAGTTATGATTTGCCTGTCACGGGTAAAGTCAATGCTGAAACCTTAGAACAGCTCCGGCAAGCATGGACTGATCAGCAAGTCAATCCAAGGGAGGCTCAATCAAACCAAGGATCTCGATACACCCTAGATGCAGGAGGAGCGGGGATTGCCGATGCGATCGCAACCCAAAGCCCCTGTCGTGTGATCTCCCTCTTTCCCATGGGCGGGGAGGATCAAGACATCACCGCCCAAGTCTCAGCCTATTGTCCTGTCAAAAAGCAAAATCGGAGCGCCCTAATTTGCTGTGAATATGTTTCCCTTAAAGGCACAGAAGCCAGCCCTTAGAGCGTGTTGGTGGCTTGATCCAGTCTCTCTTAATTGGTGATCTGCCCAAGTTTTTATGGTGGAAGGCGGTTCCCGATGCCAATATTGAGCTGTTTACCCGATTGGCTGCCGCTTGTAATGCGGTCATTGTAGACTCTAGCCAATATCGTGATGCCATTCAAGAATTAATCAAAATTCAAGCCTTAATTGCCGAGGGCACCCCCATCGTCGATCTCAACTGGCGACGGCTAGCGGCCTGGCAAGAGCTAACGGCAGAAGCCTTTGATCCTCCAGCACGTCGGCAAGCCCTCAAGGAGGTGGATCGCGTCACCCTCGATTATGAAAAAGGCAACCCCGCTCAAGCCTTTATGTTTCTAGGTTGGCTAGCCAGCCGTCTCCAATGGCAACCCATTGCCCTAGAGTCGGAAGGAGGAGACTATGACCTCATGCGCATCAAATTCCTCAATCAGGATCAACGCCCTATTGAAGCAGAACTAGCTGCCATTCCCACCCATCCAAGAGAGATTGCCGGCGATCTCATTGACCTTAAGTTAGCTTCGACCAATTTGGAGGCCGATTGCTGTACTGTGCTCTGCTCTGAAACGACAGGCTGTATGCGGATGGAGGCCAGTGGCGGTGCCCAGGCTTGCCGAATTGATCATGTCACGCCCTTGCAAGATCAATCAGCAGAAACCTTGCTCAGTCAACAGCTCCAGCGCTGGGATCGAGATGTTCTCTATACAGAGAGCCTTGCCATCACCGCCCAAATTCTGAAAATGATTTGAGTGGTGATGATCAACATCCAGATATAATATCCGGCCAATTGTTCTGAATTCGCGATCGCACCATGCCCCCCACCTTTGATTGGCCCCAGTTACAAAATGGTTCCGATATTCGGGGCGTTGCCCTGGATGGCCTAGCAGAAGAACCCGTTAACCTCACACCAGATATCACTAAAACCCTAGGCCAAGCCTTTGCCACTTGGCTCTCACAGGCCCTGAACAAACCCCTCGATCGATTGACAATAGCCGTCGGACGAGACAGCCGTCTGTCGGCCGACATTGATGACCTCTGTTCTAGCTGGCATCACTCAACTGGGCAGCAATAGCTACGACTTTGGCTTGGCCTCCACCCCAGCCCTATTTAAGAGCACAGTGACCGAGGGCTTCAACTGTGATGGTGCCATTATGCTAACAGCCAGTCACTTGCCCTTTAATCGGAACGGCCTCAAATTTTTTACTGCCCAGGGTGGCTTAGGCAAAGCCGATATCACTCAAATCCTCGGCTTTGCAGCCCAAAATAACTTTAAAATCGCGCTCCAACCCGGTCAAGTGATGGCAGAGAACTTCATTGCCATTTATGCAAATCAACTCGTCGATCAAATTCGTGCAGCGGTCAATCATCCAGAGCATTACGATTTACCCTTACAGGGTCTACATATCATTGTGGATGCAGGTAATGGGGCAGGTGGTTTTTATGCCGAGCAGGTATTGCAGCCCTTAGGCGCAGACATTACCGGCAGCCAATTTTTAGATCCCGATGGCCGCTTCCCCAACCATGTCCCCAATCCAGAGAATAAAGCCGCAATGGCCTCTATTTGCCAAGCAGTCAAGGCTCAGCAGGCCGATTTCGGCATTATTTTTGATACAGATGTCGATCGAGCGGCAGCAGTGGATCATTAGGCCAAGATCTCAGTCGCAATCGCCTGATTGCCCTAATGGCTGCTATCGTCTTGCGAGAACATCCGGGGTCGACCATCGTGACAGACTCCATTACATCGGACGGGTTAACCCAGTTTATCGAAGAGGAATTGCAGGGGGTTCATCATCGCTTCCAGCGAGGCTATAAAAATGTCATCAATGAATCCATCCGCCTAAACCAGATCGGCCAAGAATCTTGGTTAGCAATAGAAACCTCTGGTCACGGGGCTATGAAGGAAAATTACTTCCTAGATGATGGGGCTTATCTAATCAGCAAGCTCTTAGTGGAATTGGCAAGATCAAAAAGATCGGGTCAAAACATCACCGATTTAATCGCCAACCTGACAGAGCCCCAAGAAAGTGAAGAATATCGAATCAAACTAAAGGCCAATGACTTTAAAGCCCAGGGAGCTGCCGTGATTTCCCAACTAGAAACCTTTGCCACCCAGCAGCCAGATTGGCGTATTGTCCCTAAAAACTACGAAGGTATCCGGATTGCCGCTCAGTCTGCTAGCGAAGATGGCTGGCTATTGTTGCGCTTATCTCTTCACGATCCGGTCTTGCCCTTAAATATTGAGTCTAATGTCCAAGGTGGTGTGGCGGCCATGGCCGCTAGACTTGCTATCTTTTTTCAAGGTATTGATGCCTTGGAACTACCGCCAGCATTACAACCAGTATAAGTCCAAGGATCTGATCAATGTACTATCGAATCCTGCAGCTTCTGATTGCGACGGGACTGTTTTTGAGCCTCTGGATTGTAATTCCGGCACCGATTTTCTCTTTGCTGCCCTTGGGGGTGGCTGTACCTGAAATTAGTCCGGTGTTGATGATCTTGAATGGGATCACACTCCTGTTGACCTTTTTCTACACCAGCCACAAAATAGCGTTTCGGATCATGTTATTTGCCACGGTCATGAGTCTGGCCTTGACAAGCTGGCCCTTATTGCAACTCCCCCATGCAGCTAAACAAGCTAAGGCATCAATGCAATCAGCCCTCGGTAGCGATTACTTAGCAAAAGTCCCCGCAGCAGTACAAAAACAATTCAGGCCCCATCCCTTTAGCTTATTAGATGTCATTCGGCAAATTCCACTGACTTCCATTCGCCAAGATCTAGATATCCCCTTTGCTCAGCCAGAGGGACAAATACTGACCCTCAATGTCTATCGACCGACTCAAGTAGGCATTTATCCTGCTGTCGTTATTGTTTATGGTGGCGCATGGCAGCGGGGTAGCCCCTCTAGCAACGCTCAGTTCAGTCAATATTTAGCAGCCCGTGGTTATGTGGTCTGGGCTATTTCTTACCGACACGCACCTCGTTACCCATTTCCAGCACAAATTGAAGATCTACGATCGGCGCTCACCTTCCTCAAAAATCATGCCTCAAAGTACGAGACAGACCCAAACCGTCTAGCCCTGATGGGGCGCTCAGCAGGGGGACATCTAGCGATGCTGGCAGCATACGAACCCCAGGCCATCCCCCTGCGCGCCGTCGTTAGTTATTATGGCCCCATTGATTTAGCGAAGGGATATTATGATCCGCCAAACCCCGATCCCATTAATGTAAAATCCGTTCTCGAAACCCTCATAGGCGGCAATCCAGAACAGCTCCCCGAGGCATACAAACGCGCTTCTCCTAGTAGCTATGTACAGCCCTCATTACCACCCACTTTGCTCGTCTATGGTGGCCAGGATCATCTTGTCCAAGCAAAATTTGGGCAAAGGATGGGTCAAAAATTGCGATCTGTAGGCAATACAGCCGTGATGATTGATATTCCCTGGGCTGAACATGCCTTTGATGCCATTTTTAGCGGTCTTAGCAATCAGTTTGCTCTTTACTACACAGAACGTTTTTAGTCTTGGGCCTTATCTTAGCTGCCCAAGCTTCGCGAGGAGGCAGCATGTTCTTGGGCGGAGGTCTTACTCCCATCCCGGCATAAGATTACATAGCATAAATCTAAATTCAGCAAGGCTTACAGCCTATTTTAGATAGGTAATCTTGACGCGGGAAGGGAGTAATCAGTCGATGCTAGAGATAGAGAGAGAAAAACACCCCTCATCTACAGCGTAAACCAAGCAACAATTTGACCAATAATACCTCGACCAGTGAGGGCTTCAGTAATAATAGCGAGGGAAAACCGATCATTGCCAGGCGGCCATTCCAGGTTTCAGCAAAGGCATTGAAACCGGTCAAAGAAGGTTGAGAATTCATAATTTAGATCTCCTTAAGGACTCAATTTAGTTGTGAATGGTCAGAGGGTTACCCCTCTAAGGGGATTGATCCGCAGGGGGGAATGATTCCCCTCCATGCCAACAGCTGTTACAGCAAACCCCAAAAATGGAGGACACCTTTACCTGTAACAAGCTCAATCACTAGAGCCAGGTAGAAACCAACCATGGCCAAGCGGCCACTCCAGGTTTCAGCAAAGGGATTAAATCCAAAGAATTTTTCAGAGGTGTTCATGATCGTCGACTCCGTAATGTATAAGTTTTAGGCTTATGTAAATAAATGTAACAAGCTTGTAACAATATGTCAAGTTCGTCGAGTATTTTTTTACAAAAAGACCACGACCTGCTGTATACCATGCAATTCAGAACAATCCAGAATCAAGCCCGATGGGCGATACCCGACAAAACCCACTTATTTTAGGTCTCCTCAAAGGGCAGTGATATCCCTCTGCAATTCTTAGCAGTTGAGACGTCACCCAACTGCTAAACTCAGGTTTTAGAGATGATGAAGTAGGTTAAATCCCTGAACGCAAGAGTTCAAGATCTCCGGTGCCCCTATCTTCATTGAGTTTCAATCGCTCATGTCTGGGATATCATTCCCACCACCAAAAACTTGTCTGTCTTAGCAGCTATCCATGGTTTAAAAGGTCATCAGCACAAAATTCTGGTCGCTGATGACGAAGCGAGTATCCGTCGAATATTAGAAACTCGGCTGATGATGGTCGGGTATGAAGTGATCACAGCCAAGGACGGCCAAGAAGCTCTAGAAGCCTTTGAAAGAGAGCAACCGAGCTTAATCATCTTAGATGTGATGATGCCCAAGCTCAATGGTTATCAAGTCTGCCAAGCCCTTCGAGAAGGATCAGATGTACCCATTATCATGCTAACTGCCCTATCTGATGTGGCAGATCGGGTGACGGGCTTAGAGATAGGGGCAGATGATTATATGATTAAACCCTTCTCGCCCAAGGAATTAGAATCTCGGATTCGTTGTATTCTGAGGCGATTTGAGAAACTAGAGACGCCCAATTCGTCAATGGCCAGGGTGATCCAAATCGGCTCCCTAGAGATTGACCCCAACAAACGACAGGTTTGTCGCAATCACGAGCGGATTCAGTTAACCCATCTAGAGTTCAATTTGTTAGAGCTGCTCGTTAACCATCGGGGAGAAGCTGTTTCTCGCTTAGAATTTTTACAGAAGGTCTGGGGGTTTACCCCGAGCGGCAATCTTGACACACGTGTCGTGGATGTTCACATGTCTCGCCTTCGCCATAAACTTCAAAACTGTGGGGATCAAAGGGCTATAATTATCTCTGTCAGGGGTGTGGGCTATGCACTACAGTCCTGACAGAGATAGTTAAAGTATGAAGATGGCAATATTGCTGCTGATAAGGGATCATCAACAGCCTGCTATCAGCTCACTGAGAATCTATACTGCTTTGACATTTACAGCACAGGGACCTTTACGGCCTTCGCCGACTTCGAATTCGACGCTTTGTCCTTCTGCTAGAGCTTCGCTACCCACTTCTGAATGATGGACAAATAAATCGCCACCACTCTCTTGCTCAATAAATCCATATCCTTTTTGTGCGTCGAACCACTTAACTTTACCTTTTGCCATAATTGCCTCTTGTTGTGATGCAAGCCGTTGTTGATTGTATCTCGTCTCAAGAAGTTATGTTTGTATAGTTTTCACTTCCTGCTTCTATGGGGTCCGACACAAATTGTCATTCCACAGAATTTGAGACTCAGCACATTATAGAAGAAAAACCCATCTTCGGGGCTACAGACTGAATAACTGCCATTCTTGTAGGGTATTTATAAAAAATATTAGAGCAAGCGTCCAAGTTTGTCTTAAGCTAATTTTAAGCATTGCTCTGTCTCAAATTGCCTGAGTTCAAGGCTTGCAAATCCCAGATTGAAAGGGATTGTAGCCTCAGTCCAGGCAATCAGGTTAGTCTTGTTGTTGTAGACCTAAAAGTTTTCCAGTTCGCCCTAAACCCCATGCAACCCACAGATCAAGATAAATTTACGGATAAAGTATGGGCGGCGATTGTAAAATCTCAAGATGTTGCCCATCGGTTTAAGCAAAATAAACTAGAGGTTGAGCATCTCGCTATTGCGCTGTTGGAAGAGGATCAACTGGCTCAGACGATTTTGACCCGTGCTAGTGTGGACCCTGATTTAGTTCTTCAACAGTTATCGGAGTTTGCTGAGCAACAGCCCCCAGTGGAGGCAGGGGGGGCTTTGTATTTGGGGAAGGGCTTAGACAAACTCTTGGATCAAGCGGATGCCTTTCGGCAAACAGGCGAGGATCAGTTCATTTCGGTGGATCATATATTGCTGGCCTTGGGTGAAGATGGCCGAGTGGGCAAGGCTTTGTTGCGTAATCAAGGAGTCGCGCGTCTCGATCTAGACAAGGCAGTGAAAACCCTGAAGGGCACTCAGAAGATTGCTGATCAAGATTCTGAGTCTCGTTACAATGCTCTGGAAAAATATGGGCAAGATCTAACAGAACGGGCCAAAGCGGGTAAGTTGGATCCGGTGATTGGTCGAGATGATGAAATTCGGCGGGTGATTCAGGTTTTATCTCGACGGCTCAAGAATAATCCGGTCCTAATTGGGGAGCCGGGGGTGGGTAAGACTGCGATCGCAGAGGGCCTAGCCCAACGAATTATTAATGGAGATGTACCAGAATCCCTCAAAAACCGACAATTGATCACCCTAGATATGGGCAGCTTGATTGCCGGGGCTAAATATCGAGGCGAGTTTGAAGATCGCCTCAAGGCCGTCCTGCACGAAGTTACCCATTCTGATGGGAAGATTGTGTTATTCATTGACGAATTGCATACCGTTATTGGTGCTGGCGCAGGCCAAAGCTCAATGGATGCCAGCAATTTGCTAAAACCAATGCTTTCCCGTGGGGAGCTGCGCTGCATTGGAGCCACCACCCTTGATGAATATCGCAAATATATTGAAAAAGATGCTGCCCTAGAGCGCCGTTTTCAGCAGGTCTATATCGATCAACCCAGCGTTGAAGCCGCAATCTCAATTTTGCGAGGTTTAAAGGACCGCTATGAGCGGCATCATAATGTCAAAATTACAGATTCTGCGCTGGTTGCTGCCGCAGTTTTGTCTAGTCGCTATATTACTGATCGCTTTTTGCCCGATAAGGCCATTGATTTGGTGGACGAAGCCGCCGCCAAACTGAAAATGGAAATGACCTCTAAACCCTCGGAGTTAGAGGGGGTAGAACGGCGCTTGATGCAGCTAGAGATGGAAAAACTCTCTCTAGAGCAAGAGGGTAGCCGCGGTCGTACAGGGGGACTCTATGCTGCCTCCCAAGATCATTTACAGCGAGCTTTAGAGGAAATTGAGGCCCTTATTCCTAAAAAGAATGCGCTAGAAGAACAATGGCAAAGAGAAAAAGATGTTTTAGCAGAAATTAATACTCTCAAAGCTGAGGAAGCCCAACTTCAGCTCCAAATTAATCAAGCTGAGCGTGATTATGATCTCAATACAGCAGCCCAAATCAAATATGGTCGCATGGAGGCCTTGCAACAGGAGTTAGAGCAGCAAGAAGCCCAACTCTTAGAGCTGCAAACCCAGGGATCAACGCTCTTGAGAGAACAAGTCACCGAGGCCGATGTTGCCGAGGTTGTGGCTCACTGGACGGGGATTCCAGTGACGCGCCTCTTAGAATCAGAGCGTCAGAAATTATTAAAACTCGAAGATCATCTTCATGAGCGGGTCATTGGTCAACAGGAAGCGGTGGCTGCGGTGGCTGCGGCTATTCGACGGGCGCGGGCAGGCATGAAGGATCCCAATCGTCCCATTGGTTCTTTTATGTTTTTGGGACCTACGGGTGTCGGAAAAACAGAGCTGGCCCGTGCCCTGGCGCAGCTGCTCTTTGATACCGAAGAGGCCATTGTGCGGGTAGATATGTCCGAATATATGGAGAAGCATGCGGTATCGCGACTGCTGGGAGCCTCTCCAGGATATGTGGGCTACGAAGAAGGGGGACAGCTCTCGGAGGCTGTGCGCCGTCGCCCCCTATTCGGTGGTGTTGCTGGATGAGGTGGAAAAGGCCATCCTGAAATCTTTAATGTGTTATTGCAAGTGCTAGACGACGGCCGGATTACAGATGCTCAGGGCCGGACGGTAGATTTTTGCAATACGATCATTGTCTTAACCAGCAATATTGGCAGTGAGCATATTTTGGATGTGGCTGATGATGATCAGCAATATCTAGAGATGCAAAAACGGGTTCTGGATGCTTTGCGATCGCATTTTCGCCCCGAATTCCTGAATCGTATCGATGAAATCACCCTGTTTCATACCCTCAACCGTGAGCAACTACGGTCAATTGTCACCATTCAGCTACAGCGCATTGAGTCCCTACTGGCCGAGCAAAAACTTTCCATTCAATTATCCGATCAAGCCCTCGATCATATTGTCGAAGCAGGCTTTGATCCGGTTTATGGTGCCCGTCCCCTCAAACGTGCACTGCAGCGAGAAGTGGAGAACCCCATTGCCACCAAAATCTTAGAGAACAGCTTCAGCAATGGCGACACTATTCTCGTGGATTGGCAGGAGGATGAACTGATTTTTACCCCAGTGGCTCCCGAGTCAGCCAGCCTAGCAACGACAGAGGAACTGCTGGTCTCTAACTAAAGGGACATGAATTAAAAGGACATAAACTAAGGGGGCGGCACTGAGCTAGTAGTCCTGCTCAATTGCTTGAGGAGACCGTTATAGAGTGCCAGAAACTCGGCCTCTGCCAAGGGCTGGTTCTGGTTCCACGTCGCAGAGACGCAATATTGCTTGCCATTTTTAGCCACCAGCCAACTGGTTAAATTCAAAACCCCTGGTTCTGAGCCCCCCTTAAAGGCCACCTGGTTCCAGTCTTGAAGGTTTGCCACACCGGGGTTAATCCGCATCGCTGGTAGATCAGCCACCTGAGCGATCAGGCTGCAAAGTTCTTCCGTCGTAAAGAACCACTCGATTTCAGGTGAGATCAATCCCCCCTCTAAGACAGAGACCTCGGGTAGGGGGGCAACTTCAGTTAACAGTCGGCGACGAGTTTCTAGGTCAGCCGCCAGATAGCGCGCCCGCAAGTCTTGATTGTCTGGATTCTTGAGAATAAAGGCTTCGCGAGTCGTCAAAAAGGGCTGGTTACGGGGAGAAATAGCTTCGAGGGCCGGTTTGCCCAATAAATAGATCAAATGATCCGTGGCCGTGTTATCACTTTGGGAAATCATCAGAGCCGCCAAACTCGATAGGGTCAACACCGACCCCGCCGGCCAAGATTGCAAAACGCCCGAAGGTAAACTACTCCATTCCGATTTCAGGGTCAAGATTGTTTCCCAGGTCTGTTTTTGGGCCACCACCTCAGATTTGAGAGCTGCGAGAACAGCCAACTTAAAGGCCGATCCTACCCCAAGAGGTTCTGTGGCGTTAAGGGCAATCTGGGGCGCACCATCTTCGAGAACCAACAGACTGACCTTGCCCGGCAATGCCTTAAAGGATGCGGTCAGGTCCATGGGCGTCTGGAGGCGGGCTTGGGGGGCCTGAAAAATCAATCCAGCAATCAGCCCTTTTTGGCTCATAACCAGTTGGGTGGGTACCAGTCCCTTGGCAAACAGGATGATATATCGATCGCCCTGTGCTTGCACCCCTTGATAGGGGCCCAGTTGTTTCTTGAGATCAGCAATAATGTCTTGCAACTGAGGTGCCGAAACCTGAGCCAAAAATGAGGTTGCGAACCAATTGGCAGGAATAATCGGGCTAGTAAACAACAGCTCCAGTACTTGCTGGGGGGTGAGCCGACCGGTGGTGGGTTGAGTTTGGGTTTGAGCCTGGGCTAATCCAGACAGGGGACGGGCAAGACAGGGAGGTGCAATACCCCCCAGCAGAGAAATCAGACTGAACATCACCCCTATCCTATGCCTTAGATGCAGATGCCCGGGGACAGAGCACTTAGAAAAAGGGTGGAAGACACAAACCTGTTTAACCATGACTGTATTTTAGTCTAGGCTAGGCGACCTAAGGAGGGCGAGGGCTTGTTGCAATCGGGGTTGAACCTCCCCCCGCTGATCGAGTAAGGACCAAGACTCTAACAGGTCTGGCCCATGAAGATCACCCGTCAGAGCGGCTCTAAGAGAGCGCATCACCAACCCTTTCTTCAGTTGATGATCCTTGACGGTCTGATTGATGGCTGTCGTGGCGAGTTCCGCCGACCAGGTAGGCCAAGAAGCGATTTGATCGAGGATAGTTTGTAAAGCGATCGCACCCCATCCTGACTCAAATGCCCTTGAGCTTCTGCCGTGAAGGTGAGCTGATGGGTAAACAAAAACTGACTCATTTCCACAGCATCGGTGAGGCGTACCAGGCTAGGGGCAATCAAGGTGGCAATCTGCTCTAGCCAAGGCCGCTCCGCCTCAGGATCAAATTCATAGCCCGCTTGTTGCCAATAGGGAATTAATAGATCCGTCAACTCCGGTATCGGCATCTGGTGCAAATATTGGCTGTTGAGCCAGTCCAACTTGTCCCAATCAAATTTGGCCCCGGCTTTATTGACTCGCTCAAAGTCAAATTGAGCTGCTGCCTCAGTTAGCGAAAAGATTTCTTGGGTTGAGTCAGGAGGCGACCATCCCAAAAGGGTCATGTAATTGGCGAGGGCAGGCGCAATAAATCCCATCTCCTTAAAGTCAGCAATGGAGGTAACACCATCGCGCTTCGAAAGTTTGCGGCCTTCATGATTCAAGATTAATGGGGTATGGGAAAATTCTGGTCTGTCTTGGCCTAGGGCTTTGTAGAGCAAGATTTGTTTGGCTGTATTGGCAATATGATCTTCACCACGAATCACATGGGTAATTTTGAGGTCAATATCATCTACTACCACTGCTAGGTTATAGAGGGGTTGGCCAATCCCCTTGGGGGTCGCTCGGGCAACCACCATATCACCGCCCAAATCTTGACCTTGCCAATGCATGGCTCCCCGCACCAAGTCGGTCCAGGTAATCGTCTCTTGATCGTCGATCTTAAATCGAATGACAGGTTGACGGCCAGCGGCAATATAGGCAGATTCCTGCTCGGCAGTGAGATGACGATGGCGGTTATCGTAACGGGGGGCTTCACCCTTCGCCGTTTGGGTCGCTCGCAGCTCCTCTAGCTCTGCTGTTGTGCAATAGCAGCGGTAGGCCAGCCCTTTATCCAAGAGAGTTTGAATAGCTTATGGTAAAGATCAGAGCGTTCAGATTGAAAAAATGGCCCTTCGTCCCACTGCAAACCCAGCCAATTTAAGCCTTCGATGATGCTTTGGGTATACTCGGGTTGCGATCGCTCTAGATCGGTATCTTCAATCCGCAGAATAAAAATGCCTTGATGATGGCGAGCATACAACCAATTAAAAACGGCGGTTCTAGCGGTGCCAATATGTAAATTGCCCGTGGGGCTAGGTGCAATGCGGACTCTAACTGTCACAGAACTTCTCTAAATAATCTATAACTCTGAGTCCTATCCTACCGACAAACCGGTTACTCAGCGGTGCTGGAGTGAGGCAGATATGTGAATCACCTGAATTCTGCCTCACTAATAACGCGATCTGGTAGCAATGGACTGAAGGGGAGGCTAAGGGGCTATATTGTTTTTCTTGCCCAAACAGTGTTCAGAAATGAAGCCAATTGAGCCAGAGTGGCCGCAGTTTAAGGCTCGATATGTGGACCTAGATTTGAACTTAACCTCGATCTAGTCTATAGCGGTAGATGGGGTTGAAGCTAGGGCAAAAGACTACCAATACTAAGGTTGGGCGATTTAGACTCTCCTATACATTGTCTCCTTCATGAACTGTTACACCCCAAAGACTGATTACCCAAGCTCACTTAATATATTTATGCTGTTTATTCATTACTTGAAGCAAAATAAGAAAGTTAAGTGAGACAATAAGCCCTGATACTAGCGTCGGGCCTAAGTAGAGGATAATAACTCTGGAACCTTTCTATAGCAAGGACTTTAGCGATTCCACCCAAAGGCTGTGAGGGAAGGCTTTTGGGTGTTCTTGCAGCCTAATAGCCGATGTTGCCCGTGCAGAGACGCCGACCATCTCAATTAAGAAAAGGTTTGGATATGAAATTAGTCTTTTGGTCGCCAGCACTCCTGTTGCTGATTGCATTAGGTAACCCGGTCCAGGCCGAAGTAGCGGACAGTCCAACACCGACCATCTACCCAAACTGCCAAAACTGTCTGCCTCCAACCCAAGGCGAGCTAAAAAGCCCTAATGAGTCAGTGGCCCAGCCAGATCTTGCCCGATCAGAGATCAAGACCGAGCCGAGTCTATTTTTTTCCTCCGGCCATCCCCAGCAACCTCAACCTGAGCAAAGCACAACCTCAGAGCATCCTTCAGCGGAATTATCTGAACTAGCCCAGGCCGAAGACCTATCAACCGGCATGACCCCCACTCCACCCCTAGCACCAGAAGTGGAGGAGACCTCTGAAGAGGCATCACCGGAAGCTGCTCCAGAACCAGTCACCGTTCCAGAAGAAACCCCCACCAACCTTTCCACCTCAGCGCAAGACTTGGTGATGAGTCCCTTAGCTAATCAACAATTCCAGTTTCCGACAGCCATTCATCTACCCAAGGGCACGGTTACCTTTGAATTAACCAATCGAGCCTTCTTTCTGCCTGGTTCAGAGGCCGTCAGTGGCACAGCCGCTATCCTAATGTGGGGGTGAGCTGGGGGGTCACCAAAACACCGAACTCGGTCTAGCCCTCCAGGTTGTCGATACGGGCAGTCCCGATCGCTTAGGTATCTTTGGTGTCGTTAAACGAGTTAGTAACCGAGACTTAACCCTGTCGCTCAAGCAAAGACTCTGGCAGAACCCCACCGAAACCCTGGCCTTCAGCAGCGTAGTTTCAGTGGCCTTGCCCCTAACCAAGCGCAGTTTTGAATTCAACCCAGGCCGAATTATTCAAGAAGATTCCAGCATTATTCCGGCCCTGCAGTTCCCCTTCACAGCTACGGTTAATGATCGGTTGCAGTTAACGCTTTCTCCTACAATTGCCTTTTTCCCCGATAGCAATGCGGTGTTTATTCCGCGCACCCCCACCGCTAATCCAGGGTCCTTTGGCACAACCTTTGGTCTATCAGGTGCCCTTTCCTTTCAAGTGCATCCGCGCCTCAGCCTCTGGGGAGATCTATTTGTACCCTTTACTGGCAATAACAGTTTCGACCGCGATTCCGGACTACCTGCCCGAGCAATTGGCTATAACGCAGGATTACGCTACTTGATTAACCCGCGTCTAGGTGTTGATCTCTTTGCTTCTAACACCTTTGGCAGCAAGGGTGCGTTGGCCTTAACAGCAGATAAAGATTTAACAGCCTTAGGGTTGCGCGTGATTGCCTTGCCCAGCTTATTTGCGGCCAACCGTCGCTATTCCGATAGCTTTAACCCCGAGCGAGATGGGCAAGATTCTCCTCTGACCACAGATGGCTTTGGCTATCTAGATGGAGGCACAGTAACCAGTGGACGCTTTGTGTTTAATCTTCAGACGGGTGGTCAAGGGATCTTGACAGCCCTGCGCTATGGGTTAACCAAGGATTTTGAGCTATCCACGTATCTAGATTATGTTTGGGGCAATGTGGATGAGTCGGAGCAAGGGTTTGGGGTGAAACTGCGTCTGCTCAATCAACAGGAGGGTGCCCCCTTGACGGCCAGTGCCTTGGTCACTGCTGGGTTAACCAATAACCTTTTTGATAATTTTGACAATAATAGTCGTACAGGTCTATTCCGGGGCACTACGCCTAAGGATTTCCCCCTGATTTTTACAACGGATAGCCCTGAGGGCAGGCGCTTTATCATTACCTTCTCAACGCCTGTGCAGTTCCAAGTGAATGATCGATTGGCCCTTTGGCTAACACCCACGGCTGGCTTTGTCCAACGGAGGGGATTGGAATTGGGCGGCTTTAATATTGGCGGTTCCTTTGAGATCATTTCTGATCTGAGCCTGGTGGCCGAGATCGGGGCAAATTTCTTAGGCAATGGGAATGTGTTTATTGGTAATAGTCTTGCCGATCGCTTGCCCTGGACTGCTGGCCTGCGTTGGGATCCGTCACGATTGTTGGGATTTGATCCATGAAAAAAACAGGGCAACCACCCCAGCGTAGAACTATATCTCACAAATCGAGTCGGCTCCTCCCCCTGGAATCAACTGCGGGTGAGGGATCAAAATGAACTCACCTTAGGGACTGGGATCTCTATACCCTTTTAGCTTGGGTATCGATTAGTCAAAGGTGCTGATGATCCCACCTCCGAGAAGGGTTTCTTGGTCATACCAGACGGCAGCTTGGCCAGGAGTGAGACCAAACTGGGGCTGATCAAAGACCAGCTTGGCCTGAAAGCCGGT
The DNA here is from genome assembly GCA_012030735.1 of Acaryochloridaceae cyanobacterium SU_2_1. Lineage (GTDB taxonomy): Bacteria > Cyanobacteriota > Cyanobacteriia > Thermosynechococcales > Thermosynechococcaceae > Acaryochloris. Next base: position 16,141 of record JAAUUW010000033.1, read on the forward strand.
CTGGGGATCTGCTGCTAGGGGAATTATGGTCACACCTGTGGCTTCGGCGCGGTACCGAACTTGAACTTCAGCATGAATGGGTGCTTTGGGTGGGGCGATGGAAACCCAATTGATTCGTTGCACAGTACATTCGGTTTTGAGGGCTGTTTCGCGATCGCCTACAATCACCCGATTATTGCCAGGATCAAGATCGACAACGTAGAGAGGCTGGGCAGCTGCGATTCCCAAGCCCTTCCGTTGGCCAATGGTGTAATGGTGAACCCCTTGATGATGCCCAAGCACATGGCCAGCCTGATCAACGATTTCACCAGCATGGGGTTGAATATACTGATCCAAAAAAGTTTGCATAGATCCATGGGCTTCGATTAAGCACAGATCTTGGCTTTCAGGCTTGGCGGCAGTATGCAAGTTTAATTGAACTGCCAGTTGGCGAGTTTGGGGTTTAGTGAGGTCTCCCAGGGGGAAAACCGTTGATCCCAGTAGCTCTTGGCTGAGGTCATAGAGAAAGTAGGACTGATCTTTTTGCCGATCTAGGGCCCGCAGGAGCTGGTGACGATCGCGCTCCCCGTCATAGGCAATCCGTGCATAATGTCCTGTCGCAATCTTGTCTGTCCCAACTCCTGCTGAGCATAGCTGAGCATCGGCCCAAACTTGACCGTCTTATTACATTGAGAGCAAGGCAAAGGGGTAATCCCCTGTTGATACCCAGCCACTAAATAATCGACAATATGGCGTTGAAATAGCTCCCGACTATCCACCACCCGATGGGGAATCCTGAGCTCATCGCAAAGCCTTGCGGCATCCAAAAGACCATCAGAGCAGCATTGGCCTTTGCCCTTCATCAGCCACAGGGTTAGCCCGATCACGTCATAGCCTTGCTGTTGAAGGCTTGCAGCCGCCACAGAACTATCCACGCCCCCGGATAGACCCACAACAATTTTTTTCATTTTCTCAGCCTGTAAGTCTTTCACCATTAGGAAAATTGCGATAAAGACGATACAGTGAGACTAACATTATCTAATTTCATAGTTCCATGCTAACTTTTTCAACCCATCCTTGGGGCAGAACTCGCTCTGTTGCCTATCGGTGCTTGTTGTTACCATTTAACAGAGGCAGAACGCTACAGCGCTGCTTAGATTTTGTGATTGAAGCTTAATCAATGAGAGTAAATAGCCAAGCCTATCCGCTGCGGCTTAAGGTTTGTCTACAGATTACCTATCCATTCATCCACTGATTACAGGTGATGAGCTGGATTCAACTATCCCTACCCATCTGCCCTTTGGAGATACCGTAATGTCGATTTATGTTGGGAATTTATCCTATGAAGCCTCCCAAGATGACCTATCTGCCGTGTTTGCTGAATATGGCAAAGTCGTCAAAGTTCACTTGCCCATCGATCGAGAAACAGGGCGTAAGCGAGGGTTCGGCTTTGTAGATATGGGGTCTGATGCTGAGGAAGAAGCAGCGATCGCAGAACTGGATGGTGCCGAGTGGATGGGCCGCCAGCTCAAGGTAAACAAAGCACGTCCCCGCACTGAAAAAAGTGATCAGAAATCTTGGTAAGCCTTCAAGAAAATTGCTAGGCTATAGACTGGCTCTACTTCCCTGCGGTATTCAAGATTCCCTTCTCAGCCCTTAGTTTCAGCGAAACTAACCCTCTGGGCTGCTTTTAGGGTTAAGCCAGAATATCCAAACTGAGAAAGAAGAAACTAAAAAACTGTAAAATAAATCGGTTTGCCCCGATGCAGTACTGCTCCCTGTAGGGCAACCTAAGGATCTAGAAAATATCTAAGGAGAAAATGACTAGTGGTTCAAGTGGTTTTAGGTGAAGACGAGGGAATTGAATCTGCCCTCCGCCGTTTTAAGCGTCAGGTCTCAAAGGCTGGGATTTTGGCTGATGTAAAATGTCGTCGCCATTTTGAGACACCCCTAGAGAAGAAAAAGCGCAAGCGCATTGCCACCCGGCGTAAACGTCGATTCCGGTAGGACAAAGCATCGCAAAATTGCCCCGTCGCTTTACTTCATCAATAAATGGATCTGCGATGCCAGCGTTTAGCGATAGAATTAAAAGCTTGCACCTAACTGCTGCTGTCGCTGTCCAGGAGAGATCAAACCATTATGGCCCGCATGTACTATGATGCCGATGCCAATTTAGATTTATTGGCCGACAAAACAATCGCTATCCTCGGCTATGGCTCTCAAGGACATGCCCATGCCTTAAACCTCAAGGATAGTGGCATGCAGGTGATTGTCGGTCTCTATCCAGGCAGTAAGTCAGCCGCCATCGCCCAGCAAGAGGGTCTCACGGTGAAACCGGCGGCAGAGGCGGCTCAGGCGGCGGATGTGATTATGATTCTGCTTCCTGATGAAGTGCAAAAGAGCGTTTATACCCAAGATATTGCACCTCACCTGAGCCCAGGCAAGGTATTGGCCTTTGCCCATGGTTTCAATATCCATTTTGCCCAAGTGGTGCCCCCCAGTGATGTTGATGTCGTGATGGTTGCCCCTAAAGGCCCTGGCCATCTGGTGCGGCGCACCTATGCTCAAGGTCAAGGGGTGCCTTGCTTGTTTGCGGTCTATCAAGATGCCTCGGGCCAAGCGCGCGATCGCGCCATGGCCTATGCCAAAGGCATCGGAGGAACACGGGCTGGCATCCTAGAAACCACCTTCAGGGAAGAAACCGAAACCGACCTCTTTGGTGAACAAGCCGTTTTATGTGGCGGCCTGACTGCCTTGATCAAAGCTGGGTTTGAAACCTTAGTGGAAGCTGGTTATCAACCCGAGTTGGCCTATTTTGAATGCATGCATGAAGTGAAGCTGATTGTGGATCTGATTGTTGAGGGGGGTCTGGCTAAAATGCGCGATAGTATCTCTAATACAGCCGAGTATGGGGACTATACTCGTGGTCCTCGAATCGTCGATCAGCGCACTAAAACTGAAATGCGCAAAATCCTGTATGAAATTCAGACCGGGCAATTTGCGAAGGAATTTGTCTTAGAGAATATGGCGGGCAAAGCTGGATTTACCGCGACTCGTCGCCGAGAGGCAGAACATCCGATCGAAGAAGTAGGCAAAGACCTGCGCGCAATGTTCAGCTGGACAGACAAGTCTTAGTGGGGCAGCACAGTCTAGGCGCTAGAGATCCAAGAGTCTGCGATCGCAACCAAAACTCTTAGAATAGGGGTAAATTTCTACACGAAAGGCAAGCTACCACTCCATGGTTACCCAAGCCCCTACCACAACTAAATATGAAGCTGTGATTGGTTTAGAAACTCATTGCCAACTCAGCACAGCCACCAAAATTTTTTGTCCCTGCGCCACGGACTTTGGGGCCTTACCCAATCACCAAGTTTGTCCCATATGCATGGGCATGCCCGGAGTTTTACCTGTACTCAACCAGAAAGTATTGGAGTATGCCGTTAAAACGGGTCATGCTCTCAATTGTCAGATTGCCCCCTATAGTAAATTTGACCGTAAACAATATTTCTATCCAGATTTACCCAAAAACTACCAAGTCTCTCAGTTCGATCTACCCATTGCTGAGCATGGCTCCATAGAAATTGAAATTCTTGATGAACAAGGGCAACCCACCCGCAAAAAAATCGGTATTACCCGCCTACATATGGAAGAAGATGCGGGCAAATTAGTCCATGGTGGCAGCGAACGTCTCGCAGGGTCTACCCATTCATTAGTAGACTTTAACCGTACCGGTGTACCTCTAATTGAAATCGTCTCTGAACCCGATATTCGCTCGGGTCTAGAAGCTGCTGAATATGCCCAAGAAATTCGTCGAATTGTGCGCTACTTAGGCGTCAGTGATGGCAACATGCAAGAAGGGTCCCTACGGTGCGATGTTAATATCTCTGTTCGGCCTGTGGACCAAGCAGAATTTGGCACCAAAGTAGAAATCAAAAACATGAACTCCTTTAGCGCCATTCAACGCGCCATTGACTTCGAGATCAATCGCCAAATTACAGCCCTGCATAAAGGAGAACCCATTTACCAAGAAACGCGCCTTTGGGAAGAAACGGCCCAAAGAACCATCAGCATGCGATCCAAGGAAGGCTCCAGCGATTACCGGTATTTTCCTGAACCAGACTTAACCCCCATCGAAGTCTCCCCCGAACAGCTTGGCCAATGGCAATCAGAACTCCCTGAACTCCCTGCTGCCAAGCGCCATCGCTATCAAGAAGAGCTAGGCCTGTCAGCCTACGATACCCGTGTTCTCACAGATGATCATGCCATTACCCAATATTTTGAAGCCACCCTCAAAGCTGGAGCCCCAGCCAAGCAAGCTGCTAACTGGATCATGGGCGATATCACCGGTTATCTCAATACCGAAAACCGCCTGATTAGCGAGATTGCTCTCCAACCGGCAGCCCTCAGCGACCTGATCAATTTGATCGAGACCCAAACCATTAGCGGCAAAATTGCCAAAGATCTCTTGCCAGAGCTCCTCAGCCAAGGAGGATCACCCACAGCCCTCGTAGAGCAAAAGGGCTTGACTCAAATCTCTGATACAGCCACTCTAGAAACCTTGATTGACGAGATCATCCAGGCTCATCCCCAAGAACTAGAACAATATCGGCAGGGCAAGACTAAACTGCAAGGTTTCTTTATGGGCCAAGTCATGCAGCGCACCAAAGGACGGGCAGATCCTAAAGCAACAAACCAAATGCTTGCCCAAAAACTCAAGGCAGGAAAATAGTCCAGACGCAGCCTCTATTGAGACAAGATCTGTTTCTGACAATCTGCAAGTTCACAGCTAGGAACTTTTGGAGATTTCCTAGCTGTGAGCCTGCCTTGAGATTAGGCGATCCAAAGGGCAAAATAGAAATGATCCCCTTCGCCAGTAGAAAGTAACATCCACTAGCGAACTCGTATTTTGGATAGGCAAACCATAGGATTGCGCAAAATTTGAAGGATCAATTAAATAGGAGTAACCCGTTCGATTTGAGCACCTAGACCGCGTAATTTTTGCTCAAAGTTGGCATAGCCTCGATCCAAATGTTGCAGTCCTTGAATGCTGGTTTTACCCTGAGCAGCCAGTGCCGCCACAACTAAGGCTGCCGTTGCGCGCAGATCGGTGCCTGTGACTGGAGCACCCGATAGAAAGGGGACGCCTTGAATCACAGAAACATTGCCCTTCACTCGAATATCAGCCCCCATTCTCATCAATTCGGGAACATGGCCTAATCGATTCTCGAACACGGTTTCAGTGACGACACTATTCCCCTCACTTAAGGTTAGTAAAGACATGAACAAAGACTGCATATCTGTGGGGAAACCTGGGTAGGGCAAGGTCTCAATCTCTGTACCTGTATGGGTGCCGTTAAGAGAGCGTAGGCGTAACCCTTGAGTTCCATCAGCAGTCAATTGAAATCCAATCGCACGCAACTTGGCAATGACGGGACCCAAATGCTCAGGGACAACTGGCGAGAGCAGAATATCGGAATGGGTAATAGCACCTGCCATTAAAATGTCCCTGCCTCAATACGGTCAGGGACAATGTTGTAGTCTGTATCATGGAGCTTATCAACACCGGAGATCGTGATCGTTGCCGTCCCGGCTCCGGTAATTTTGGCTCCCATCGAACAACAGAAGTTGGCTAGATCAACTACCTCGGGTTCTTGGGCTGCATTGTCTAAAATGGTCTCACCCTCAGCCAGGGTAGCCGCCATCATCAATGTCTCTGTTGCACCCACACTAGGATAATCTAGGTAGATTTTGGCTCCCTTGAGTTTAGAAGCATAGGCATGGACCACTCCATGCTCAATAATCACCTCTGCGCCCAGTTGCTTCAAGCCTTTAACATGAATTTCAACCGGTCTAGATCCAATAGCGCAACCACCAGGAAGGGGAACTTTGGCCGTACCCATCCGCGCTAATAAGGGACCAATGGCAAAAAAGCTAGCCCGTAGCTTACTCACCAATTCGTAAGGGGCATCAGTACATCTGATGTGGTTAGCATCAAGCTCTAAGGAGTCTTGTCCATACTTGATTTTGACACCCAGAATCGCTAAAATCTCCGCCATTCCACGAATATCAGCCAAGGCCGGTACATTACCAAGGCGGCAGGTCCCAGAACATAATAAAGCACCAGCCATCAGCACCAGGGCCGAGTTTTTAGCGCCACTAATTTGCACATGGCCTTCTAATTTCGAATTGCCCCACACCTCAAGAACAGAGTTACTCCCCTGAGCAAGGGTCGGTTGATCCGCTAAGCTGTCAGAGGCAGAAACGAGCTTTAATGTATTCAATGACCTACACCACACCAACAATGTTTACTTAAAGAATGTGGTCTAGATTATACCCAAAACTGACCGAAAATTTAGAATTTTTGTAACAAAGAATCAATTTTTCTGCCTGAATTCTTTCAAAATCTTCACCAAACATCCTTATTCTGCATGACTTCTGCTAGATTTCGCTGGCCCAAAAGATTGAGATTTTGGCACCGCCGTTCCCTTTCCTATGAGTTGATGTGGATTGGCCTCTGGATTACGGTGATCTATATTTTGGCAGCTCTGCTTGCCCCACAACTACAAGCTGGGGGATGGTTGCAAAGTCCTAGTGCAGATGACAGTTTGGGTAATATTGTCCATGCTCCGCCCTCAGCTCAGTATTGGTTTGGTACCGATAGGGAAGGGGTCGATGTGTTTGCGCGAACGGTTTATGGTGCTCAGGCCGCTTTGCAAGTGGTGATTGCAGCGACTTTTTTTAGTTTGTTACTGGGCGTACCCTTAGGACTGGTGAGTGGCTATCTGGGGGCGACCCTGGATCGCATTTTAGTGTTTGTTATGGATGCTATCTATACTTTACCCGGCCTGCTATTAGCGGTCACCTTAGCCTTTGGCATTGGGGAAGCTGCACGGGGAGTACTGGGGGCAGCAGTGGCAATCAGTGTTGCTTATATCCCTCAATACTATCGTGTGGTTCGTAATCATACTGTGAGTATCAAGACGGAGCTGTTTGTGGAGGCAGCCCGAGCCTTGGGGGCTTCTCCATGGCGAGTTCTGACCCGGTATCTGTTTGGCAATATTATTCAAAGTGTGCCTGTATTGTTTACCCTGAATGCTGCGGATGCTATTTTAACCCTCGGGTCCTTAGGTTTTTTGGGACTGGGTTTACCTCCTGGCAGCCCAGAATGGGGAAATGATCTCCGCCAAGCTTTGGATGCGTTATCGACGGGGGATATTTGGTGGACCAGTTTGTACCCAGGCTTAGCGATGACCTTACTAGTTGTGGGTTTGTCTCTAGTGGGCGAGGGGTTAAATGAATTTGTCAACCCTCTCTTGAAGGGTGACAGCCAAAGGCCGGTGGGAGACTGATGCTACCAGAAAGAGTAGCAACCTCTCGAGACAAAATGGGTACCGATTCAGCTTCACCACTGATTGCTGATCCATTTCCGGAAGGAAGGCTAGACTGACCTTTGCGTATAATTGTGGCGGGAGGGTTCTCAACCTCATCCTTTGGAGATCAGTATTTATGGCACGACGGATTAAAAGAAGACAACGACCTTCAATCTGGGGGTTATGTTTGCTGCTTTGTCTGTGGAGTGGTTTGTTGGGTTGGGGGACTGGCTCAGATCGACCAATCTATAGCCAGCTCACCCCCGCCTGGTGGC
>JAAUUW010000001.1 GCA_012030735.1 Acaryochloridaceae cyanobacterium SU_2_1
CTGGTGCTTGAGAATTTCGGCTGGCTGAGACATAGTGGAAGACAGAATATCTAAGGTATGTAAGGTCTTGATTCTATATCTATCAAGCCTTACAGCCCTTTTCTACCTTCTTAAGTCAGTGCCATTGGTTAAGAGATGGCTCTGTGATGAGTTAAGCACATGCTCCTCATGTCTTCATCAGTCACTTTTCGGCCTGTCCGGTATATCTTGATGTCAAGCTAGCAAAGTATTTCAAAGCCTTCTTCGGCTTCAGTTGAACTCACCAGATTGGCGACATGATGAGTCTCTCAGGGAACGCCTCTCCAGCTATGGGGGTAACCGCACAGAGGATGCTCAACCCTATTCCATTGACTGGTCCCCCTTAGCCAAAAATGCTGCCAAAAAACTCTACTGCTTCCTTAAGAGAGGTAATGAAAATGTCAATTTCTGCTTTGGTATTGTAGAAATAGAGGCTGGCTCTCGCTGTAGACTGCACTTTGAGGTATCGATGCAAGGGTTGTGTGCAGTGATGTCCAGCCCGAATTGCGACTCCAGCTTGATCCAAGATAGTGGATAGATCGTGAGGGTGAACATCTCCAGCCGTAAAGGAGGCTAAAGCCGCCCGACCTTCACCATCAGACTTAGGTTGAGGACCATAGACCTGCACCTCAGGAATGTCGCGCAGCCCCTTGAAAAGATAAGCTGTCAGTTCGGCTTCATAGGCATGAATCTTGTCCATGCCGATACCAGTGAGGTAATCAATCGCTGCGCCTAAGCCCACAGCTTCGCCAATGGCAGGGGTTCCAGCTTCAAATTTATGGGGCAAATCTGCATAGGTGGCGTGATCTAAAAATACATCAGCGATCATCTCACCACCCCTAAGAAAGGGGGCATATCCCGCATCAAATCTAGCTTGCCGTAGAGGAAGCCAATGCCAGTGGGGGCACACATTTTATGCCCGGAAGCGACTAGCCAATCACAGTCCATTGCCTGAACATCAATGGGCATGTGAGGGATGCTCTGACAGGCATCGATGAGGACCTTGGCATTGTATTGATGGGCGATCGCAATGATCTCCTCCACCGGATTCACGCAACCCAAGGTATTAGACACATGAACAACACTGACTAACTTGGTGCGATCATTCACCAAGGTTTTGTACTGCTCTAAGTCAAAAGCTTGATTTTCGTCTAGCTCCACAAACTTGAGGACGGCTCCAGTTTTCTGGGCCACCAATTGCCAGGGAATCAAATTGCTGTGATGCTCCATCACCGTCAAAATGATTTCATCTCCAGCCTTGAGAGTGTTCAATCCCCAACTGTAAGCCACCAGATTAATGCCTTCACTGGCATTGCGGGTATAGACAATCTCCTGACGGGAGGCCGCATTCACAAAGGCTGCCACCTTATCCCGTGCCCCTTCATAGGCATCCGTAGCCCGACCACTCAGGGTATGCACCCCCCGATGGACATTGGCATTATCCCGCTCATAATAAGCTTGCAGGGCTTCCAGCACCTGGGTCGGCTTCTGAGAGGTCGCCGCACTGTCCAAATACACTAAGGGGCTATCCTGAATTTGCTGATGCAAAATCGGAAAATCAGGACGAACCTGAAGGGCTAGGGATTTTTCTTGGATAGCAATCATAGGTGCAGCGTCATTGAGGGTAAGGACTTTAACGAATTTCGGATAAAACAGCATCCAGCAACCTTTGGCGTTGTTGGGCAATCGGCAGTTGTTCGATAATTTCTGCCGCGAACCCTTCAACCAATAAATCGCATGCGCTGTCGCGATCTAACCCCCGGCTTTGTAAGTAAAAAACCTCTTCGTCATCAAGCTGACTGACGGTCGCACCGTGGGCGCATTTAACATCATCCGCAATAATTTCGAGTTGGGGCTTGGTATCCACCCTGGCTTTGGTCGACAGCAACAAGTTGCGACTGAGCTGACTGGCATTGGTTTGCTGAGCCAGCTTGGGTACAAAAATCTTACCGTTAAAGACCGCCCGCGCCCGATCATCGACAATGCATTTATGCAGTTGCTGGGCCGTACAGTGTGGCCCCGTAAAGGATAGATCCGAATGGGTATCCGCCACTTGCTGATCCACCGCTAAGGTTAATCCCTGTAACCTGGTATCCGTCTGTTCTCCTGTGGGGATAACCAGTGGATTATGCCGCGACATCTGTCCACCTAAGCTCAGGCTCGTCAAAGAATAGCAACTATCTCGATCCTGAGAGACGGCTGTTTTGCCAATATGGAAGGCGGTCTTGGCTTCTCGCTGAATCCGGTGATGGTGTACCTGGGCATTCTGTCCTACCCAAACTTCAGTCACTGCGTTGGTGAAATAAGTGTCTGCACCCACCGCCGCATATTCTTCAATCAGGGTGACCGCACTGTGATCTTCAGCAACAATCAGACCACGAGGATAAGTCACGGTCGGTTCCTCACCCGTTGTTAGAAACAGCAGATGAATCGGTGTTTCAATGATCTGATGCTTGGCAACCTGAATCACTACAACATCTTCAAAATTGGCAGTATTCAGTGCCGTGAACACCTCCGTCATCCCTTGCTGTTGACCGAGCTGTGCCAGTGGCGCTGCATCGACAAGGGTATGAATACTGAGGCCCACAGGTCGGTGATCAACTGCTGATAAAGCTGGGGCATAAAAGCCATTCACAAAGACCAACCGCAGGGGGGCATCTGCCAAAATCAGGGATTCAATGTCCTGAAGGTGTAGTGAAGCTTGAGCCGCAGGGGCAAAGGTGGTCTTGTAGAGGCCAGATAAATCTGTAAATCGCCAGTCTTCATCCCGATTGCTGGGTAGACCGCGTTCTTGGACGATACTGAGGGCGCGATCTCGAATCTTACCCAACCAACTCGGGCCATCAGGCGATCTCTGCGCTAAAAGCTTTGCCAAATAGGCTTGCCGGTCTTGATCTGCCCCACTCATGGGCTTCTCAACAGTATCGGTGCTTGCAACATGTAAGGTCATCGTGCCGCCACCTCCGCCACTTCCTCATCCTTCACCCAGTCATAGCCACGGGCTTCGAGTTCATGGGCCAGCTCTTTGCCCCCCGTGGTTAAAATCTTGCCCTCCGCCATCACATGGACAAAATCAGGCATGATGTAGTCCAGCAACCGCTGATAGTGAGTAATCATCAATGTCGCATTCTCGGGCTTAGCTAGTTGATTAACACCATTCGCCACAATTTTGAGGGCGTCGATATCCAGGCCCGAATCCGTTTCATCCAGAATGGCCAGGGTGGGTTCTAATAGAGCCATTTGCAAGATTTCATTGCGCTTCTTTTCACCCCCGGAAAACCCTTCATTAACGCTGCGCTCCAAAAAGGCTGGATCCATTTTCACCACATCCAGCCGTTCCCGCACTAGGTCATCAAAGTCAAAGACATCCAGTTCTTCTAGCCCTTCATGCTTGCGTTTAGAATTAAAAGAGACCCGCAGAAAATCTAGGTTGCTGACACCCGGAATCTCTAAGGGATATTGAAAGGCTAAAAACACCCCAGACCGAGACCGTTCCTCCGGCTCCAGATCAAAGAGGTTCTGTCCTTTATAAACCACCTCGCCCCCCGTGACGGTATAGGCCGGATGACCTGCCAAAACCTTGGAAAACGTACTTTTTCCAGATCCATTGGGACCCATAATGGCATGAATTTCTCCGGCTTTAATCTCTAGGTTTAAGCCCTTGAGAATCGGTGTTCCATCCACATCTGCCGTTAAATTGCGAACGGACAGAATCACATCACTCTTTTCCTTGATCACACCTGAACCTCTAACTCTGTCTATATGTTTGAACTTGAGGACAAACTATCCCACACTTCCTTCTAACTTCAGGCTCAAGAGCCGATCAGCTTCCACAGCAAATTCCATGGGCAGTTGATTAAACACGTCCTTACAGAAGCCGCTAATCATCATGGATACCGCATCTTCCGTAGAAATGCCGCGCTGGGCAAAGTAAAAGAGCTGTTCTTCCCCAATCTTAGAAGTAGAGGCTTCATGCTCTACCTTGGTGCTGTTATTCTGCACTTGAATGTAAGGGAAGGTATTGGCCTCGGCGTTACTGCCAATCAGCATCGAGTCACATTGGGAGTAATTGCGAGAGCCATCGGCCTTCGGACCCATACGAACTAAGCCGCGGTAGCTATTCTGAGACCGCCCTGCCGAAATGCCTTTAGAAATGATCGTACTACGGGTGTTTTTGCCCACATGAATCATTTTGGTACCGGTATCGGCCTGCTGCATATTATTGGTGAGGGCCACGGAGTAAAACTCACCGATGGAGTTATCCCCCACCAACACACAACTCGGATATTTCCAAGTGATGGCAGACCCTGTTTCCACCTGAGTCCAAGAGATCTTGGAGTTCTTACCGGCGCAGAGACCCCGCTTGGTGACAAAGTTATAAATCCCGCCCTTGCCATTTTCGTCACCCGCGAACCAGTTCTGCACGGTGGAATATTTAATATCGGCATTGTCCAGCGCTACAAGCTCAACCACCGCCGCATGGAGTTGATTGGTATCGAACATGGGAGCAGTGCAGCCTTCTAGGTAGCTAACTTGACTGCCCTCTTCCGCAATAATCAGAGTGCGCTCAAACTGACCTGCCCCTTCGGTATTGATCCGAAAATAGGTGGATAGCTCCATGGGGCATTTCACACCCTTGGGAATATACACAAAAGACCCATCGCTAAATACAGCAGCGTTGAGCGCTGAGAAGAAATTATCATTAATGGGAACGACACTGCCCAGATATTTTTCCACTAACTCAGGATAATCGTGGAGAGCCTCGGAAATAGAGCAGAAAATCACGCCTACCTTGGCTAAATCTTTGCGAAAGGTGGTGGCCACAGATACACTATCAAAAACCGCATCCACCGCCACATTACTGAGTCGCTTCTGTTCAGAAAGAGGAATGCCTAATTTTTCAAAGGTTTCTAAGAGGATTGGATCCACTTCATCCAGGCTTTGCTTTTTCTCTGCTGGGGCTTTGGGTGCAGAGTAATAGGTGATGTCCTGGTAATCAATAGCGGGATAGTTGACGTGGGGCCAGTTGGGCTCACTCATCTTCAGCCATTGACGATAGGCTTTTAGACGAAAATCAAGCATGAACTCTGGCTCATTTTTTTTAGCTGAGATCAGACGAACAACGTCTTCGCTGAGTCCCTTTGGGATCGTCTCAACTTCAATATCCGTGACAAAGCCGTATTTGTAGGGTTGATTAACCAGGTTTTCAACGGTGGCGGTGGCGGTCATCAGCTATGTTCTCTGTAGGAATAGAGGCGGGCATGTATACTTTATGTAAAACAACTCAGATGTTGTTCAATTTCATCTTAGATTACTTTAGCAACGATCATGTTGTCAAAGTCAAGATCAAATGATGTAATGAGTTGATAATGGGGGCTTAGGTGCATTGCCTGATCAGCAATCCCTAGCTCATAAAAGTCATAGATTTCTTGGGTATCTCAGTTGTGACCATTGCCTCTTCCACGAAACAGGATATTCTGCAGCAATTGCTGAAGCGAGGACAGGCCAGCGCTCATGAACTGTCAGAGCAGCTTAAGATTACCCCTCAAGCAATTCGCCGCCACCTTAAAGATCTCGAAGCAGAGGGATTAATCTCCTTTGAAACAGTCCATGCCGGGATGGGCGCCCCCAACATGTCTATCAATTGAGCCGGATGGGGCGCGATCGCTTTCCCGATCACCACGATAGCTTTGCCATTGATCTGCTCGATACCCTATCTGAAACCGTGGGCAAGGATCAAATGCGGGTTATTCTTCGCAAGCAATGGGAACGTAAAGCTTTAGAGTATCAGCAAAAACTGGGCCGAGGTTCTCTGGCGGAACGGGTTGCCCAGTTAGTCAAACTTCGGGCGGCAGAAGGCTATATGGCCGAATATTATCCCCTGCCCGAAGATACCGATCCCATGCAAGCGACTCGGTTTATCTTGACCGAATATAATTGTGCAATTTCCCAAGTCGCAGAAACTTTCCCCAGTATCTGTGACAATGAACTGGAAATGTTTGCTGTTGCTCTCAAGGATTGCCAGGTGGAGCGAACGCATTGGTTGGTGAATGGAGAACATCGCTGCGGATATCTGATTGAGGCAGCGTAATTTGTCCTTATCTATATCTATGGGCGGACTTAGTGATTGATGGCTGAACTTCCCCAGGCCTTGGGCAATTTGCTGACCCTAGAGGAGAATGCCCAGATTGATCAGACCTTGCTACCCAGTCGAGATCGCTTCTCCATCCGACTGACAACCTATTGCTGGCGTTACCTCCAAGGCGTGAGTGCCAGTTTAGACCGATCCATCGAAACATTACAGCCCGATCAAATATTGGCCTGGGTAGAGGCCGATGATCAGCTCCACAACAATGCTCAGGTTGACCCCGAATTTATCGCTTGGTTCAGCCATTTATTAGCCTCCTCACTCAAACCCCTAAGAGCCATTGCTGAGCAGAGAGGCACCCCGATCAATCACTTAGCCCTAGAGCAAGTGATTGATTGGTTTGTGCAAAACAGCTCCGCTGAGCATCAGCATTAATGCCCCCCATCCCTGTGATCCCAGCAGCTCAGATCTTGGGGGAAGGCAAAATGATAGGATATCCTCGCCAGCAGAATTAGTCTGATTCTCCCTCCGCTTATTGTTAAGGAAACTTCTCTATGACCACCGCCACCTTTCCCATAGACCTGAAAGCCTATCAAAACATTACCTTAGATGCCAAGAATGCTACCTTGACCTCTCAACAACGAGATGCGCTCAAAGCTAATATTCAGCTCTGTCGAGATGCCATTGTCTTTTTACGGCAACGGGTGCAGCCAGAGGGTCGGCGGACATACAGGCGGTCCTTACGATACTGTGCCTGAAGTTATGATTCTCGATGCCTTGTTTCGGAGCAATCCAGACCAGTTTGTGCCCATTTTCTTTGATGAAGCAGGCCACCGAGTCGCCACTCAATATCTGATGGCAGCCCTAGAGGGGTCCCTACCCATTGAGCAATTGATGAGTTATCGGGCTGCCCATGCCAAATTACCAGGCCATCCCGAATTGGGTCTAACACCGGGCGTAAAATTTAGCTCTGGCCGGTTAGGTCATATGTGGCCCTATGTGAATGGTGTCGCCTTGGCTAATCCGGGCAAAACAGCCTTTTGTCTGGGATCAGATGGTTCCCAGCAAGAGGGTAATGATGCAGAAGCGGCTCGTCTTGCGGTTGCTCAGCACCTCAATGTCAAACTGCTGATCGATGATAATGATGTCACCATTGCCGGCAATCCTTCTAAATATCTACCTGGCTTTAGCGTCAAGAAAACGCTAGAGGGGCATGGCCTCAAAGTCTTGGAAGGCGATGGTGAAGATCTAGAGGGCCTGTATGTCCGTATCTGCGAAGCCATCAATACTCCCGGCCCTGTGGCGGTGATCAACAAACGAGCGATGTGTGTAGGGATCGAAGGGTTAGAAGGTTCTAACCACGGCCATGATGTTATTTCAGTTAAGGCCGCAATTCAATATTTAGAAACGCGGGGTCATACCGCTGCGGTGGAAAACCTAAAAAGCATCGTCGCCCCTAAACAGGACTACAAATTTCTGGGAGCATCGGATCAATACGATGCCAACCGCAATGTTTTTGGCGATGCCGTGGTTGAGGTGCTTGGCGAGATGAGCGAAGCGGACCGTAAGCAGAACGTGCTGGTGGTTGATAGCGATCTAGAAGGCTCCTGTGGCTTACATAAGATTCGAGCGGCTCATCCTGAAGTCTTTATCAGTGGTGGAATTCAAGAGAGGGGAAATCTGTCGGCGGCAGCAGGTTTTGGGATGGCCAAGGGCAAGCAGGGTATTTTCGCTACCTTCAGTGCCTTTTTAGAGATGTGTATCTCTGAAATTACGATGGCGCGGTTGAATTACTCCAATCTGCTCTGTCATTTCTCCCATTCTGGGATTGATGACATGGCCGATAACACCTGCCATTTCGGTATCAATAATATGTTTGCTGATAATGGTCTTGATGATGGCTATGAAACTCGCCTCTATTTTCCTGCTGATGCCCATCAGATGCGGGCTTGTGTCAAGACAGTGTTCCATCAGCCCGGTTTACGCTTTATTTTTTCAACTCGTTCTAAGGTTCCCTTTTTGTTAGATGAGTCGGGGAACCCTTTGTATTCGGGTAGCTATACCTTTACTCCAGGCAAGGATGAGGTGATCCGAGAAGGTAGCGCTGGCTATATCGTCAGCTTCGGGGAATCTCTCTATCGCTGTTTAGATGCTGTTGAACGTTTACGGCAAGAGGGCATCGAAGTGGGTTTGATCAATAAATCTACCCTGAACGTTGTTGATGAAGAGGTGCTGGCTAAGGTGGGTGCAGCTCCCTTTGTTCTGGTAGTGGAGTCCTTTAATCGTCGGACTGGCTTGGGTAGCCGTTTTGGTTCTTGGCTGTTGGAGCGGGGCTTGACGCCAAAGTTTGCCCATTTGGGTACCCATGAAGAGGGATGTGGTGGTCTCTGGGAGCAGTTTCCCTATCAGGGCATTGATCCCGTTGGGATTATTAATCAGGTGAAGGCCTTTGTGAGTTGAACCAATGTTTAACAAGGGTTTTTAGCGAACAGCCCCCAGGACTTCTCCCTATGCAGGAGTAAGAAATGGGGGCTGTTGGTTAGGGAGGGTAGGGACTTTGCCTACTTACTGGATGAAGCAAATCATCAGGTTCCTCGTTGGTTGAGCTGCTATTCGCTGGGTTCCACTTGGCCAATCACGTTTAATTTGCCATCGCTCTTAACGGTCCATACATCATAAATACCCAGCACATCACCATTCTCGTCAATATCGACATTGCCACTGGCCCCCTGGTAATTAATTTCTTTATCTTCTTTGAGTAATTTGAGACCCTCGCAGACATCCGTAACTTCTTGGCCTGGGCTATTGGCAACGTCGCGAATTTTGTTGGCGATCGCATCTCCAGAGTTCGACTTGGCTGCTTGAGCTGACAAGACCAGCAAAGCCCCTGCATCCCAAGTTTGGGGCACATAGGCCGGGGGAGATTGGTTGTTATTTTTTGACTTCCATAACTTCGTTAAAGCGGCCAAAGCCGAACCATCAGCACCAGGGACAGTGCCAAGGGCGCCCTCAATAATAAACTTGCCATCGCTGGTTTTGCCCACTTGCGACGCAAATTCATCGGACTTCACCCCATCTGTGAGCATGACTTGCACCCCAGTGGTGAGGCCCTGTTCGTAGGCCGACTTTAAGAGTAACGCCCCAGTCTCTGCATACAGAACAGCAATCACAGCTTGGGGCTTATTGGCAAAGGCTGCGGCCGCTTCACTATCGAAGGTCGTGCCCTTGGGATCATAGCGAGTGGGCTTAGCCTCGTTAATAACCGTCCCCCCCAGTTTTTTAAAGGCTTGCACAAACTCTCGCTCAAAACTCACACCATAGTCATTATTAATGACCACCGTTGACACCTTTTGAAATCCCTTTTCCTTTGCTAACTTCGCTAGGGCACGGGCTTGATAGGTATCAGGTGGGGCAGTTCTGGCCCAATATTGCGTCTCACCGTTTTTAAAGTCGCCCTTCTTGGCTCGGCCTGTAAATTCTGTGCTGGTACTCCCAGGAGAAACCAGCATCACCTTATTGCGTTTGCCGACATCTACAGCGGCTTGAGAAACGCTACTGGCAAAGGAGCCAACTACAGCCGCTACTTTTTTGACCTCAACTAGATTAGTCATGGCTAGACTGCCCTTGGTGGGATCAGTTTCATCGTCAGCGGCTGTGAGTTCTATGGGCTTGTCATTAACTCCGCCACAGGCATTAACCGTCTCGACCAGCATGGGAACTGTGCTAATCATCGGCACCCCTAAGGGGGCTAAATCTCCCGTCGAGGGTAGCAGAGACCCTAACTTTAGCCCCCCCGTTTCTCCCCCAGAAGTCGATCCCTCTGGGCTGTTGCCACCGACTTGGCAGGCAGTCAATAAGATCATGGTCGAGGCCAAAGCTGTCAATCGACGCCAAGGCCGAGACTGAAGGGATGAGCATTTTGGTTTAAGCATTTGAGCTGATGTCTCCTCAACCTATCTAGATAATTTTTATTGGTTAATTGGCATAGTAGATCGGTCTAGGATGCAAAGTCTAAATTTAGAGCAACTTGGTAGCCCCTCATACGTTTTTACCGGCTGCGGTAAGGCGCTACCCCCTGGCAAGGGATTTTAATCCATCACGAAAACCTTAAGGATTTCCTCATCTTTCACTGCGAGATTACGATCCCCTCATCTTGGTTTAGCCAAACCTTCCGTCCTTGAGAGGGTCTACTGTCCTTAGTCTTTGGCTCTTTCGGCCCTTTGAGGTTGTTTATTATTCTAAGTTTGATTACTGAGAGAAATATTGCTTTATATTACGCAAATAAAGCATCTATAAAAAACATTGCAACTTGTTGATCTGATTGCTAGGGTGTGCATATAAATCTTCTTATTACCTGTCCATCTCACTTGGGAGAAGAAATACCATGCTAGACAAGCATTTTCACTACGTATAAAGTTGGCAACACCTTCCCAGTGATAGTTTGGCACCCAGATGCTGATCCGTTGCCTAAATCCTAAGATTTACATTCTGTAACTATTTACTCAGAATTAACTTCACTAAGGTTTGTTGACCTGTCGAGTTCAAGCACCGACAGCATGCTTTAGACCTTGTTCTTGAGCTTCATTCTGGAGCTCTACGTGCTGTCCTTGCCGCAGATGCCGGACAGGCATTTAAGAGAGATTTGGGTCTTTATTAATTCGCTCACTGGGTTTTGGAAGTCTAAAACCAGCCCAGATTTATATCCATCAAGAGTTGAGAGGACTCAGAAAGTCGCTGTTCCTTAGAACGAAGCTTTCTTCTCTCTATGCTTTTGCGCAATTGCATTTCAGGGGGTCATGATCGATGAAGATACAAGGAAAGACTGCACTGATTACCGGGGCTTCCCGTGGTATAGGTCGGGCGATTGCCCTCCAACTTGCCCAACAAGGGATAGAAAAAGTGATCCTGGTGGCTCGGGATCGCCATCGCCTCGCTGAGGTGGCCGCAGAAATTGCCAATTATGGGCCTGAGGCTGTTGTCCTCCCCCTTGATTTAACGGAAACGGTCAAGGTTAATATTGCGATCGCCGCTACCTGGCGTCAGCATGGTCCCATCCATTTACTCATCAACTGTGCTGGGATTGCTCACCAAACTCCCTTCATTCAAGCCCGCCTACCTCAAGTTCAAGAAGAATTATCTCTCAACCTAATGGGCATTTATACCATGACCCATCTGGTGGCCCGCCGGATGGCAAGCAAACGAGAGGGCCATATCATCAATGTCTCCAGCCTCATGGGTAAAATTGGCGCACCAACAATGGCTACCTACTCAGCCACTAAGTTTGCCATTTTGGGTTTCACTCAAGCCCTGCGCAGCGAACTAGCTGCCTACAACATTAAAGTCACAGCCTTACTGCCCTCACTCACAGACACTGATATGGCCAAAAATACTCAACGGTTTCGCTGGGTGGCCTCCATGACCCCAGAACGGGTCGCCCAAGTATTAGTCACCGGCCTAGAAAAGGAATCCCCTGAGATTTTGGTGGGATGGCAAAGTCATGTAGCCGTTTTTGTTAATCGCATCGCTCCCCGCATCCTAGAGGGCTGGCTGCGTATGACAGCCCCAACGGCAGCAGCTAAGTCGAACTTTTCTAAACTTCCTCCGTTAGCCAAACAAGGGTCATAAGGCCTTAGACCGTAGCACAGGAAAGCCCCGCTTTCTGCTAACGTATCCATAGTGTTTGGCTAAGACATTATGGCTGAAGTATTTTTATTTAACGCGCTTCGCGACGCAATTGATGAAGAAATGGCCCGCGACAACACTGTCATGGTGATGGGCGAAGATGTGGGACATTATGGTGGCTCTTATAAGGTGACAAAGGGCCTGTATGACAAATATGGAGAGCTAAGAGTCTTAGATACACCGATTGCTGAAAACAGCTTTACAGGTATGGCTGTGGGTGCTGCCATGACAGGCCTAAAGCCCATTATCGAAGGCATGAATATGGGCTTTTTGCTACTCGCCTTCAATCAAATTGCCAATAATGCAGGGATGCTGCCCTATACCTCAGGGGGTAATTTCACGATCCCGATGGTCATTCGTGGGCCTGGTGGTGTTGGTCGGCAGCTCGGTGCTGAGCATTCCCAACGATTAGAAGCCTATTTTCAAGCGGTACCAGGCCTTAAAATCGTGGCCTGTTCTACGCCTTATAACGCCAAAGGGTTACTCAAGGCTGCCATTCGAGATCCTAATCCAGTACTGTTCTTTGAACATGTGCTGCTCTATAACCTCAAGGAAGAATTGCCCGATCAGGAATATATATTGCCCCTTAACAAAGCAGAGGTGGTGCGCTCTGGCAAAGATGTCACAATTTTGACCTATTCTCGCATGCGCCAGCATGTGCTGCAAGCAACCAAAACCTTGACCCAACAAGGCTATGACCCCGAGGTGATAGATTTAATTTCCCTCAAGCCCTTAGACTTTGAGACCATTGGCGAATCTGTTCGTAAAACTCATCGCGTGATTGTTGTGGAAGAATGCATGCGCACCGGTGGCATTGGGGCAGAGATTGTTGCCTCTATTAATGATCGGCTATTTGATGAATTAGATGGACCCGTGATCCGGTTATCCTCTCAAGATATTCCCACTCCCTACAATGGCATGCTAGAGAGCTTGACGATTATCCAACCGGCCCAAATTGTCGAGACCGTTCAGCAAACAGTACCGCTCCAGGTCGCCTGACACACTAGGTCTTATGCCTAGATTAGGAAGCTTCTATTATTCTCTCCTTTATCAGAGATAGGTCCCTCACAGTGATTAGACAACAAAGATTTCTGCTTGCCCTGATTGCCCTGATTGTCTGCGGCGCATTAATAGTAGTGACTCCCATTGGTAAGCAATTTGGTTTTGGCAAAGTTAATTTGGGCCTTGATCTGCAAGGAGGGACTCAGTTGACCCTCCAAGTCAAACCGACGGAGGAGGTCAAGAATATTGATGACCAGGTGATGGCTGCTGTGCAAAGCGTGGTGGCTAATCGCTTGGACCCGGAAGGGGTCTCTGAGATTTCTGTTCAAGCCACCAGTAATCAACAGATTCTGGTTCAGTTACCAGGGGTGAGTGATCCTAAGGAAGCGGCAAAGTTGCTGAGTCAAGTGGCAAAGCTTGATTTCCGACGCCCTAACAATGCGAAGGTTGCCCAGTTAAATGTGCGGCAGAGCGAGTTAAGGAAATTACTGGCCCAGCAAGAACAGACCGAAAAAGAAGGCAACAAAGAGGCGATTGAGAAACTAAATATAGATATTAAGCAAAAGGAACAGCAAGTTGCGGACTTGCGAAGCCAATATTATGAGAAGACCAACCTAACCGGTGAAGATTTAAGAAATGCCGGTTATTCCCCTTCCCAAGGGCAGCCAGATCTATGGGATGTCACCCTCCAATTTGATCCCGATGGCGGTCGGAAATTTGCCGAATTGACTAAGAGCATTGCTGGCACTAGGCAACCCATGGGGATCTTTTTAGATGGCAAGGTCATTAGTGAAGCCACCGTTGAAGAGAAATTTAAGGAAAATGGGATTACGGGTGGCGCTGCTGTGATTACGGGGAACTTCACCCTAGAGAAGGCCCAATTACTGGCCAATCAACTGAAGGGTGGTTCCCTGCCAGTGCCAGTGACCATTGAAGAGATTCGGACTGTGGGTGCTTCCTTGGGCCAAGAAAGTATTCGCCAAAGTATCTATGCTGGGCTGGGTGGCTTAGTCTTGGTTCTAATTTTCATGGTCTATTATTATCGGTTGCCAGGGTTGATTGCCGATATAGCCCTTTGTATCTATGGGTTGTTGACCTTTGCAGCCTATGTGCTACTGGGGGTAACCCTTACTTTGCCGGGAGTAGCAGGTTTCATTCTCAGTATTGGGATGGCGGTGGATGCAAATATTCTTATTTTTGAGCGAACTCGGGAGGAGTTGCGCGACGGCAAGACACTTTACCGGTCTATTGAGTCAGGTTTCTATCGGGCCTTTTCCAGTATTCTAGATGGCAATGTGACGACCTTGATTGCCTGCGCTGCGCTCTACTGGCTGGGATCTGGTCTCGTGCGAGGCTTTGCCCTAACGCTAGGGATTGGGGTGGTGGTGAGTATGTTTACGGCACTGACCTGTAGCCGTACGCTGATGTTTACAGCAATTGGTTTTCCGAGTTTACGGAAGCCAGAATTATTTGACGCTAAAAGGGCTAAGGTTGTTTCATGAAGCTGAATGTCAATAAGCAACGGGGTCTGTGGTGGTCGCTCTCGGGTGCTGTTATTTTGGCCGGTGTGATTGCCATGGCCTTATCTTGGAATGAATTTAAGGCTCCTCTGCGACCAGGTTTAGACTTTTTGGGCGGTACTCGGTTGCAATTGGAGCGGGATTGTCGTCAGCCAGGGAATTGTGACCTGCCCATTGATGTTGCTGACATTCGCCAAGTTTTACAGGAGAAAAATCTAGGTGCCAATAATATCCAAATTTTGGGCAAGGAAAAACAAGCTGTTGCCATTCGCACTCCGCCCCTAGATGAAGCGAGTCGGAACGACCTTAAGGATGCCTTGACTAAGAAATTGGGCAAGCTTGATGCAAATAAGTCACAAATTGATACTGTTGGCCCCACCCTCGGTCGACAGCTCTTCACCTCCGGTCTGTTGGCGCTGCTGCTATCTTTTCTGGGTATTGTCGTCTATTTGACCTTCCGATTTCAGCTAGACTTTGCTCTCTTTGCGGTTGTGGCCTTGTTCCATGATCTACTGGTGACAGTAGGTGTCTTTTCGATCTTGGGGCTTACCCAGGGGGTAGAGGTTGATAGCTTGTTTATTGTGGGGTTGCTGACCATCATTGGTTTTTCGGTCAACGACACCGTGGTTATCTATGATCGGGTCCGTGAGAACCTTAAGTTGACTCCCCATCTTTCTGTAGCTGAAACTGTTGATAATGCTGTGAATCAAACTCTAGGACGGTCTATTAATACGAGTTTGACCACAGCTTTGCCCTTAGTGGGTATTTTTGCCTTTGGAGGAGAAACCTTAAGGTATTTTGCCTTAACTTTGATGGTTGGCTTTGTAGCTGGGGTATACTCTAGTGTTTTCATTGCTAGCACCTTGCTGACTTGGTGGCGAGAGCGTCAAGGGCAGGGCAGAGGTGGGTATAATTCTACAGTCCTTAATTCCAATAGTGCGCTCTCTGATGCTAGCCCTGAAGAACTGTAACGGCTTCCTTTGGCTATGAGTGAGCATCTAGGCCATTCACCCTTAAATGGGACTGTTCCAGATCCCAGCCAAGATCCTCGCTTCCAGGCTGAAGTACAACGGTTATATCAACTGACTCTTTATACCCGCTGGTTAGTGGTGGGGAGCTTATGGTTGACGGTGGGTTGCCTGAGTGTGTGGAGTTTGCGCAGTTCTATCCAACTATGGTTGGATCATTTTACCTGGGCTGCGGTTAAATATACCTTGGCTTATAACCGGATAGCTGCCATTGGTTTAGGGCTATGTTTGGGTACGACCTTTGCCGTGCTGCTCTGGCAAAGCCGGATTATTTTATGGGGGCTGCCGAGCCAGGAGCAGTATCGTCTTACCCAACGGGTGATGATGATTCGTACCCAGGGTCAAAGCCATCCTCTATGGCGGTGGGTTTGTAAAGAGGCGAAGCATTAGGTAGGGTGCTGGCCTTAGTGGTGCAGAAAGGTCCTGAACCCCTGATCTGTTAATGATCTTGGACTGTTTCTTGCAAACATCAAACTCTGTGACCTTGGAAAACACAATCCGATTGCTCATCGGCGTTGCTTTTTTGCGATGCATAAGCAGTTTTGGGCTTAGTGCGTGGAAAAGGGGCAAGGTCACTCATCCCTGCGCAGATCTCTGGCAGACCAGGTTGATCGATACAGTTTTGGTACTCAGGGATTGACGATGGATGCGGCCAGTACTGCCCCTTAAGGCGTGATAATTCCGCGGGATACTGCCAATAAAGGGTTCTAGTTCAGATTGAATGGAAATCAATGAAAGCCTTGCTAAGCATGGATTTCACAGTGCTACTCATGTCTCGGTGAGCCAATGCTCCGTCGAAGTTGATGGGATTTTACAGTGAGGAATTCCAGTCAAAAATATAAGTTGCCAAGAGTGATCTTATTCCAGGAAATAGGGCCACCTAGATGGGCATACTTATATAAAGGGAGCCTTAAATTGATTAGGAAATATGGTAGCGGGATTTTTCTCTAAGCTAATTCAACAGCAAAAAAAGACTTAGCCCTTAGGGTTTCAAGCTTCTATACTATGCTGCCAACAACCCTTAATTAACTTTTAATTATTGCTGATATGGCTATTATGATGCAACCAGCTAATACTCCGTTGATCTTAATTATCGATGATAACCTTACGAATCTAGAGGTGATGTGCGAAACATTGAGTGACGCTGGGTACGAAGTTGCGATCGCACGTCTGGGGAACGAGCAATTCGGCAAATCCAACACAGCTCTCCCGACCTGATCCTTCTCGATATCATGATGCCTGAAATGGATGGCTATGAAACCTGCAAGATCATTAAAAATAATTCCATATCGGCTTCGATTCCGATCATCTTTATGACAGCCTTAGCGGATACTAGCAATAAGGTTAAGGGTTTTGAGCTAGGTGCAGTTGACTATATTACAAAACCCTTTCAAGAACCAGAACTACTGGCCAGAGTGAGAACACACCTCAATTTGAGACAAGCAGAACTGCAGTTGCGCCAAAGCGAAGCTCAGATGGAAAATATCCTTAACTCCTTAGAAGAAGTTGTATGGTCTGCAACCCTTGATTTTTCCCAGTTTATATTTCTGAATCCTGCCGTAAAAACATTTTTGGCTGCTCCGCCGATGAACTGATTGCTTCACCCCACCTCTGGTTCGACATGGTGCATCCCGAAGATAAAACCCGCCTGAAGCAAGCGCTTCAGCGACTAAGTGCACAATCTGCCATTGGCCTTGAATATAGAATTATTGACAGAACTGGAAACATAAGATGGCTTAAAATTCGAGCCCAAAGAAATAGTGCTTTGGCTAAGAACCAAGCGGATCGAATCGATGGAGTTGTACATGATATCAGCGATCAAAAGCGAGTTGAATATCATTTATCTTACGAAGCCTATCATGACAACTTAACAGCATTAGCCAATCGCAATAGCTTCATTCGCCAAAGCAACCAGCTTCTACACGCCTTCAAAGAAAATCCAAGCGAAAGATTCGCGGTATTGTTTATCGACTTAGATCGGTTTAAACGGATTAACGATAGCCTTGGCCACTATGTTGGCGATCAACTATTACAACAAGTCGCCAAGCGGCTACAACAATGCCTGCGTCCCTTTGATCTCATTGCTCGAATTGGAGGAGATGAGTTCGCCATCCTACTGAAAAATCTTTCACAGCCGGAAGATCCCATCATTGTTGCAAAACGTATTCACTCCCAACTGACCGAAGCAATTCGGATTGAAAATCAAATCTTTTTTGTATCTGTAAGTATAGGCATTGTAATTGCTAGTTTCCGCCACGCAAGTGCTGAAGAACTTCTACGAGATGCTGATATCGCCATGTATCAGGCCAAAAAAGAGGGAAAAGCTCGTTATCAACTCTTTAATGAGTCAATGCATATTGATAGCGTCCGCCGACTCGATCTTGAACGCGATTTAAGGATAGCACTGAATAACCAAGAAATTACACTCCATTATCAGCCCATTGTAAATCTAGAAACTCAGGTTGTCACCGGATTCGAAGCCCTAGCTCGATGGACACACCCCCAAAAAGGATTTATTTCTCCGGCAGACTTCATTCCTATCGCTGAGGAAAGTGGCCTAATAGTAGAATTAGGAGAGCAGATACTCCGGCAAGCATGCCATCAATTAAAACAATGGAACAGTTGTTTCCCAGAAGTATCGACTTATACCATGAGTGTCAACCTCTCTGGCAAGCAACTTCAAAGTCTTAGTTTTATTGATACTCTGGATGAAATTTTAAATGCAAATAATATTTCTGGGCATCAATTAAAGCTGGAAATAACCGAAAGTCTACTCATGGATAACCATGACTCTATATTAACCCTATTAAACAGCCTTTTAAAACGGGATATTACCCTTAGCCTAGATGATTTTGGAACAGGATATTCTTCATTGAGCTATCTTCATCGTTTTCCCCTGAGTGAACTCAAGATTGATCGTTCTTTTGTTAGCCGTATTGAAGACGATATCCAAAGTCAAGAAATTGTCAAAACTATCTTAAATTTAGCTAATACTCTCAACATGAGTGTTGTTGCCGAAGGAGTAGAGACGCTAGGACAACTGAAGTACCTCAAAATTCTAAAATGTAATAAAGCACAAGGGTACTTATTCTATAAGCCCTTATCCAAAACTGATGTTGATAAATTACTTGAAGATCACGCTAACCATTGGATGAGTGCATGATCAACCTATTGACAAAAATATTATTGAGGAAAAATACTAAAATAAGCACCAAAGATTGGATGTAAATATGCCTCGCAAAACTATAGATAAAGATGTTTTTGCTGAACGTTTATTGCAAGGAGTTTCAGAGGCAACACGTTCTCTTTTGATGATTCGAAACTATAAAGAATCGATTCAGTTAGCCCTTGAAATTTTAGGCGACGCAACTCTGGTTGACCGTGTTTATGTATTTAGACTTCATGCTCATTCTACGACCAATATCTTAGTTGCAAGTCAAAATTGGGAATGGGCTAAGGATAAAATGCTTGCTGAGATTAACAATCTTAACTTACAAAATCTTCCCTTTTTAGACATTTTCCCTCGTTGGCATCAAAAATTATCAGTGGGACAGTCTATTTCTGGAATGTTGATAATTTTCCTGAACAAGAACAAGAGATTCTCCAGCCACAAAACATTCTTTCGATTGTAGTTGCACCCATCATGATCCAAGATCATTGTTGGGGGTTTATGGGGTTTGATGACTGCCAAAATGGTCATGATTGGACCCGAAGTGAGGTCGCCGTTTTAGAAGCGACCGCCCATAGCTTTGGCGGAGCAATTGCTCGTTTTGAGGCCGAAGAAAGTCTTAAAGAAACAAATAAGATCCTCACAAGGCAAGCTGAGGAACTACTAGCAGCTAAAGAGGTGGCTACTCAAGCGAATCGCGCTAAGAGCATGTTTTTGGCAAGTATGAGTCATGAGCTACGAACCCCTCTTAACGGAATCTTAGGTTATAGCCAGATTCTTCAGCGGTCCTCTGTCCCAGAATCAAACGAAGCGCGAGGTATTGAGGTTATTCAACAATGTGCAAACCATCTGCTTACTCTGATTAACGACATCCTAGACTTTACCAAAACTGAAGCTGATCAACTCACTATTTCACCTGTCTCAGTAAATTTATCTACATTTCTGAATGAAACTGCTGATATATGCCAAATACAATCAAATCAAAAAAAGATTATTTTTAGAAGAGACTTTTCGCCAGAATTACCAGAAAAAGTCTCTGTAGATGCCCAACATCTTCGCCAAGTCCTCTTGAATCTTTTGAGTAATGCTATTAAGTTTACAGATGCTGGTCAAGTTACCTTATCGGTGATTGCAGAGAAAAACCTGTCAACTTCAGATACAAAGCATTTGGATAGTTCCGTTGCCAGCATTTATTTTGCTGTTATCGATACTGGGGTTGGCATATCATCTCAAGACATAGAAAGAATCTTCAATGCCTTCGAACAAGTTGGCGATTTAGGCCGTAAAGCAGATGGAACAGGATTAGGACTCTATATTAGTCAGCGAATAATATCTGCAATGGGCAGCTCTATTCAGGTTGAATCCCATGTGAAATCTGGCAGTATCTTTTCCTTTGTCCTCGATTTACCCATCATCGGCAACCAGCCGAGATCGCTTAATACTCTGGCAGGAGAAGCCTGCTTAATTGATGTCACAGAAAATAGCGTAGAGGTTAGTTTTTCTGATTCTGATCCATATTCAGCAGAAATAAATATACCCCCCACTGATACTTTAAAGTATTGTTTGCAGTTGGCTCAGTCAGGACGATTAAAAAAGTTGATTCAGTATGTTGAGTTAGCCTCTCAAATGCAACCAGAAAATGCCCAATTTCTGCAAAAAATCATTGACTTGGCATTAAAATATGATGTTGACGAAATTGAAGAATTGCTGAGTTTACACCTGAAGCCATCGCATTTATAGGTAAGGTTATTGGTCAAACAGCAAAAGATCAGTATAAATACCAATGAATTGTATCTTTTTCTATGCTCTAAAAATAAATAATTTTTCCTAATTTATATAAATCTCATGAATGTATTTATTCTTGGAAAAATTATTTTGAGTAAATGTATTTTGCGAAAAATATTGACCATACTAAATTGTATGACATTCGCTAAAATATATTCTTGCAATAGAGATGAATAAAGAAAACAAGGCCTGTGGTAATTGTTATCACTTTGATGACCTGCACAATATGTGCCAAAAATTTACCGTTAGATATCCGTTTGGAAAGGTCTATCTGACGCGCTACCAAGACTCACAGATTTGTCGCACAGAGTATCTTCCCAGACCGATGACTTGGGACAGTAACCTTTCAGTCAACGTAGAGCTAAAAAACTAGTAAAAGATTCCCGTGGCTGCCCTCTCCTAGTTGCCAGTTAAGCGATAAGCTCTTTGTTTTTTGGAATTTGATGAATTCATCATAGGTGTGAGATAGAGGCTCAGTCGATGTCGCCGTTTTGAACGTAAAATACTGTTGAGAGAAACAGTGCTACGACTTCCCCAAACGGAAATATTTTTCTCTGCTAGCCCTAGGTTGTCGATAGTGACTGCGACAGCGGCATCAGAAATGATTCTTATGACCGTGGGAAGGGAGATAAAAGCAACGGGTGAATCAACTTCAATACTCATCTCATAATGGCCCTTGGCAACCCTTGTAAAGTCATGAAATGAATAGGTATCCTTGCCACATTGTTTATTCAGGTAAACGCTGCGGATATTTTCGACTTGTTGGTCACTGAATGTTTTAGGGAAAAGATCTGACTCTTCTCTATAGTAAGGCTGAAAACTTTGAATGGTGGGTTCCCAATAGGGATCTTCAGATGTATAGGCGAGTCCTATCTCTTGGCTGTCATCTACTATCAGGGTAGCTGGTTCTGAATAGCCATTGAAGTGATTTCCAATAGAACGACAATAGGCACCGTTATTGGGTAACAATAGCAAATCGCCTTCCTTTACCCCCCTTAGATCTGTTTCAGGAAGCAGCACGTCTCCCGCAAAGCAAAGAGGGCCAGCAACACTATCCAGCCCTGATTTGGGGAGCACTGTTCCATCAGCACGAAATATCTCTTGGGCAAACCCAGCCAGAGTCACCTTCAAAAGTTGATCAGAGCCAACATCTACAATTGCCCAGCCCTTGCCTCGGGTCGATTTACGGGTTACAACTCTTGTCAATAGTGCAGTAGCGTTACCAAACAAGGCATTCCCTGGTTCCATTTTATAGGTAAATTCAGGCCGAAATTTGCTTTTTAAAGCATCGCCTAATTCAGTAATGGAAGGGAACTGATCTTCCTCCTGAGTTGGGATGCCTAGTCCCCCTCCCAGGTTGAGATCTGTAATGATGTGATGGGTTAAGGCGTGGATCGTATCGCATAATTCATGTAAGACATCTAGGCTTTCTTGAAACACCTCAACATTGTCCATTTGAGTTCCCACATGAACATGCAAGCCAGAGAATGGTAACTTTGTGGCGTTAAGAAAGGGTAGAACCTCCTCTGTGGGGAGTCCAAATTGACTTGTTAGGCTACCATGCGAAGTATGTTTTTGGTAATCTGCTTTAGCCCCATAGCTGTTATAGAGCGGGGGGTTAACTCGCAGAAATAATTTGCCAGAAAAGGGGATATTGCCTAACTGTGCTTCGAGGGCTGTCACCTTTGATATCGAGTCGATGATGACATTGCCACCATCCTGAAGTAACGTGACGGCTAAGCTGAGATCGGGTGCTGGAGAATAGTAACTCAATTGAGAGGTTGGTATGCCAGCGAGACGAGCTAATTGAATCTCGCGAGATGATGCACAGTCAGCACCACATCCTTGCTCAGCAAGTATTTTGAAGGTTGCAAGGCATGGATTGACCTTAACGGGGAAATAGATATATTTATTCTCTCCCAGAATGTTTTTAAATGCCTGGAGATTGCTGAGGATTTGAGCTCGATTTGTGATGTAAAGCGGTGTTGAATATTGACGTGCAATTTCAGCTAAATCAAGCTGCTGAAACCAATAAGACTTGGGAGGGCTAGATTGAAATTCTGTCTCTAGGTTGGCCTGATGACTTTTGGTTATTTGATTGATCATTTGCCCGATACTTAGAAATTTACAGAGAGAATTAGACTGGCTATAGCAGTCACCGAATTTATTGCCTGAGATCTTGCACTACTCTCAATATGGGGTTGCTTTGGCAACCGAAATCTGGAAGAAATGGCCTTGAAAGACACTGGACTTTCATGAAAAACATGATTACACAAACTTAAGGGATCTGCTCAAGAAGATCGTGATGGAATTTAATCTAAGATGGAGAATAATCAGCACTTTCAGAGGTCTTGCTAAGCAATGGTCCTAGGGTTTGTCTTTCTTCACTATCCCTTAATGTAAATGCATTCCCCAAAATATTAATGGTGAAGAAAAAAGATGGTGGAACGGAGTCTCACCACGCTACGCATGATCAAGGTTTTTCTTCGCTATATTCACCCATATTTCCAACGCAGCAATCGAGTGTTGGGCATTGACTCCCATCAGTTTCTCAAGCTGCGTCTAATGAATATCAGGTTGAGGAGGTACCCGATTTCTATAATGCCGTGGCGTATAAACCCATTGCTGCCCTTGACCTTGTGACATAATTCGAGTTTGACTGGAGCCAATCACAATCACGGTGCGCATATCGGCATCTGTACTTTTTAACTGGCCTAGGGTTGTAATCACGACTCTTTGTCCCTCTCTACCGAGGTTGTGAGCTAAGAGGGTGGGTGTGTCAGCGGATCGCCATGGCAGCAATAATTCTCTGGCTTTGTCCAGTTGCCAGCTTCGGTCTTTGGAGACAGGGTTATAAAAGGCGATCGCAAAATCCGCCTGGGCAGCAGCAGTGATCCGTTGGGCAATCACCTCCCAAGGTTTAAGGATATCTGAGAGAGAAATGACACAAAAATCATGGCCAAGGGGGGCACCCACTTGGGCAGCGGCGGCTTGCATCGCTGAAATGCCTGGACAGACTTGAATCTCGATTGACTCCCAGGCTGGCTTGGCTTTTTGCTCTAACACCTCAAAGACCGCCGCTGCCATCGCATAAATACCCGGATCACCTGAGGAAATAAGGGCCACATTGCCTCCTTGGGCTGCTAAATCTAAGGCAAACTCAGCCCGCTCTAGTTCACAACGATTATCCGAGGCATAGCGACGGGTATGGGCTGGGCGCAATGGTTCCACCAAATTCAAGTAGGTTTGGTAACCCACCCAATCCGTGGCAAATTTCAGCCTCTCTTTAACTTCTGCAGACATCCAGGCAGCGGCCCCAGGACCAATACCCAGGATAGCCAGGTTTCCCCTAGATCCTTGAGATCTAGATTCTTGAGAGTGAAGGGCCTGCTCTACTCTTTGGGGGTCAAATCGATAGACCAAACAATCAGGAGCGGCAGGCTTGGCGGTTAGTTGGTCTGCGCTCTGTTGCGCGGTTTCAATCTGAAGGGTCAGTTTACCTGTGGGGGAAATGGGTAATTGGCTGTTGGTGAGCCAAGCTGCCTCCCCCTTGAGCTGGACCTCAGCTCCTGCCAATAACTCGGCAATAAAGGTCTTGGCATTCTCGGGGTTGACCAGTTGGTAACCCGGTGGCGGCGATAACAGAGCTGTGCCAAATCGCAGATCGCCCGTGGTGGTAATGGCGGGGGCAACCTGCAGGGCCTCTGCAATCTGGCGCGCTAGCTCATTGACCCCCTGCACCCCCCCTAATAAGGGCACAACGGCACTGCCATCGGTTGCGATCGCCAATACAGGAGGCTCTTGCCCCTTATCCCGGATTAGGGGGGCCAGAGTGCGAATCAAAATTCCTGCCGCACAGAGGCCAATGATCGGCCTACCAGCTTGAAAAAACTCGCGGACCGTTTCCCCAAAATTGTCATAGGTACAGGCAAGAGATGGCGTACGATGGGCTAATCCGTAAATCACCGCTGCAGGCAAGGCCGCCTGAATTTGATGGGCAATGGTTAGGCTCGCCTCAGTGAGGACAATGATCGCGGGCGAATTCATTGGGGTTGGGTTTGGCTGGGAATCAGAATTAAGGACCAGTAAGGAACCTCTTGAGCTTGAACCTCAGTAATGGGAACAATACGCTGATTTGGCTGGCTGACTCGCTCAATATAGAGAGCTCGATCAAGTAACCCTAGCTGCTCAAGAATCTGATAGATTTTGGCAAAATGGCGACCCAGTTTAATGATCACAGCCGCATCCACGACTGCCAGGCGATCGCGTAGCGCTTCAGCCTCTAAGGTGGCAGGCATGATACTCAGCACATCATTGCGGAAGGTAATCGGCGCACCCAGCATGGCGGCGCTAGCCAGAGTCGAAGAAATACCGGGCACCACCTCCGTTTCAAATCGGCCTGCTAAGCGCTGAAATAGATACATAAAGCTGCCATATAACATTGGCTCTCCTTCACAGAGTACTGCTACATCTCGCCCTGCTGTTAATTGATCCGCAATTTTGGCAGCAGCAATGTCGTAATGGGGCTGAGAAGATCGCTCGAGGCTAAAGGGCAAAGGCATGGGGATTTCGATTTGGTCGGCACGAATATAATCAGCCACAATCGCCCGAGCCAATACCTTGCCATTTTCTAAACTGGGATAGGCAATCACCGGCACAGTGGTTAAAATCCGGTGGGCCTTAAGCGTCAACAACTCTGGATCCCCCGGACCAATGCCCAAGCCATACAGCCGTCCTAACTTCGTCATAGCTCGCTCTCCTTTGCTAAGGCATTCACTGCCGCTGCAGCTAGGGCACTTCCACCCCGTCGCCCATGGAGGGTGATGAAGGGTAGGCCGCGACTATGGGTGGCAAGCTCTGCCTTCGATTCTGCGGCTCCGACAAACCCCACTGGAAAGCCTAGGATCAAAGCTGGTTTGGGTGCACCTGCATCTAATAGTTCTAGCAGACGGAACAGGGCAGTGGGGGCATTGCCAATGGCGACCACCGCTCCTTGAAGATGAGGGTGCCATAGATCGAGTGCGGCGGCAGATCGGGTATTGTCAATTCGCTGAGCGATTTCTGGTACCTGAGGATGATTCAGGGTGCAAATAATGTTGTTATGGGCAGGTAAGCGCTTCTGAGTAATGCCATGGGCAACCATTTGGGTATCACAGAGTAGGGCCGCCCCTGCCGCTAGCGCCTCTCGCCCTACTTGAACAGCATGGGGTGATGCCGCTAGATCTTGAACAATATCTAGCATGCCACAAGCATGGATCAACCGCACTGCAACCCCTGCCAAGTCGGCAGGCAATAGGCTAAGGTTGGCTTCTTCACGAATGATGGCAAAGGACTGGCGATAAATATCATCGCCCTTACGGATATATTCCATCATCCTAGTGGGGGGGTGAGACTGGCCATGGAGGGGAGTGCTGTAGAGGGGTTGAACTGTGATGATAGGGGATGAATGCCATGGCGACGGACGAAGTCTGGCAAGGATTCTTGGGGGGAGCTGCGCTGTTCTTGATAGCAGCATAAGAGTCTGGTGAGCAGGGCGGGCAATTGATCAGCGCTGAGGGGAAGGCCATAGGTTTGCCCCTCGGACTCTGATATCCCCCCTAGGCATAAATAATAGGCTTCGACCAGACTGCCCTCTTGCTCGATTTGGGTTCCCAAGAGGGTGATCTCAGCGGCACTGGGCTGAGCACAGCCCTTAGAGCAGCCGGTGAAATGGATATTCACCAGATTGTCGAGGTTTAAATTGTTTAAATGGCGTTGGAGATGGTCGACAACTTGTCTCGCATGGATCTGAGTCTGGGTTGCCGAACTGGAGCAACCTGGTTTGCCAGCACAGGCTACGATCCCATGCCCCACCCCATCCCTCGATAAGCCTAAGCTAGCTAAATGGGTTGCCAGCAGGGGCATCTGTTCAGTCTCAATATCCGGTAAAATCACAGACTGCCAAGGGGTTAAGCGGAGTTGGCCATTGCCAAATTCTGCAGCCAATTGGACCAACCCTAATAATTGAGCAGCGGTTAACTGTCCTAGGGGCAAGGCTACACCCCTATAGACCCGTCCAGATCCTCGCCTTTGGGCATGAACTCCTAAATAGCCTCCCCTCTGAGTGGGTCTAGGCATGGGGCCCTTTGCCAAGGGTTGTAGCGGCTGAGGCAGGCTGGCGTTAACTTTCTGTAAATAATAAGGCAAGCCCCAATCTTGTAAAAGATGCTTCATGCGCGGCTGAGGATGGCTGGGGGCAACCTGGTTAACATACTCTAAATAGTGCTTGGCTAGGGCTCCAATCACAGCTAAGCATTGACTGGGTTGAATCAGCCAATCTGTTTCATACACCTGTCTCTGAGCCATAATTGCTAGGCGAAAATAGACTCCTGGTGGCAACTCTGCTGGGCTCTCCACTAAAACTGCTGAGAGAGAAATCTCGTTATAGCGATGCTCCCAGGCAGCCGCTGGCCGCAGGCCAATCCCCACTGCTCCGCCCCCATCGAGGCCAATACTAAATTTTGGTGGTAAGCCTGCCAGCTCTGGATGCCCTTGAATATAGGTATCTATTGCCTGTACCAAAGGACGGGTATCGATTAGCTCTTGGGGATCAATCCCGGCGGTGGGACTTGTCATTAGGTTCCGTAAATGATCCATTCTGGGGTCAAGGGCGGCTAACCCCAGTGCTTGTAATGTCTGCAATGTTTCTCTGCTGGGTGGCGTTTGGATGCCCCGCAGTTGAAGATTGGCTCGATTGGTGACTTGGAGGGTGGTGCAGTTCCATTGCTGAGCGAGGGTTGCGATCGCTTGTCCCTGTTCCAAATTGAGCCAGCCACCTGGCCTGCGAATGCGTATTAACAACCCATCTTGAGCAGGGGTACCGTAAAATAATCCCGGACAGAGATTGGGTTCAGCGAGCCAGTTCACGCTTTTCTCCTTCTCTAGAAAACCCAGAGCAGCGGCGGTTCGATCCTTTTTTTCAGCAATAGGACAGCCTCGACCTCCCCCCACATTTAAGCCACAGCAGCATAACATAGACGATGTGATCCCCCGCCCTTTCCCTATGCTTTCTTAAACTATGAGCAACAGCAAGTTTGGGTCAAAATGGCTCTCGATCCTTGGCGTGGGTGAGGAAGGACTAGCGGCCCTCAGCCCTGGGGGGCGATTGCTGCTCTCGCAAGCGAATCTGGTGGTCGGCGGTAAACGCCACTTGGCCATGCTGCCTCCTGAGGATCCGCGGCCAACCCTTGCCTGGACCAGTCCGATTGCGACCACGGTGGCGCAAATTCTGGCTCGTCGGGGAGAGAAAGTTGCTATCCTCGCTAGCGGCGATCCGATGTGCTACGGCATTGGTGTCACCCTTAGCCGCCAGCTGCCCCTCTCAGAAATGATTATCTTGCCCACAGCCTCTGCCTTTAGTTTGGCCTGTGCGCGCTTAGGTTGGGCCTTAGCTGAGGTCGAAACCCTTAGCCTCTGTGGTCGTGATCCTGCTTTGCTGAATAGATTGCTTTATCCTGGTGCCAAAATTTTAGCCCTCAGTGCCAACAAATCCACAGTCGCTAAGGTTGCCTGTTGCTTAAGGGAGCAAGGCTATGGAGATAGCCAGATCACTGTTCTGGAACGGATGGGGGGTTCCCAGGAGCGGATCAGCACCGCCCCTGCCGCTCGTTGGACTTCCCCAGAGGATCTGGCAGATCTCAACACCCTGGCCCTTGCGATTCCTCCTGATCTGCATCCCCATTGCAGGGCAACCCGGACCTCTGGTCTCCCCGATCTCGCCTATAGGCATGACGGCCAATTAACAAAACAGGAAGTACGTGCTATTACCCTAGCGGCCCTTAACCCCCTGCCTGGACAGCTTTTATGGGATGTGGGTGCTGGCTGCGGCTCCATTGGCATTGAATGGCTGCGCTGCGATCGCAGATCCCGTGCGATCGCCATTGAGCAGCAGCCTAGTCGTCAACAGTATATTGCCGAAAATGCCATAAACTTAGGCGTTCCCCATTTAGAAATCATCGCCGGAACTGCTCCCCTGGCCCTGCACAACCTACCGGAACCGGATGCCATTTTTATTGGGGGCGGACTCACCAAGCCAGATTTATTGGAAACCTGCTGGAAATCCTTGCGCATAGGGGGGCGCTTGGTTGCCAATGCCGTCACCGTTGAAAGCGAACAGTTGTTATTGCAATGGCAAGCTCAAGTCGGAGGGACCTTAACCCGAATTAGTATTCAACGAGCCACCCCCGTCGGCCAATTTTTAGGCTGGAAGGCCATGGCACCCGTTACCCAATGGGTCGTAGGCAAAGAGACAGAGTTGGGGCATAAAAAAGGTCATCCCATTGCCTAGGTTGCCGATCAAAAACTGACGGATTTCAGGAGATCTTAGCTGTGGCCATGCTGCCGCAGCCAGCCCAGCGCATCCTCCAGATCGGCCACTTGTTGACCCTCAGGAACAGGTGGTCGCTGAACCATGACGACAGGTAGTCCTAGCTCTCGCGCCGCTCTAATCTTGGCATAGGTGGCTTCGCCGCCACTGTTTTTGCTGACGATTGCACCGATCTCATACTGTTGCAACAGCGATCGCTCCTCTACCAAGCTAAAGGGGCCTCGTTGTAGCAATAATCGGCCAGGGGGGATCGGCCTATTGGGATCGGGCGGCTCAATCATCCGCATCAAAAACCAAAGATCTTGGAGCGGGGCAAAGGTTGATAATTCTTGCCGACCAATCGTCAAGAAAATTCGCTCTGCTAAGCCTGGTAATACTGTCCTTGCTTCTTCATGACTGTCCACCTCAATCCAGTGATCTTTGAGTCCTCCCTGAGCGCTATTGTCCAAGGGCTGCCATGGAGGCCGAATCAACATCAGACGAGGAATACCGACTAAGCTGGCAGCCGCAGCAGCATGGTCAGAAATTTGGGCTGCAAAGGGATGAGTAGCATCTAATAGCAAATCAATCTGCTGCTGTCGGAGAAAGCTGATCAGGCCGGTGGTGCCGCCAAAGCCACCTATTCTGGTATTGGCAATGGGCAATATAGGCTGACGCGTTCGACCAGCCCAAGAGTTGATCACGGTGATGCCCGGTATCTGCGTCGCCCTAGTTGCTAGATCCCTTGCCTCGCCAGTGCCACCCAGAATTAAGACGTTTGTTTGATCGGTGATCATGGTTTAGCGAGTTCACCTCTGCGGATTGATCAATCTTGCCTTAAGTCTACAATCCAGGTCCAATCTTCCCATCTCCCAGTTCCCATCCAATCCTCCTTAAAATAGACGCAGGAGTCTCTCTTTCTCAGGAACTAGTTTCTACTAGCCTCTGAGAGATATCTTTCTGATCCTCATCTTGCCCTCGTAAACAGAAATCTACTGAGATCCATGATCCAAAAAATAGCTCTTGGTCTTCTATGGCTGGGTTTTGGCCTCTATGCCTTTCTCCTTGCCCCAGGCAATCAAGCCGATACGCTCAGCATATTGCAGCCCTTGATGACGGGCGATTGGCAGCGGATCAATCCCCTGATTGTGGCATTGTTCAACTTAATGGGGATTTGGCCGATGGTTTATGGTTGTTTGTTGTTTGCGGATGGCCGTGAGCAGAGGGTCCCAGCTTGGCCCTTTGCCAGTTTATCCTTTGGTATTGGGGCCTTTGCGATTCTTCCCTATCTCGCGGTTCGCCAGCAGTCTGTGATGCCTCAGTCGGGTCAACTCAACCCCATCCTCAGGGTTTGGGATAGTCGATGGCTGGGACTGGGGCTATTGGTGGCTGCGATCGCACTCCTAGGCTATGGTCTTCTTCAAGGAAATTGGGCTGAGTTTTGGGTGCAATGGCGAACCAATCGCTTCATTCATGTGATGAGTCTCGACTTTTGCCTGCTAAGCCTCATATTCCCTCTGCTCTTGCCCGCTGACTTAGCTCGCCGAGGGATGGATCTACCCCCATTACTTTTTTTGGGGTTGGTGTTTATGCCCCTGCTAGGCCCTTTAATTTACTTATGTTTGCGTTTGCCCCTAGAGACCAACGCCACACTAACCTAAGGGTCAAGACTGCGATAATGGCTGAGTTTATCCTGTAACTCCTCTGGTTTAAAGACCCCATGTTCAGTAATGATCCCCGTAATTAAGGCTGCGGGAGTGACATCAAAGGCTGGATTATAAAATTCCACCCCGCTGGGACAAATATCTGTACTACCAATTTGATAAATTTCCGCAGGATGACGTTCCTCAATGGGAATACTCTGCCCATTGGCTAAGTCAAAGTCAATGGTAGACAAGGGTGCAGCCACATAAAAGGGCAACTGATGGGCCTTGGCGCTCAAGGCCACACTATAAGTGCCAATTTTATTGGCAGCATCGCCATTGACGGCAATGCGATCGGCACCCACCACCACCAAATCGATCAAATCCTGCTGCATACAATGGGCTGCCATCCCATCGGTAATCAAGGTAACGGGTATATTCTCTTGCACACATTCCCAACAGGTGAGTTTGGCACCCTGAAGTCGTGGTCGAGTCTCGTCGGCATAAACCCTCGCCAACCGGCCAGCAGACCAGGCCGAACGGACCACACCCAAGGCAGTGCCATAGCCTGCTGTCGCTAAGGCCCCAGCATTGCAATGAGTAAGAATGCATAGCTTTTCGGGATCTGGGGGTAGAACATTGAGACCATGCTCACCAATCGCTTGGCAGGTCTGCAAATCTTCAGTAGCG
The DNA here is from genome assembly GCA_012030735.1 of Acaryochloridaceae cyanobacterium SU_2_1. Classification (GTDB taxonomy): domain Bacteria; phylum Cyanobacteriota; class Cyanobacteriia; order Thermosynechococcales; family Thermosynechococcaceae; genus Acaryochloris. Next base: position 30,970 of record JAAUUW010000001.1, read on the forward strand.
ATCTCCTGGGCTGTGGCCAATAACTGCTCTTGCAATTGAGAGATTGGTCCCCAGGTTTGGTGGGCCACCCTTAGCATCCGAGTCACAGCCCAAAAGAGGTTAACTGCTGTAGGGCGAGTAGCCTTAAGCCGATCTCCTACGACCTCTAAGTCTGCCAGGAATTGTTCCCGTTGATCCGTTTGAATTTCGCGACTGCCCAAGACCATGCCATAGGCCGCTGCCACCCCGATGGCTGGAGCACCACGCACAATCATGGTTTGGATGGCCACAGCCATATCCTCTGATCGACGGATCTCTACTACGGAAAATTGCTGCGGCAGACGGGTTTGATCAATCAGTTGGACATGATCATCCCGCCAAATAACGGGATATACAGGATAATTTGCGGCAACAGTCATAGTTCAGAAATCAACAGCCAGAGGAAAACAAACAGATGAAGAGGGATCTACCGATCTATCTCCTGATCTTTAGGAGACAAAGCTAGGGGCAGGGTTCTGCTTGAGCATTTCTAGCACGCGCTCCGACATTTGGGAAGGGGTTAGCCCTAGGGCGATCTTGGATTGATCCGGGGTGGCATGCTCAACCAACCGATCGGGAACGCCAATTCGAGTCACGGGTACCAACACCTGCTGCTCCATCAGGGATTCCAAAACAGCGGTACCAAACCCACCCGCAATACATCCCTCTTCAAAGGTGACAACCTGGCCAATCTGTTGAGCCAGAGGGATAATCAGCTCGGTATCCAAGGGTTTGGCAAAGCGAGCATTAACCACCGTGGCCTTGATCCCATGCTCCGTCAGCATATCAGCCACTTGTATCGCTGGATATACCATCGTGCCATAGGCCAGAAATAGCACATCCTCACCCTGGTGCAAGACCTCTGCTTTACCGATCGGGATGGCTTCCCAACCCTCTTCCATTAAGGCAACACCATGACCACTACCCCTTGGGTAACGCATAGCAATCGGACCCTGGGTGTAATTAATCCCCGTCACCAACATTTGCTGCATTTCCGCCTCATCCTTGGGGGCCATGAGCACCATGTTGGGTAGGCATCGTAGATAGGCAATGTCATACATGCCTTGGTGGGTGGGACCATCGGCACCGACAATTCCGGCTCGATCTAAACAGAAAAATACCGGCAAGCTCTGGATGCAAATATCGTGAATAATCTGATCGTAGGCCCGTTGTAAAAAGGTGGAATAGATGGCTACCACAGGGCGCATTTGCTCACAGGCCATTCCTGCCGCTAGGGTGGTGGCATGTTGCTCAGCGATGCCGACGTCAATATATTGCTTAGGTAATTTGGCCTGCAGTTTATCTAATCCCGTGCCTGTAGCCATAGCTGCAGTAATGCCAATCACCTTAGGATTGTTTTCAGCCAACTGAATTAAGGTTTCGGCAAAGACCTTCGCATAACTAGGTGGCTTAGGCTTGTTTGAGGGGGGGGCTTTGCCCGTTTCTAAGTTGAAGGGATTTTGGGCATGGTAGCCAACTTGGTCTTGCTCTGCTATCGCATAGCCCTTACCTTTGGTTGTGGAGACATGCACAAGTACAGGCCCTTCATGCTTATGGGCCTCCTTAAACGTGGCAATTAACTCCTCTAGGTTATGGCCATCTACGGGTCCCATATAAGTAAAGCCGAGTTCTTCAAAAACTGCGCCTACCTTAGAAACTGCCAATCGCTTCATGCCGCCCTTGAGGCGCATTAGCTCTGGCGTAATGGATTCGTTAAAAGGCAACTGTCTGAGCTGTTCTTCGAAGTTATCGGAGAGGAACTGAATGGGAGGGCTCAGCCGCATTTTATTTAGATAACGAGACATCGCGCCCACATTGGGTGAGATGGACATATCGTTATCATTAAGAACCACTAATAAACGGGTATGGGGAAGGTGGCCGGCATGGTTAATGGCTTCCAAGGCCATGCCCCCAGTCATGGCCCCATCACCAATGACTGCAACACTTTTGAAGTTTTCTCCCTTTGCATCACGAGCCAAGGCCATGCCTAAGGCCGCAGAGATACTTGTGGAGGCATGTCCAGCACCAAAATGATCAAAGTTAACTTTCCTTGCGGTTCAGGTAGCCCGCAATGCCATCTTTCTGGCGTAGGGTGTGGAAACGGTGATAGCGACCAGTAATCAGCTTATGAGGATAGGCCTGATGACCCACATCCCAAATCACTTTATCGTGATCTAAGTCCAAGGTTTGATAAAGGCCAAGGGTTAGTTCCACCACTCCTAAGCCCGGCCCCAAATGTCCGCCACTGGCGGCAACGGTGTCTAAGTGCTTTTGGCGGATTTCGGCGGCAATCTGCTTCAGCTCTGCAATGGATAAGCCGTGCAACTGGTTAGGGTGGGTAATGTCACTCAGATGCATGCGCAGGGATCTCCTCTGATCACTGTTGATTTAGCTATCCTCTACTGTAGTCGATCTCAGGGCACGGCGTTGATTTCAATTCCGGCAGAGATTTAGCTGCTTGTTATAGGCGCTAATGGAGTGGATAAATTGAGGCAATACTCCTTCATTCAATCCCTAGCAGGCGGTGATATCGTTGCCACCAGAGATTAAGGGGTACATATATGACAGGAGTCCATAGACTACTGAGAATGGCGGAACTAAGAGCTGTTTGGCGCAGATGCAGCCAGACATCGCTAAGGGGATGGAGAGCCGCTAACCCAAATTGCAAGGCTGTGACGGTCTCCACCAATAAAGCCATCCCAAAGACGATCAGCGCCCTAGAAATAAAGTCCTCTTCGATCAAGCCAGTCGGATTCATTCGTCCAACTAGGAAGCCCACCAGTGCCAGCCCCACCATATGGGTAGGTTGCGGTGCTGTTAGGCTATCTTGGAGTAGCCCTAGGCAAATACCTGACAGCAGTCCTTGCCAAGGCGTACGCCTCATACTCCAGGCCACCACCCAGATTAATAGCCAATTGGGACCAATCCCCGACAAGGTCATCCCCGGTAACCGTACTAGCAGCATTAGAGTACAGAACAGGACAGAACTAAGGATAATGGTTGCGTTAATGAGATGTAGGGAGAAAGAGGACTGTCTTCTGCGGGTTAGAGGTCTGATCATGTAAATAAACGCTTACCCATTCCAATTGGCCAATGGGAGCAGTTAACTCAACAATGGCTTGGGGATTATAATTCTGTTCTAGTTTAAGGGACTTTACCCGCCCAATTGGTAAGCCAGAGGGGAATAAGCGGCTGAGAGTAGAGGTGACAATGGCATCGCCAACTTTGATATCTGGATCTTTCTCAAAGAATGTAATCACCGCTGTTGTACCAGATTGGCCCTGAAAAATTCCCATATGTCGGCTGCGGTTCACGGTTACCCCAATCCGGCTGGTGGGATCGCTGATGAGTAGCACGCGGCTGGTCCGTTGAGATGTCTCTATGATACGCCCGACTAGCCCTCCAGGTGCCTGCACCACTGCGCCTTTTTCAATGCCGTCTACTTGACCTTTGCCTAGGGTAATCTGCTGCCACCAGTTATCACCACTACGGGCAATGATCGGTGCTGTGATCGCTTTTTCTGTCTGGATGTCCTTTTGTCCCAGCAGACTCTCGAATTCTTGGTTACGCGCCTTCAAATCTTGCATTTGTTGCTGAAGCTGCCAAGTTTGCGCATCCACCAACTGCTGTTGTTTAGCACTGTCTGTTTGTAGTGGAACAGTAATCAATCGGAAAAATTCTAATAGCCCAACCCCCTGGGTGCGGCTAACCCCCCAAGCGCCTGCTAAACATAAGAGGGCTAGAATTAGTCCCAAGCGATACCGTTCCCACCAGCGATATAGAAATGACATTGTATATCACCGTAATCTGGGTAATAGGTTCAAGGTTAGCTCTTCCTTAGGTAGGCTGATTAGTAAATACCCGAGAAAACTGCTGAAAATTCTCCAAAACTTGTCCAGCCCCGAGCACAACACAACAGAGGGGATCTGCCGCAATATGGACCACAATTCCTGTCTCATGGCTAATCAGCTTATCCAAACCCTTGAGTAGCGCACCGCCACCTGCCAACATAATGCCGCGATCGACAATATCCGCTGCTAGCTCTGGTGGCATTCGCTCGAGACTCCGCTTGACGGCCTCTACAATCGCTGAAAGAGGTTCGGTCATGCTCTCACGAATTTCCGGTCCCTTTACCAAAACAGTCCGAGGCAGACCCGATAATAGGTGAAGCCCACGAACTTCCATATTCACATCATCATTATCATTGGTGGGATAGGCAGAACCAATCCGAATCTTAATGTCTTCTGCTGTCCGCTCCCCAATCACCAAGTTATGAACTTTCTTCATATATTGGGTGATTGACTCCGTTAGCTCATCCCCTGCCACCCGCACCGATTCACTAATCACACTGCCCTGCAAGCTCAGGACTGCGACCTCTGTGGTGCCTCCACCAATATCAATAATCATGTTGCCAGTGGGTTCCTCAACGGGCAACCCAGCCCCAATAGCCGCAGCAACAGGTTCATCGAGCAGATACACTTCGCGAGCGCCGGCTTGGGTGGCTGCCTCCATCACTGCCCGCCGTTCAACACCCGTTACCCCACTCGGGATCCCAACCACCACTCGAGGTGAAACTAAACTCTTGCCACCATGGACCCTTCGAATAAAATGCTGCAGCATCAACTCAGCCTTTTCGAAGTCGGCGATCACGCCATCTCGCAACGGACGAATCGCCGTTACATTACCTGGGGTTCGACCCAGCATCATTTTCGCTTCAGCACCCACCGCCAATATCTGCTTCGTCACTTGATCGACAGCAACAACGGAGGGTTCTTGGAGTACAATACCCTTCCCTGATACATAGGCAAGTGTATTCGCTGTGCCTAGGTCGATGCCAATATCTCGAGAAATGCGACTGAAGAGGCCCACTAGATTTAAATCCTTTGAGAAGCGTTAGTCTATATTATCTTTGAAAACTTAAAAATAACAGTCTAATCGAGGTGGATCATATTATATTTTCACTATTCCGTCTAGATCTTCAAACTTGACGCCCAAAAACAGTGAAATTAGCCTCTGAGCTGGCCTAGTTTTAGATTGAGGATAGAGAGAATTAAAATCATCAAAAACAGCACCAATCCTATTGCACAACCATAGCTATAGCCCTTGCCGATTTCCGAGAAAGCTTGTTCATAGAGATCCATGACGATGGTTTTTGTGCTCCCCAAGACGCCTCCACCGGGAGTCATGATGTAGACCTCTTCAAAGACTTTGGCTGCTGAAATTGCCGAAATCACAGCCACTAGCATTAAATAGGGTTTCATCAGGGGGATCGTAATATCCCAATGTTTTTGCCATCCATCTGCTCCATCAATGGCAGCAGCCTCATACAGATCTTGGGGAATTCCTTGTAAGCCTGCTAGATAAATCACCATATAGTAGCCTAACCCTTTCCAGACCGTCACTGCCATCACACTAAAGAGGGCAAGATTGGGATCTGTCAACCAACCAATGGCCCCTGGCGTTGTCCCTCCCCCTAAGATTGTGATTAGCTTAGCGAGTAAAGGGTTCTGGGCCAAGAAAAGAATGCCTTGATTGAGCAAACCTTGTTCATCGTAAAGCCATTTCCAAGCAATGCCAGCGACCACCATGGAAATCACCACTGGTGTGTAATAAGCAGCCCGAAACCAATGGATGCCCCTCAATTTTTGATTTACTAATATCGCTAATCCTAAGGGGGCAATCACCAAGATCGGCACAACGCAGAAAAGATAGACAAGGGTATTTCGCAAGCTTTGCCAAAAGACCTCATCTTGCCAAAGGGCCTGAAAATTTTCTAAGCCAATCCATTCAGGTGTTTGGGTCAAATTTTCAAATCGCGTGAAGCTGAGATAAAAGGCTTGTAGGGCTGGCCAAAAAACGCTCAAGGTTAAAAGAGAGAGCGCTGGAAACAAAAAAAGATAGGGTGTCAGTCGTTGACGAGAGAGAGGCTGCATGGATTGGCTGGGGTGAGATTTTAGGCGGCAAGGTTCAATTTAAGGATGCTCAATACCATTAAAGAGGTAGAAAAGTTGTTGGCAAATATCCTTGAACTTGGCTTGGAATCCTGAGGGGGGAGGGGTTGGCCCTAGACAGATCCAATCCCCCACCGTTGAGAATCGCCAGCGCTGGTTGCCAAAGAGGCCAAAGCAGGTGGCTTCAATACCAATTAATCGTTGATCATGGAATCGAAGTTGGAGGAGGGTATTCCCGGCGGGTAGGTTAAAGCCCAGATCAATAGAGTCTGGATCAACCCATTCTTGGGTGTCAGCATCGTTTGTCCAGGGATATAAATTGGCTTTGCTGCCTGGAAAATGCTGATTGAATAGACTAACTATCGCAGCAATTTTAGTCGCGGATTCAGGGGTAGTGGCTTGTTCAGCCGCATTCATGGAACCACTCCTTCATGATCACCCTTAGTTTCTGAGTCACACCCAACTTCAACTGAGGATAACTGAATCTAGGATATTCTGCTTTATTTTTTTGTTCCTTGGCTGACCTCTATATCGAAACCGACTTCTATGTCAAAGATAAAGGGATGATTTTGTCGCAGGGGGAAGGGGATATTGTGATATCTAGGCTAGGAGTTGACTTTGATGCAATCTGATGGGCTGAAAAATGCTATGTTGTCGCTGATATGAGTATAAATCTTGCTCTCCATGAGCGAAGAGCTGCGCTGTTCTAAATCTTCCTTGGCCTAGTCGATGTCTAATTGTTCTCTTATTTTTTTGTTTTATCGTACCTATGCTCTGTTTTGATACCCAGCCTGCTCTGTTAGTCCTAGCTGATGGGAGTACTTTTCGTGGTTGGTCTTTTGGGGCGGTGGGCACTGCTTTTGGAGAAGTGGTGTTTAATACAGGAATGACTGGGTATCAAGAAGTTCTCACTGATCCCAGCTATTGTGGTCAGTTGGTCGCCTTTACCTATCCAGAATTAGGCAATACTGGGATCAATGCCGAGGATGAGGAGTCTGAGGGGCCGCAGGTTAGGGGTGCGATCTCACGAAACCTCTGTACCCACCCTAGCAATTGGCGCTCTCAACAAACCTTATCCGCCTATTTGCAGCACCATCAGATTCCTGGGATTTATGGCATCGATACCCGTGCCTTAACCCGAAAACTCCGATCCGCCGGAGCGATGAATGGAGGCATCTCCTCCGAGATTCTAGACCCACAGATCCTACTGGAAAAAATACAAGAAACTCCCTCAATGACAGGCCTCAACTTGGCCCAACGGGTGACGACAAAAACAGCCTATGAATGGGTAGAACCCACTTCTAATACCTGGGAATTTTCGCTGACTACTCACCCAGAGGCCCCATCCTTGCGGGTAGTGGCCATCGACTTTGGGATCAAGCGTAATATTCTCAGACGCTTAGCCAGCTATGGTTGCCAGGTGATTGTTGTGCCAGCCAATACCAGTGCCGAAGCAATTCTGGCCTATCAGCCCGATGGTATCTTTTTATCAAACGGACCGGGCGACCCAGCCGCTGTTACCGAGGGGATTGCCACTACAAAGGCCTTGCTTGATTATCAAAAGCCAATGTTTGGAATTTGTCTAGGCCATCAGTTATTGGGCTTATCCTTAGGTGTAGATACCTTTAAGCTTAAATTTGGTCATCGCGGTTTAAATCAACCGGCAGGAGGGCAACAGCAAGTAGAAATCACCAGCCAAAATCATGGTTTTGCTCTGCAGGCGGAGTCCATCGACCAGACGGCTATCGAGGTCACCCATCTCAATCTCAATGATCAGACCATTGCGGGTTTACAGCATAAAACCTTACCCCTCTTCTCTGTGCAATACCATCCAGAGGCCAGCCCCGGTCCTCATGATGCCGATTATCTATTTGCCAAATTTGTCAGCATGATGCGAGCTGAGCAAGGCAAGGCCTCGACTCGCAAAACCAAGACTTAGGTAAATCAGAGGTCTATAGACATGACTAGTCCTCACCAACCGACAAACTTGACCCTAGCCCTTGAGCGTCGGGGCCAAGGATTTCCTGTGCTATGTCTCCATGGTCATCCAGGGTCAAAACAGTGTATGGGCATGTTTACGGATTTTTTAGCCCAGGATTTTCTGACGATAGCGCCGGATTTGCGAGGCTATGGCCATAGTCAAGTCCGATCGGCCTTTGCCATGGCTGATCATTTAGAAGATCTGGTTGAAAGTTTAGACCAAGAAAAGATTTCTCGCTGTCTGATCTTGGGCTGGTCTCTCGGTGGAATTTTGGCCTTAGAAATGGCCTTGCGGCATCCTCAGCGAGTCAGCGGCTTAATTTTAATCGCAACAGCAGCCTTTCCCCGTAGTGACCATCCCCCTATTTCCTGGCAAGACAATCTTTATACTGGGCTGGCAGGGCTTATCAACTGGGTGGTGCCTGGTTGGCGCTGGAATATTCGCACCTGGGGGCAGCGATCGCTATTTCGCTATTTGCTGGGTCAGCAGACCCCCGCAGCCTACCACTACTTAGCAAAGGCCGCTGTCCCTGCCTACTTAAAAACCTCTCGCTATGCTCAGCAAGCGCTGAATCAAGCCATTCAGATGGGCTATAACCAGGAGAATGAGCTAGCAAAGATTACGGTTCCCTGCTTAGTCCTCGCTGGGGCCTTAGATCGACATATTATACCAGCCGCCAGCAAGGCGACAGCCCAAGGGCTTTCCCAAAGTCGCTGGATTTGCTATGAAAATACTGCCCATTTATTTCCATGGGAAATCCCAGATCGGGTGCAAGGGGATATTGAAAATTGGCTGGAAGATTATCCTGATGTCTGCCAATAGGACACTTAGAAAAACTCCTGAACCTCTATCTGAGCTGGGGATTAATTTGAATTGGAATGGATTTAACGTCTACATCTGGCTCATTGCAAACCGTTAATTGGGTTGGCTTACAGCGCTCAACGGTGACATCAATGCCTTGAGCTTGTTCTGACTCTAGGTCTTCTATATACCCAGGCAGCGCTGTCTCGGCTTCTTTTTGGCTGAGAAAGGGACCAAAAAAGTAAAGGCACTCTGGGGAGGATGTTGTAATCTTGACCCACCAGGCAAGCCCCAGCCGATTATAGAATTCAGCAAAGCGGCTCGATAAATCAGTCGATGTATCTTTGGATGTCATAGCCCCAATTTATTCCTCCGCAATGCATGATTCATTTGATGCAAACCATTTGTAGTAAACAGCATAAAACAGACTTACTTTATATTTTGTAATATTTGAATGGTTTATGGGTGTAAATGCAAAGTGTCCACCCATCGTTGTCGATAGACTTCGTAGAGAGCCATACTGGCTGCCACAGCAGCATTCAGGCTAGCTGTATGGCCCTGCAAGGGAATAGAGACCATTTGATCGCAATGATGTTGGGTTGAAACAGCCAATCCTGCTCCTTCGGCACCAATGACAAGCACTGTTGGTTCAGTGAACCGAACGGTATGGAGGGGCTGTCCAGCAGAGGTAGTGAGTCCGTAGATCCAAAAGCCTGCTGCTTTGAGTTGTTCTAAGCCTTGGTTAAGGTTGACGACTCGGGCCACCGCCAAAGAGTCTAGGGCACCGACGGCGACCTTGGCGACCACAGAGGTAATGCCTGCGGCACGACGCTGGGGAACCACTACGCCCTGGGCACCAATGGCTTCCGCTGTGCGGATGATAGACCCTAAGTTTTGGGGATCAGTAATACTATCAACGGCGAGGATGACTGGTTTTGGGGTTGCACCTTGGGCTTGCTCGATCAGGGTTGCTAAGTCTAGGTATTCGTAGGCGGCAACTTGAGCGGCAATGCCTTGATGGTTGGCCTGTTTGGTAAGTTGACTGAGGCGACGGTGATCCACTTCGTCAATGGTGGCACCTAAGCCTTTGGCTTGATTGAGTAAGCTGTGAAAGCGGGGATCATAGCGCAGTCGAGACAATACCCAGATACGGTTGAGGGAACGTTGATGTTCTAAAGCAGAGAGAACGGCCTGACGCCCATAGATTAAATCTGAATTGGCAGAGTCTAGGGAGGGCGTTACGGTCTGTGGGAGTCTGATAGCTTGGGGATTGGTCTGGGTGCTGACCTGAGTGAACGCCCGGGCCTGACCAGACCGTTGGCGTTTGATGGGGGGAGCTGGCCGTTGCGATGGAGTGTTGCCCTCTTTCTCTATTTTGAATTTTGATTGTTTAAATTTTGATTGCCGCGCTTTAACCATAGGAAATTAATGGGTTGAATAGGATGAATGGTTTGACACACAGAGGGGAAAAGCGGTTATTTTGAGAGCCATCAGCGATGAAACACTAGCAGATAATCTGCCCGAGGAGAAGGTTTAAACGCTGAGGGTTGGTGAGATATAAATAGCCAATCAGTGTTTCTAGCCCTGTTGCTTGTTGATAAGTTTCTAAAGCAACTCGTTTCGGCTTACCTGTGGCTGCATTTCTGCCTTGTTTCACGATTGTTTGTTCTGCTGGGGTGAGATGAGGGATCCATTGATGGGCAAGGGCTGCTTGAGTTTCAGCACGGACATAGGAGACGACTTGCTGGTGGTATTGATGGGATCGGCGGGGGGGGAGCAGACATTGTTGGCGGATGTAGAGTTCGTAAACTGCATCTCCTAAATAGGCGAGGGCTGCAGGAGCAAGGGTCCGCACATCAACTGCAGCTAGGGCAGGATCAGGAGGAAATTCAGGAAGGGGGTGAGAGGCAATCACGATGGTCTCAAGAATCTGAGAAAACACTGTAGGGCTAGAGATGCGCACGAGACGAACCTGCTGATACCCTGTGGGGATCAAGACCCGTTGTCAGGGTTGACATCAACGCTAGAGTGGCTACTCTTTGAGATTTGCGATCGCAGTATCCACATTGGGTTGCAAGGACAGAAAGCTCTCCAGGCGCACTAGCTTCACAGTCTGAGTCACCCTGGGGTTAGAGACAATCTGAAAGGATGCACCAGAATTCTGAGTTCGTTTGGCGAGCTGAACCAAGGCTCCCAATCCTGAACTATCGATGAAATCAATTTTAGATAGATCCAAAATCACATTCAAGGGAGGCTCGTCAAAATGCTGGCTCATGACTTTGCGAAAGACAGGTTCGGAAAAAGCATCAAGCAAGCCAGTGAGGCGAAATAGCTGGTAATTTTCCCTGACATCTCGGGTGCCTCTTAAGCTAACGGTCAGGGCTAGCTGTTCAGGAATAACGTCCTCCTAGGGTTTTTACCAAAATTACGGATGATTTGCTGAGCGTTTAGTATAGGGCTTTTACGCGGTTTTTGTCCACTACAGCCCAGACTAAAACTTAAGGCTAAAGCGAGTATAGACAAGATCAAGCTTAACCCTGCATAACCACTCCATCATGACACAGCCACGCAGATTGCTGTCCCCCCCCCTCAGGAGAGACTACCCTTGGTCTAACTTGTTCAGAATCGAACTTCTCAGGACAGCAAGGAGGGATCATCCGCTCGTTTTTGCTATTTCCGTAAGTTTCTGATATAGGTCCGATTGCTCTGGTTCCGGAATAAATTTATGAATAGGATGGAATTTTAATGAATCCATGCCAGAGGTCTGATCCATCAAGGAGAAGTCTGCACCTTCATAAACATAGTCGCTGGTCACAGGATCGGCGAATTCAGGGTTGAAGGTCGAATCTGCTTGCCAATCAAAGAAGGGAGTCGAATTAGCTCCATAATCAGAGCTAATCTGGCCATTGTTATCGATGGGGGGTGATGAGGCAGAATTTGAGGTATTTAAATTCCCTAGCTCCTCAGTTTCAGATGTGGTGGAGAACCCAGAGGGTAGCCCCTTACCCTCCTGGAATGGCGATCCATTCCCCTGAACAACACCCCTGGCCCGCGCTGAGTCCAGGGGAGACTTGTTTTGATCCCAAGCTGCTGCCTGAGAGAGGGCAGGATCGATGGGCAAGGGCAAGGGATTGCTGAAGTGAATATGGGGCAAATTATGGCAAACTAGCGCTTCAAACTCCAGATTAAAGTGACAACAAGGCTGACCACGCCGGTGCCAGGCCGCCAATAGTTGATCCACGCAAGTGGTTTTGTACCGGCCCTGGTAAAGGGACTCGATCAAGGCTAATCGCACCCAGTTGTTAGAATAGATTGTGATCCAATGATCAAGGAGTTCCTCCTGGGTTTGCTCCACTATTTCGTGGCAATAGTAGGTTAGCAAGTCAGCAAGAGGCGTGATCAGAGGGGTTGAAGAGGATTCCGGCATGGGAACTGGCCTAGCAATAATTGAAAAGCATGAAAATTCTGCGATCGCCATGCATCAGAATATCAATCATGATTGTGATCATCTTAACGCTATCTGCTCAACGGTAAAGAGGAGGGGTTGCATTGTGAAAAACTGCCAGGCATGACCCCTAGCTCCTTCAACTCAGATCGTTATTGCGATCCAATCTCCCCGAGTTTGTATGATACGGTTTGAGCCAAGCATTGTACTTTTGATAAAACTATGCGCGCTGAACTAACGACTACAAGTCCTTTGGGGATTGCAATTCTGGGTACAGGATTTGGGCAAAAAGTCCATATTCCAGCTTTTCAAGCCCATCATGATACAGAGTTACGAGTGGTCTATCACCGAGACTTACAGCGGGCAAAGGCGATTGCCCAGGCTCATGATATCCCTACCGCCTCCGACTCCCTTGATGAAATTCTAGCCCGCCCCGATATTCATGGGGTCAGCCTCTCTACTCCTCCCTTTCTCCATGCCCAGATGGCAACCAAGATTCTTAAGGCTGGTAAGCATCTGTTTTTAGAAAAGCCAATGGCGCTGAACGCCACTGAAGCCAAAGCCCTAGATCAACTCATTCAAGCCCAAGGGCTGCAAGGGACCATTAATTTTGAATTTCGCTATGTACCCGCTTGGATGCATCTTAAAACTTTGCTGAATAACAATTATATTGGTCAGCCTCGGTTGGTAAAACTTGATTGGCTCGTGTCAGGACGGGCAGATCCTAACTTACCTTGGAGTTGGCATGGTAGCAAAGACCTAGGCGGTGGTTCTTTAGGTGCCTTAGGATCCCATAGCTTCGACTATATTGCTTGGTTACTGGGACCTATTCGGCGGTTAACGGCCCGCTTGATCACCACTATCCCTAAGCGACCCGATCCTCTGGGCAACCTTAAAATCATGGATGCCGATGATACCTGCGCCTTAACCTTAGAGCTGGTCAGTGGCGCTTGCTGCCAAGTGACTATCAGTGCAACGACCTATGCAGGACGGGGACATTGGCTAGAAATCTACGGAGATCGTGGCACCTTGGTGCTAGGGAGCGACCATCCTAAGGACTATATTCATGGGTTTCAGCTATGGGGATCTCCAGGAGGACAACCCTTAGAGAACCTCAGCATTCCAGATCATCTTCAGTTTCCTAAAACCTATGCTGATGGCCGTATTGCCCCGACGATTCGTGTTATTGATCACTGGGTTCAGCAGATTCGCCAGGGTCAGACCTCCGCTCCTTCCTTTAAGGAAGGGGTCTATGCCCAATTACTCATGGATTTAGCCCATCAGTCCCATGAAATGGGCCTTTGGGTAGAGGTCCCGGATCTAGATAGCTTTCTGGCTGAGCTTTAAACTTTGCTGCTGGCCCCCATCGTGCCTTAATCCTGGTGATTGTCTTGGTGACTGAGGGCCTCAAATTGCTGCCAACAAAGATAGAGGGCACGGGGCACATGAAAACAGCCCTTCCATTTGCCGCCCTTAAGGGTGAGGTGAGGCTGTCCACTGCGATTTAAGTAGCCAAACCATTCCCCATACTCTGGATCAGGAAAATGGCTCCAAGTATAGTCATGTACCCTTTGGTACCAGTGCCAGCAGGTGGCTTTCCCCGTCAGTCGATAGCCCATGGCTAAGGCCACCAAGGTTTCTAGGTGAACCCACCATAGTTTTTGATCCCATTCTAATTGCTGAGGAGGATGGCCTTGGCTATCTAAAAAGTAAAATAACCCTCCATAGTCTTCATCCCAGCTAAATTCCAGGGTGTTGAGGACAATCTCCACAGCTTGCTCAATCAACTCGGGGTCAGCCCATCGTTGGCCAATCTCCATCAAGAACCACATGGCTTCAATTCCATGTCCAGGATTGATCAGTCTGCCCTCAAAGCAATCTACAAAGTTGCCATCGGGTGCAACGGCCTCCTGTAATATGCCTCGCTCGGTATCCAAGAAATCTTCTCTGACTTCCTGAACGGTCTGAAGGAGGATTTGATTCAGTTGGTCTGGGTCTAATAGCCATGCCATTTCTAGGGATAGGTTGGCTAAGATCATGGGAACTGCTAAGGATTTGAGGGGACGAGTTCCTGGATAGGTTTTGTTATATTTTCCCTTGGGCTGATCTTGGCGGCGGAGGACATTGTGATAAGCCTGGAGGGCAACATCCTTGGCCCAGTCCTGCTGGGTGGCGTAGGCATATTGGCTAAAAGCCATTGCTGCAAAGCAGTCAGAGAAAATGTTATAGGGCTGGACTAAGGGTTGGCCGGCACGATTGAGGGCAAAGTACCAGTTACCCTCTGGATCACGACCTTTTTGAGCGAGAAATTCTGCTCCATGGCCAGCTATTGCTAGCCATTCTGCGTTTGGCTCTTCTATTTGGTTATAGAGAGAGGAGAAGGTCCAGACTTGGCGGTTTTGTAGCCAAATAAATTTGTCCGTGTCATAGACTTGGCCTTGACGATCAAGACAGGTAAAGTATCCACCTTGTTCATGATCTATGGCATGGGTTTGCCAGAAGGGTAAAACATCTTCAAGAAGGGTGTTTTTGTACTGTTCGGCAAGGCCTAGAAAGGTCTGGTTCATGAGGATTTTTTAGAGGCGGGTGAAGAGGTGCGATCGCATCCTTACTTGCCTAGTTTTTGCTAAACCAAGCTTGCCTTTGAGAGTCTTTTTCATGTGGTTGCCGCTGGCGATGATTCAGTCTCCTCTGCCTCACAGCGATAAATCCAGGCACCGAATCGTTGGGCATAGAAGGCCAGAATCTGATCGAGTTGGGCGAGTTCAGCGGCGACCAAGTTTTGGGGATGGCGAATGCGCAACCAACCCACTTGGCTGAGGCTGTAGTCAAAAACTTGGGCCTCTTGGGGCAAGAGTTCCGTTTCAACCTGATCGAGCTGCCTCAAATGGGCTGCGATCTCACGATAAACCGCTAGGGGCAAACCGGGGCATTGCAGATCATATTCTCTAACGTCTAAGGCCATTGGGATCAAGGTTAGGACAGAGAAAGGAGCGGAAGGGGCCTAAGGTTATAACTGGCGGCCCTTCGAGTGAAGTCTTAGAGCTGAGCTTGATTAGGATTGGGTAATGAGCAGCAGTTGACATCATTAAGGCAGACTTTTCCCCACTGCAAGGCCCATCGCACCAAGGCAACCCGATTATCCGTACCTGTTTTGGTTAAAATATTACTGATATGGTTATCTACGGTTCGCTTACTGATATCTAGCCGCTGAGAGATTTCTTCATTCTTTAATCCAGAGGCAACCAAGTCAATCACTTGCAATTCCCGGTCAGAAAGCGGATAGTTCGCTTGCAGCTCGCCACTCTTCATGCGCTCTTAGGTGCCCCTGCATAAATACTTATAGATATCCTCATTGTAAAGATTTCTAGGTCATAATGCACCCTTGCTTGGTATAGATTTATCTCTATTGTTGATCAGTAACGCTGCAGAGGGGGTTTGCTCTCTTCTGTGGTGTCCTCTGTCTGGCTCCTTAAATTGTGCAACCTATTTTATTTGCTCGGAGATTGAAGGGGATCATTTTGAGCTGGTCATGTTTTGGTCAAGGCTGAGGGGAGCGATGGTTGCTAAGGTTAACTGGGGCTGATCCTCTAGCAGTTGGCGCATATTCCACTCGTTTTTAAATAGCAGCACGGGCCTATTGCAACTATCCTTAACTGTGATCGCATTGAAGATGCGGCCCACAGCCTCTAGAGCTGACCAGCCCTCTTCCACCCAGCGAGCGACACTATAGGGCAGCATCTCTAAACGAGTTTCTACCCCATATTCGTTTTGGAGCCGAAATTGAACGACCTCGAATTGTAGTTGGCCAACGGCGGCTAGGATGGGATCACGCTTGATGTCATCCGTTGAATACATGATCTGAACAGCACCCTCCTCTCGTAACTCAGAAACCCCTTTTTGAAACTGCTTGAATTTGGAAGGGTTGGGGTTTTTGAGATAGGCAAACAATTCCGGCGAAAAACAAGGAATGCCTTCATAGAAAAGGTCTGACCCTGAAAAATTGTATCCCCGATGGCAAATACCCCCGGATTATTCAGGCCAATAATATCTCCGGGATAGGCTTGATCTAGAGACTCTCTGCCCTGGGCAAATAACTTTTGAGGACGCGATAACCGAATGGTTTTGCCCGTCCGTGCATGGCTAACGGCCATGTCTTTTTCAAATTTGCCCGAGCAAACCCGAACAAAGGCGACGCGATCGCGATGTTTAGGATCCATATTCGCCTGTAATTTGAACACAAACCCTGAGAATTCTGGATAGGTGGGGTCAATTTTGCCAAGACTACTGGTGTAGGATCCTGGCTTGAGAGCATAGTCAAGAAAGGCCTCTAAAAAGAGCTCCACCCCAAAATTAGTCATGGCACTGCCAAAAAAGATCGGAGTCATGTTGCCCCGATGCACCTGTTCTAGATCCAGAGGCGCACCCAGTTCCTCAAGCAGCTCTATTTCATCCTGGAGTTGAAGAAACAGATCTTGATCGAGGAGGGCTTCTAAGCGCGGATCCTCTAATTCCTATCCTGGTTGGTAAATTTGCTTCCCGCTTACCATGCTCACTCCGCTGAAACAGATGGACCTGGCGGGATCGCCGGTCAAAAACACCCTGAAAGCGATCGCCCATGCCAATCGGCCAATTGACCGCATAGGTTTGTAGCTTGAGCTCCTGTTCAATTTCATCCATGAGGGCCAAGGGATCGCGGCCCGGACGGTCGAGCTTATTAATAAAGGTAAAAATAGGGAGCGATCGCAATTGGCACACTTCAAACAACTTTCGAGTTTGTGGCTCTAGCCCCTTCGCGGCATCCACCAACATCACCGCATTATCAGCCGCTGCCAAGGTGCGATAGGTATCTTCACTAAAATCTTGGTGGCCCGGTGTATCCAGCAGGTTAATCTGACAGTCTTGATAGGTAAACTGCAACACCGTCGAAGTAATCGAAATACCCCGCTGTTGCTCCATAGCCATCCAGTCCGAAGTGGCATGGCGCTGGGCACGTCGGCCTTGACAGCCCCTGCTTCATGAATCGCCCCCCCCATAGAGGAGTAGCTTTTCTGTTAAAGTCGTTTTACCCGCATCAGGGTGAGAAATAATAGCAAAGTTGCGACGCTGCTCAACAGCCTGAGCCAATTCAGTTTGCAATTCACTCGACATGTTAGCAACTTCCAATGAGGGCTTTCCCAGACATCTCATTATAGGCCAGACATCCTTAAGCCCATGAGGATACGATATCCCTCGGGAAAATGCTAAGAGTCTTTTACAAAGCTTCTAGAGGGAGCTGGGCAGAAAAAATATCTGGATTGACCCATTCTGCCTGCATCAGAGGAGATCGAGAGGGTTCTGGTTGGGGGATTACTGGAGGAGTGACAGATTGGTGAATTATTTTTAGAAGTTGCTGGTCATTAAAGGGCTGGGGCAAATAAGCCGTTGCGCCCGACAAATGGGTACGGATTCGATCTCCAAGGCGATCATTCTCAGTGGTCATAATAATCGGCAAATCACGCAAAGCATCTCGTCGACGCACCATCCGACATAACTGATACCCATCCAAGCGAGGCAAATCTGCATCGATCACGGCCAATACCGGCGAGCGTTTCATCAAGGCCGGAATCGCTCGAATCGGATCACTGAGATGAAGAACCTCAAAACCTTCAGGTTCAATAATACTGGCTAAGTAACGCTGGGTGGCGGGTTTGTTATTAACGCAAAAAATCTGAGGACGATGAAACTGTCGGAGTTCGGTGGCAGAACGAGCGCTGATCGCGCCTAGCTTTAGCAACGGGTGAAGCAGGACAGCCAAATGATCCACCTTCATATCCAGGGTCTGGGCGATTTGATAAAGGGACTGTCCTCGAGTCAATTGCTCAGCCATCTCTTGGATATTCGATAAGGTATCTGAGATATAACCCGCAGATTCAAAGAATTTATCCCCATTGATCATATAGAGCTTAGAAAGGGGCGAAGGAATTTCTGATTTGAGTAAGGCCCATTGTTGAATATTTCCCTCGATCGGCAGTACTAAGTTCCATAAAGAGGTAGACATCAAAATCGGATCAAGGCTTACAGGCTGTTCAACATAATATATGGCTTGAGAAATTGCTAATCCATGAATGAGTGCTTCTTGAGTAACGATGGTTAGTAAAGACTGCAGTTGCTTCAGGCTAATATAACCCGACTCCCATAGGGAGCAGAGAAAGGCATAGTGGGCCTGGCCAGCTTGGGGTTGTAATCCTTGATAGGCAGGCAAACAGGATTGCAGTAAATAAGCCAAGCACTGCTGACTGCCCTCTGTACTTTCAGCAAAATTAATACAGCCTTGACTAAAATAAATTCGCCAACCGACGGCTCGGTTAATGGGGTCATGGATAACGACTTGGCCCGCAGGATAAGCCCGAATAATATCTCGAAGGATCTCGACGGTTTTTTTCCCATACCTAGAATGGGATTTCTCTGTATGAGCTTGCCCTTGAAGGTAGCGATGATTGGCCTTGAGCATTCTTCCCCCAAAAGATAAAGACTGATCTGCCTCACTAATATTCTTTGCTTAGTATTTAGCCCAAGCAAATTGAAAAGGATCTAACGTCTATTCAGCAAGCCGTAACAACATCTAAAATAAGCGGCTGAAGTCGGCGAAGATTCATAACACTAAACTAGAACTGGACTAAGGATGGGTCAGAAGCACTATTTACTAGGGAACTCTGGCCAAAAGGAACGCTTGCACTTGACGTTATCGAAACTGAGTCTATGACCTTGATGCCTCTATGACTCTGATATAGATATAGAGACTGTCAGGGTCTGAGTTAATCATAATCTAGATATAGTAATCCCAAGATCAGCCTCAGTACGATCACCGAAGTCTTAATTTCTTTATCCTTTCTTAGTACTCCTATCTAGAGCCTCAATAGGCCAGTAACAGCAATTCCTGTGATGTACAGGTACAGATACTATAGATGATTTTTAAAACTCTTAACGGGGCTAAATACATTGTCAAGATCTGGGTCGGGGTAAAAATGGACTATGACTTAGATGTTGCAGAAGAGGAAATAGGCGAGTAACTCGCTCAAGAAGTGATGGACTTTACAAATGCGAAATAATAGATTGTCTCCTCTCTCTGTGTATGGATTTATTTGAGCATCAGCGACAGCAGCTTATTGAGGCTGAAGCACCTCTGGCGGCACGCCTACGACCGCGAACCTTAGATGAATTTATCGGTCAAGCAGCTATTGTGGGTCCCGGTCGATTACTGCGACGGGCCATTCAAGCCGACCAACTTTCTTCTCTAATTTTTTATGGTCCTCCTGGGACGGGTAAAACTACCCTGGCCAGCATTATTGCCAATACGACACTGGCGCATTTTATTTCAATCAATGCTGTACTAGCGGGTGTCAAAGACATTCGCGCAGCAGTGGATGCGGCCCAAACCCTGCTAGGTCAGCGCAGTCAACGCACGATTCTCTTTGTTGATGAAGTTCACCGGTTCAATAAGTCTCAGCAAGATGCTCTTTTGCCCTGGGTTGAAAATGGAACATTGATTTTAATTGGGGCAACCACAGAGAATCCCTATTTTGAGGTCAACAAGGCGCTCGTTAGTCGATCGCGCATTTTCCAGCTTAAGCCTTTAACCGAAAACGATTTAGAACAGGTTGCCCATCGAGCTTTAAGGGATAAAGAACAGGGGTATGGACAAAAAGAGATTGAGCTAGTTGCTGATGCAATGGCGCATTTAATTAATGTTGCCAATGGCGATGCTCGTGCGCTGCTTAATGCCCTAGAGCTAGCAGTGGAAACAACAGAGCCAGATCCAGAGGGGAAGATTCAGATTACCTTGGCGATCGCAGAAGCCTCTATTCAACGACGCGCCATTCTATACGACAAAGAAGGCGATGCTCATTTTGATACCATCAGCGCCTTCATCAAAAGCATGCGCGGGTCTGATCCTGATGCAGCGCTCTACTGGTTAGCCCGTATGGTTTATGCCGGGGAGGATCCGCATTATATCCTGCGCCGGATGGTGATTTTTGCCAGCGAAGATGTGGGTCTTGCTGATCCGCAGGCGGTGGGGGTGGTGATGGCCTGCGCTCAAGCTTTTGATCGTGTGGGTTTACCGGAGGGGCAGTATCCCTTAGCTCAATCGGCTTTATATCTAGCAGCAGCTCCAAAATCTAATAGTGTGTTGGGCTATTTTGATGCGCTCTCGGCGGTGGAGAAAGAGCGAGAGATGGAGGTGCCCAATCCACTCAAAGATGGCAGTCGCGATGTCCGAAGGTCGGTCGGAGGCCAGGGCGCGAACTACAAATATCCCCATGCCTACCGCGATCACTGGGTTGCCCAGCAGTACTTGCCTGACAACCTCCAGGGGCAGGTGTTCTATCTGCCCTCTGATCAAGGCTGGGAAGCTGGAATTGCAGCGCAGGTTCTACGACGGCGAGAGGCTCAGCTTGATCCGGGGGAGTCAATGTCGGACTTGGTGAGCTATGGCCCCGTCAATCATGCTCAGGAACGGTGGCTGCAAAGAACGATTGGACAGGCGGGAGACCATGCGGCAGAGGTGCGCGATCGCATCTTCAGCCTCACAAAACTCCAGCGTCACCATGTGGTCTTGGATTTACAGGCCAGAACCGGACTGCTCACCTGGGAAGCGTTGCGCCAAGTTCCGGAAGGCAGCGTCTATGCCTGTGTTGACAGTGAGCAAGCCGCCCAAGATTTGAAAACACAGGCCAGTCAATTATCTGAGCTACAGCGGCCGATCCTTGTTCAGGCCGATCTGTTGAATCTGAAGTCTGCGCTGGCAGATCAAGCCTTCGATGCTATTTTGGGTCGCAATATTTTGATGGGTCATAGGCAGCAATCGGAAATTGCAGCACAGTTGGTTTCTCTGCTACAACCCACGGGCCGGATCATTCTGGCGGAGAACGTTCCCAGTCAGAGTCAGCGTCTTTATGAGCTGGTGGATTTGCCCAAGGAACCGGGGCTATACGATCGGTGGGTGGCGGCGGAAGAGAGTCTCTATAATGTGGGTGATTTGGCGGCTACTCCTGAGGGGTTAGAGCAAGTTTTTAATGCCTTGGATTTTCAGGTCACGATTGATCTAGAAGAAAGCAGCTTTGAGCTGTATGTGACGCCGAAGTTGCTGGAGCGGTGGTTTTCTTCGAGGGCTGAGCGGCTGTCCTATCGAGATCGGTTGCTGGAGCATTTATCTGAGGGGGAAGTGGGGGAGGTGCGATCGCAAATGACCCAACAGCTCCTCCACCAAACCGTCACTTGGAATACTCAGATTGCCTATATTTCTGCTGTTTATGCAGCAAAGTAGAATAATAGGGCACCGACTCAACATCAATCTGGTTGGGTGTTTGATTCTAGGGGCGAGTTATCGATGGCCCCTAGAAATTCGAAAGCAAAACCGACCAATCCATTGCCTCTAGGTATTTTCCTAAGTTCAGTTGATCCCCCGCTGTTTTTAGATCTTCGGTGATGCCTTTACCCCAGATCTTTGAGTGACTAGGGAGAGGGAGTCACCTCTTCAAGAGCAGAGGTTTCAGGTCCAGAGACAGGCACCCTCTCATTCAATAAGCGTTCGACATCAATGACCTCTTTTGTCTGAGGTCCACGGCGAATACTAGTTTTATAATTAAATAACTGGCGCAATACCTGCGTGGGCTGATCTCTAGCTTCAAGCGTAATGAGTAAGCCTTGATCAATGCAATCGCCAGATTTGCCAGAAACGCAAATCACATTATAGTTATTCAAATTTCCTGTAGAGATGAATTGAAGCAATTTTTGATCAGAGAAAGTTTGGAATCGTTGCGTTACCGTGGAACAGCGCACGGCAGGTGACCATCGCGCCCCAAAATAGTTACTTTCCCAAACAATCAGCTCAATCATGCCGCGCTCTGTATGGGCTACGGTTGATAACTTATTTGCCTCGCTTTTACATTCGTACCGAATTTTAGGCTTGATGGGTTGATCTGGCGAAAGACCTGGCTGCAGCTGAGGAGAGGTTGCACTTCTCCCCGGCACAGTCGTAGGCAAAATAGGTGTGATTTGTTCGGCTGTACTGAAAGGTTCAGCCGAGACAGAGGAGATATTGACCGCTTGAGTTATGCCTGCAATGAGCAAGGAGGACGCGAACAGAACTCTAGAGAAATAATTCATTGTCATACCTTTTTGTTATCACTAAAAAATCACTGACAGATCAAGCGCTAGTGTTTGAGCAGCAAACACATCATCAAAGGGCTGATGGGTGTCGACCAAAGACCTTACTGTGTGCATAAGGGGCCTGGGCAAACATTCACAACTTCCTTCTGAGGGGGAGGCGGGGGTTGATAAGCTGGGGCTGGTTGCTGATAAGCTGGGGGTTGGTAGGCTGGGGCTGGTTGCTGATAAGCCGGGGCTGGTTCATAAACGGGACTATCGGGTGTAGAACTCCAGGTTGGGGCGGCTGCGGTTTGGGAGGGTGGTTGCCACTCTGGTTGGGGCGCTGGCCGATTGGCGATCGCAACTTCTGCCTCTTTTTGAACTTGATCGGCTACTTTCTTCCAATATTCTGGGGCTTTGATTTGCTTAGTGGTTGCGATCGCATCCTCAGCCCGTCCTTCTTTCAAGGCTTTTTTGGCTGTGTCTATCTTTTTCTGATTGGCATTATGTTTGTCTTGCCATTTTTTCGCTTCCAAAGTAGCTTGGGGTTTAATCAGACTCGACTGAGGAATGTGCTCCACCGAGGCCATCGCCTGTTTTAAATTACCGTTGACCTCGTAATCACGTCGAGCATTTTGAAGCAAACGGGTTGACCAGTCACTTAATTTCTCTTGAGCCTGAAAATGATAGGTGCTTTGATCAGAAACCTTGGCCACCATTTGCACCGCATCTCCAAACTTCTTTTGAGCTGCCATTTGGTTAGCCTGCTCTAAATAGCACTTAGACAAAGGATTGAGTAACTGTTGACGAGAAGAAGTAAGGCTAGCGAGGGCTGATTCTCCCTTGTTAATACATTCAGAATATTTTTGTTGTCCATAGAGTTGATTCAGTTCGGCGGTCATGCGCCCCAGCTCGTTTGGCCTTTCTAACAGAAAAAATACCCCAGCTCCAGCACCTAAAAGAATTGTGGTGGGGAGCAACAGCCTCAGCGCAGTCCGCCGCCATCGGGGCTGATGCTCTGCGCCATCGGCAGGGACCCGCAGTGTTTCTTGCTCTAACTGGACAGCCGTCTGAACATCAGTCTTCTTCAGCGCTGCTGCACTGGGGTCTGGCCAAGAATCTTGAACCTGGAAGATAGTAGCTAGTTCAGGTTTAGTCCCTTGCGAGTCATTTTTCACTGAAACAGCAACCGCTGGATCTGAGATAGCAGGAGCAGCAACTTTAGCCTGGCTGATCTGCACTTGAGTGTCAGTTCCTGCTATTTCTGGAGCAGATTGAAGGGTTAATTTCGCTAAATCCGCTAAGACATCTGCTGCTGATTGATAGCGTTTACGGTAATCCCGCTGCACCATCTTGCTCAAAATCTCAGCTAGGACAGGATTAACCTCGGCATGATCTTCCCAGATGATTTCATCTTCGAGGCTGCGCTCAAAAGTAATGGGCCTAATTCCTGTTAAACCATAGATGCCAATGGCACCCAGCGCATAAATATCGCTACTAAAATGAGGCTTGCCTCGGATTTGCTCATCAGGCATATATCCTGGGGTGCCGACGGCAATGGTTGTCTCCACCAATTGAGTTTTACCTTGGTTGCGGCTAATTTCTTTCACTGCACCAAAGTCCAACAAAAAAACAGCTTGATCGGGCAATCGTCGAATTAAGTTGTCGGGCTTAATATCCCGATGAATGACACCTAGGCCATGGACAAACTGAAGAATCTTTAAGCATTCCTCAAGAAAGGCTTGAACCTTAGATTGGGGCCAGCGCTTATCGTGACTGAGTTCTTTAGAGATGGAGGTTCCATCAATGAATTCTTGTACTAAGAAGAAGTCTTGGTCTGATTCAAAATATGACAACAGATTAGGAATACGAGGATGGTTACCCAAACTGCCTAAAATTCTAGCTTCTTGCTCAAATAATCGTCGCGCAATTTTGAGAAAGGCTGGATCATTGGAATCAGGCTTGAGCTGCTTGATAACACATTTAGAACTTTCTGAAAGATAGGTGTCTTGGGCTAGATAAGTAGTCCCAAAGGCACCCTTCGCTAAAGTGTCCAGTACATGATATCTATATGCAATAACTTTGTCTGACATTTTAGCCATTAACCCAATACCTTACGCCCCATGAGCTGATTCTTTTCTAAATTTGGAACCATTTTATACCCATTGTCTTTTATGCTACTAAGCGATGTGTTAAACGTCCAGTTAAAATCAAGCTTGCTGAACTTAATCTTAAGCATATATAAATATTTTTATAATTATTGCTGACAACAGGCTTAGTGTCTCTGAAATGCTTTTCTAATAGTAGAGTGTCGATAAATATAGATTTCGCTGCAAGTTCAATAAATTATGCATTTTTTACACAAAACTTAAATATCTGCGATCAGCTCACCACTCTCACTGACAAGTTATGACTCTATTTAGAATAGAGCTTTAGAAATCATGTTGTCAGCCTTAGATGATTTTATCGCTGTCAGGAACTGAGGATCCTTTGACTTCGATTGAGGGAGAAATTTTTGCGGCCAACAATTTATTTTTCTTGATCACGTAAACACCCTAAAATTTGGCGTTCTCCCTAGAGTTTCTCGCCACTGAGGATAAAGATGGGATCGACGGCGGCAAAGGTCTGGCGTCGGCCTCGATTCTCGAGGCGATTGATCACAGATTGCACCACTTCAATATTCCGAACATGGAGTTTGGCAAAGGTTTCGGAAATGATGTAGAGACTTTCTAAGCTTGAGGCTGTGGCAACGATTCGGCCAGTGGTATCTAAATAGTCCCAAGCGCTGGTTAGAATGGCTTGGATCGGGTGGCCGCCTTCGATGCAAATGCGGTTGGGAAGGTGATCTATCTTTTTGAGGCAGTTTGGTGCGCTCCCTTGAATAATCAAGACATTCTTCACGGCAAAGCGATCGCAATTGCTTTGAATTAAATTGACCACTTCTTCATCTCGCTCAATCGCCACAATCTGCCCTTGAGGACACAGTAATCCAGTCTCTACAGGAATGGTGCCAGTTCCAGCGCCAATATCCCACAAGACCGTATTGGGTAACAGCCGTAATTGCGAAATCAACAGCAACCGCGTATCTCGCTGGGTCATGGGGATGCCAGGGAGCCGTTCAAACAACTCATCAGGAACGCCAGGACTAATATAGGGCCAGAGGGGAGAAGACATAAATTTTTGGCGATGCTGATAGGTAAGGATTTAGGTCTGAGGCTTTAGTGGTGCGGAAAAGCCGTAAAAGGCTTCCCAGTAGGGAATACTGCAATTCATCAGAAGGGACAAAGAGGAGCATTCAATGTGATGCTTAATTTCCCCAACACAAAGCAAAACCATGTCACCCCCTCAACTCTATCGTCAACTGCAAACTCAACTGCTGTCAATGGATCACCCCCAACTGGTTTCGGGCTTTGATCTTGTTGACCTGAAATATTGCCTGTTAAACCTATGTTGGGCATTGAAGGGCCACAAGTAACAATAGAAATGACCATAGACATCAGCCCTTCGATGCTTACCAGTGAAGAGAACACCCAACAAAGCCTGAAGGAAGGGAGGTGTCTGGCAAGGGCAGCGGCCCTGAAGTATTTAGAGACAGACGGGAGTGCCATTGAGATAGCTGGAGAAGTGATGTGCACGAAAGGAGAGCAACCCAAAGGGTATCAAAGCCCCTACGGAAAAGTGCTTCCCTGAACGTCTATCTGACTCAGCCAATAGGGGTAGCTGAAGAGAGCCCAGAGGTTGATAGGATAGCGGCCACACACTATATCGAGATCACGATCCGTGGTTTTTGGCGTGCTTGCTGAACACTAGAAACAATCGGGATGACAGGATTCGAACCTGCGGCATCCTGCTCCCAAAGCAGGCGCGCTACCAAGCTGCGCTACATCCCGTTTATGCCTACGCTGGGGTAAGGCTTTTACATGGTATCACAGGCGTAAGGCTAGCTTGTGGTTCTGCCCAAGTCTTTGTTGGTCAAAACAGACCGAGTAGCATCCCTGGCTGTTATCGATAGGCGGGTCAATGTTTCTAAGTACAGTAATAGGGCATTGATATCGGCAGGGTTGACCCCACCAATTCGGGAGGCTTGGCCGAGGGTTAAGGGTTGGACCTGGGCGAGTTTTTCTCGGGCTTCCATAGACAGAGTTTTGATGCCTGCATAGTCAAGATCTTGGGGTAACTTCCGGTATTCTTGGCGGGCAACTTGATCGATCTGTCGCTGTTGCCGTTGAATATAGCCCGCATACTTAATTTCAATTTCAACCCCTTCCTTCTCTGCCTGATTGAGGCTCACTATGCCGAGGCCGCATTGCTCTAAATGACTATAGTGAACCTGAGGGCGCCGCAGGAAGTCTGCCAGTGAAACGGCACCTTTAATCCCTTGACCTGTCGCTGTGATCAGGGTCTGACCTGCAGCTTCTTGTTCCTTAATTCGTGTGTTTTGCAGTCGTTGAATTTCTGTTTGTATCCGGGCTTGTTTGTCTGTAAATAATTGCCAGCGGCGATCATCAATTAAACCGACCTCACGACCTAAGGGCGTGAGCCGCCGATCGGCATTGTCCGAGCGCAAGAGCAATCGGTACTCTGAACGACCAGTTAACATCCGATAGGGTTCGCGTAGATCCTTGGTGCATAGATCATCAATTAACGTCCCAATATAGCTTTCAGACCGAGCAAAGATGATCATCTCTTGCTGTTTGACAAAACGGGCGGCATTAATTCCAGCGACAATGCCTTGGGCTGCGGCTTCTTCATAGCCAGTGGTGCCATTGATTTGACCAGCACAAAATAGCCCTTCGATGCGCTTGGTCATCAGGGTGGGATAACATTGGGTGGCCGGTAAATAGTCATATTCCACCGCATAGGCTGGCCGCAACATAGCGCATTGTTCCAGGCCGGGTAGGGAGCGTAGCAGTTGCAGCTGTAAGCTCTCAGGTAAGCCTGTGGAGAAGCCTTGAATATAAAGCTCAGGAATATCTCGGCCTTCGGGTTCGATAAAAATCTGATGGCTTGCCTTATCGGCGAAGCGCACAATTTTATCTTCGATGCTGGGACAGTAACGGGGACCCTTGGCGTCTACCCAACCCCCATAGACCGGGGAAAGGTGCAAGTTATCTTGGATCAACTGATGGGTCGCAGGGGTAGTGTGGGTAATGTAGCAGTTCATTTGCTCTCGCTCGACCCACAGGGCTGGATCAAAACTGAACCAGCGCACCTGCTCATCGGGTGGTTGAGGCTCCATGGCGCTATAGTTTACGGACCGCTTATCGACTCTTGCCGGGGTGCCTGTTTTTAAGCGACCTGTTTCAAACCCCAAGCGATTAAGGGTGGCCGTTAGTCCTTCGGCGGCAAATTCTCCAGCCCGACCCGCAGGCATGGATTTATTGCCTACCCAAATGCGGCCTCCTAAGAAGGTTCCTGTTGTGAGGATGACGGTTTGGCAACGGAAGGCCACCCCAAAGTAGGTTTCTACCCCCACCACTTGATTTTGGTTGCCCAAAACTAAATCGGTTACCATCCCTTCTCTTACGGTTAGGTGGGGCTGGTTCTCGACGATGGTTTTCATGACGGCAGCATATTCGCGCTTGTCTGTTTGGGCGCGTAAAGCCCAGACTGCGGGTCCGCGAGAATTATTGAGTAAGCGCTTTTGTAAATAGGTGCGATCGGCCATTTTGCCGATTTCACCTCCAAGGGCGTCGACTTCATGGGTTAATTGTGATTTAGCTGGAGCCCCTACGGCTGGGTTGCAGGGTTGCCAGGCAATTTTGTCTAAGTTGAGGGTGAGCAGTAGGGTGTGACAGCCGAGGCGGGCTGTCGCTAAGGCAGCTTCACAACCCGCATGTCCTGCGCCGACGACAATGACATCGAATTCGTCTAGAAATTCTACTCTGTTGGTAAGGGTCATGGTGTGGGGGACATACTATGGTTGGTGGACTGAATAGAGTTTGCTTCTACTCCCTATTGCGTTGCTGAAGCTAGCACTGAATCCAAGGTCTATATCACGATTTTAGTCGTTATTATTCACTAGCACAGAGGGACATGAGATTGTAAGCATTGGGGGTTCTATTTTTATAAGTGAGATGGTGTATGTGCCTGGGCTTGAAAGCTACTTTTGTCTAGGCGGCAATGTCTAATGCTAAGGGGGTAATGACCGATCCAAGGGAGAACAGTTCTATTCTTACAATGGGGAATATCCAGTTCGACTTTGGCCTCCGATGATAGGACATTGTGATCTGGGTAGGATGTTGCTGATCTAAGAGGGAGAAGGTTTAGCGAGATGCAACCCACCAATCGTGATCAATTTACTGAAAAGGCTTGGGCGGCGATTGTGCGTACGCCTGAGCTGGCAAAGGAGGCTCAACAACAGCAAATCGAGAGTGAACATTTGCTGCAAGCCTTGCTAGAGGGCGACGGTTTGGCGGTGCAAATTTTTAATAAGGCGGGGGTAGATGTGGTGCGTCTGCGCGATCGCACCTCTGCTTTCATCAATAGCCAAGCCAAGCTCACGACACCAAGCATGTTCTGTTCTTTTGGGGCGCAGTCTAGATACCTTGCTGGATCGGTCTGAGGCACTGCGCAAGGATTATGGTGATGAGTTTATTTCTATTGAGCATTTGGTTCTAGCCTATGGGCAGGATGACCGGTTTGGCCAAATTTTCCTGCGGGAATTGGGTTTAGTCGAGTCTCAGCTCAAAAAAATAGTAGAAGATATGCGAGGGAGTCATAAAGTG
This sequence comes from Acaryochloridaceae cyanobacterium SU_2_1, assembly GCA_012030735.1. Classification (GTDB taxonomy): domain Bacteria; phylum Cyanobacteriota; class Cyanobacteriia; order Thermosynechococcales; family Thermosynechococcaceae; genus Acaryochloris. The sequence goes on from JAAUUW010000001.1 coordinate 60,025, forward strand.
ACCGATCAGAACCCAGAGGGCAAGTATGAATCCCTAGATAAATATGGCCGAGATCTGACGGAATTAGCTCGCCTGGGCAAGCTTGATCCTGTGATTGGCCGGGATGATGAGATTCGGCGGACGATTCAAATTCTGTCGCGGCGCACCAAAAATAACCCCGTTTTAATTGGGGAGCCGGGAGTGGGCAAAACTGCGATTGCAGAGGGCCTAGCCCAGCGAATTGTGGCACGGGATGTACCTGATTCTTTGCGCGATCGCAAGCTGATCGCTCTCGACATGGGATCTCTGATCGCTGGGGCAAAATATCGGGGTGAATTTGAAGAGCGCCTCAAGGCCGTCCTCAAGGAGGTCACCGATTCCGGTGGCTTGATCATTTTATTTATTGATGAAATTCATACTGTGGTTGGGGCAGGGGCCAGCCAAGGGGCGATGGATGCGGGCAATCTGCTCAAGCCGATGCTAGCCAGGGGCGAGTTGCGATGTATTGGGGCCACCACCCTGGATGAATACCGCAAATATATCGAAAAAGATGCTGCCCTAGAACGGCGCTTTCAGCAGGTCTATATTGATCAGCCCAATATTCCTGATACGGTGTCGATTTTGCGAGGTTTAAAGGAACGGTACGAGGTTCATCACGGCGTCAAAATTGCTGATAATGCCTTGGTGGCGGCGGCAACTCTATCAACGCGCTATATTAGCGATCGCTTTTTGCCCGATAAGGCCATCGATCTGATGGATGAAGCTGCCGCCAAATTAAAAATGGAGATTACCTCCAAACCCGAAGAACTCGATGAGATCGATCGCAAGGTGTTGCAGCTCGAGATGGAGCGGCTTTCCCTAGAGAAGGAAAACGATCGGGCCTCCCTAGAACGTCTAGAGCGCTTGGAACAAGAGCTGGCCAGCTGGCAAGAGGATCAAAAAAGCCTCAATGCCCAATGGCAGTCTGAGAAACAGATCATTGATGACATCAAAACCATCAAAGAAGAAATTGATCGCGTCAATATCGAAATTCAGCAGGCTGAACGCAATTATGATCTCAACCAAGCTGCCGAGCTTAAATATGGAAAATTGACCAATTTGCAGCGCCAACTTGAGGAGGCGGAAACCAAGTTGGCCCAACAGCAAACCAGTAGTAACCCCTTGCTGCGCGAAGAGGTGACCGAGGCGGATATTGCCGAAATTATTTCTAAATGGACCGGCATTCCGATCAGCAAGCTGGTGGAATCGGAAATGGCTAAGCTCTTGCACCTAGAGGAGGAATTACACCAACGGGTGATTGGTCAAGAGGAAGCCGTCACCGCTGTTGCTGACGCGATTCAACGATCGCGGGCTGGCCTGGCTGATCCGAATCGACCCATTGCTAGCTTTATCTTCTTGGGGCCAACGGGCGTGGGCAAGACAGAACTGGCTAAGGCCCTAGCCGCCTACCTCTTCGACACGGAGGAGGCAATGGTGCGCATTGACATGTCGGAATATATGGAAAAGCACACGGTTTCCCGCCTGATTGGGGCACCGCCGGGCTATGTTGGCTACGATGAAGGCGGCCAACTCACCGAAGCTGTGCGTCGCCGACCCTATACGGTGATTCTGTTTGATGAAATTGAAAAAGCCCATCCTGATGTCTTTAACATCATGTTGCAAATTTTGGATGATGGCCGAGTCACGGATTCCCAATGGACGCACTGTAGATTTTAAGAATAGCGTGATCATTATGACCAGTAATATTGGTTCCCAATATATTTTGGATATTGCGGGAGATGACAGTCGCCATCTTGAAATGCAAACGCGGGTTATGGAAGCGATGCGCGCCAGCTTTAAGCCCGAGTTTCTCAATCGTATTGATGAGATGATTATTTTCCGTAGCCTGCGGAAGGATCAGCTACGGCAGATTGTCCAATTGCAGGTGCAGCGACTAGAAGGACAGTTGCGCGATCGCAAAATGACCTTAACCCTATCCGATACAGCCTTAGACTTCTTGGTAGAGGTGGGTTATGACCCTGTCTATGGCGCCCGTCCCCTGAAACGCGCCATTCAGCGAGAGCTAGAAACCCAACTCGCTAAGGCTATTCTGCGCGGAGAGTATGGTGAAGGAGATAGGATCGAAGCGACCGTCGAAAACGAGCGGCTAACCTTTAAGCAGCTTTCCCAAGACAACTTAGCTGTGGACCCCTTAGCCTCC
>JAAUUW010000181.1 GCA_012030735.1 Acaryochloridaceae cyanobacterium SU_2_1
GGAGCACTTCGCAGCATTGTCCGGCTGTTCTGGCAGGCGGGCACGATGGCTTCGACATAAGAGAACAAGCGATTTCGTCTAGGGCTTGTTTGATGCGTAGGCTCCACCGCTGGCTGCCTCTTTGTTGAATAAGGTCTATATCGTCGAGATGATAAGAATGGATGCGATTGCGTCCCCTCGCTTTGGCCGTGTAGCAAGCAGCGTCTGCGGCACTGAGAAGGCTGCTAATGTTGGGGCTATTGTAGTGAATGGCGACAAGGCCAATGCTGACACCAATTCTAAGGGTTTGATTGGCCCAGGTATAGCGAAAGTCTTGAATTCTCTGGCGAATTTGCTCGACAATGGCTTTGGCATGTTCTAAGGTGCATTGGCGTAGCAGTAGGCAAAATTTATCCCCCCTCTAGGCGAGCGAGGGTATCGGATATGCGGACGGGATGTTGCAGTAAGGGAATGATTTGTCGGAGTAGTGCATCCCCAGCTGCATGGCCATAGGTATCGTTAATTACCCGAAATTGGTCGAGGTTGAGGTGGCAGAGGACATGTTGCTCATGGTTTTGTTGGGCAGCATGCAAGGCCTGGGAGAGAATTTGCTCGAAACTGTAGCGATTGGCTAATCCGGTGAGGGGATCATAATTGGCTTGCCAAAAATGTGTGGATTCTCCGTTAGGGGCAGTAGCGTCTCGAAGAACGATCACGGCACCCTGGACTTGACCGGTGCGATCGCGCAAGGGTGTAACCACAGGCTCAATAGCAGAATAATGGCCTTGGCGATCAATCAATAGAGCAGTTTTGGAGGGGGTCTGAGCGGGATCTGATTGGGAGGGATGATCGAGGCTAGCCTGGGAAGCCTTTCGCAATATTGTCTGCAGCCAATTCGTGGGCCAGGGATGAGTTCTATCTTCCACTAGCTTAATCACCTGGGAAGCGGGCAAGTTGTAGATCTCTTCACACTGCCAGCCCGTCAAAGTCTCGGCCACGGGATTGAGATGGCGAATCCGGCCTTGGGCATTAACCGTAATTACAGCGTCGCCAATGGATTGCAACACCGCTTGAGTCAATGCCTTGACAGTGAAGAGGTCTTGTTCAATGGGGTGCAAAGCGGGGGATGGCTTGTAGCTGGGAAGGATTTTGTTCCAAGCATTGCTGTTCATATGCAAAGAAGAGTCACGTTGTAGATCTAGAAAACTCAGGCTATGGGCCTTGCTAAACCCGGATGTTTTAAGTGGGTGGCTATCCCCCCCTAAGGTTGCCCGAGTTCTATGCTCCCTTGCACAATAGCTACAAAATGTTTAGATGAGATCGCACTGATTTACCGAGATAATTGTGAAAGGGAGTACCAAAATATTTAACAACTCGGACTGACTCCCAAGGTTCTCGGATTGCCAATTCAGTCAAATTCAGTATTTTTTTGTTTTGGATAAGGAAAAAAGGCTAAAAACACTCCTCAATCCTCAGTTACAGCCCTCAGAGTCAGTCTTTCCAACCTTAAGACTCTACCCATGCCCAGCACTTCCAGGGAGGGTCTTTCAATCTCGGCCCGAAGACTTTACAGGTGATCCCCAAAGTGGTAACCCATAAATAAGAGTGTTTATGCCGATGCAAACCGTTTTACAACTCCCTACTGGCAATATACTAAGGAATTTTAATATGACTCCGACTGATTCCATGGCTCCGGATTTCCTGTTTCTCGCCTTCATTGCAAGCATTATTCTGATCATCTTTTTACAAACACGCTCTATCGTTAAGCAACAAACGACCCATCAGACCTTAGAAGAAACCCAGGACCAACTAGCCGCCCTAAATGAGCAGGTCGAGACCATGACGGGCAACCGCGAACAGCTTGCCGAGGCCGTTCAGAAAACCCAAGAAAATTTAGTGATGATGTTCATGGCCTTGGAGGAGTCCAAATACCATGCGGGCATCCAGCCTGAAGGCCCCATCTCGAGGGAGTCAAAAAGCGGTTTGCAGGCATCTTAGAGCAGTCTAAGGACTAAGGGGCTAACTCTAAATCTCTAGATCATTCCCTGCTTAACTGTTACTAGATCGTGGCGATACCTGCAGCAGCCCTATTTCTCTAAATAGGGCAATTCACCGTCACCCTCAATGGGTTTAGGTTTATCAGCTAGGGCAAGCCAGGTAAGCTTAATTTCCTACCTCATCAATAGATTGTTTCCAAGTCCTGAATCTCCATGGCTAATCTCAAAATAATTAACGACTTTGACGGCAGCTTCACCCTTGACCCCAATATCAAAGCCACTCTGTTTGAATTGTTGCAAACAGAGAGTTTTCTGGCGCAAGTGGCGCGAGAATCAACGGCCCAAAACGTTGAATTCACGGAATTAATCTTTCAGCCTGTCCCCTATAGCGCCCATACGCCGAAGGGGATGCCAGCCCTATTTGAGCAATATCATGAATCTCCCGATTATGTGATTATTAATGTTCCCCCCAATTTTATGTTTCAAGCTAAGGTTTTTAGCCCCAGTCGCCTCTGTGCGGTTTATCGTCGGATTGTCTAAAATGTCTGTACCATAAGGTTTAGATATCTCTAAATCTTTCTGTGCCTGACATTGACAAATTCAAACCCCCCTAAGCCAAGCTTAGGGAAATAGCCATCTAACACAGATTGCGCCCGATTCTCAAGAAATGTCCTGGGCCAATCTGTTCTGTATTTCATGTGATTTTTTATGGACTGGATTTCCTTAGATACCCTCCAAGCGCTGGCTCATCAGTATGGCTATTGGGTGGTCTTTTTCGGCATTTTGCTAGAGAACCTGGGCCTTCCCCTGCCCGGTGAAGCCATTGTGATTGTGGGAGGGTTCCTTGCCGGAGAAGGTGATCTCCAATACGGATGGGTGCTGCTCTGTGCGATCGCAGGCTCTACCATCGGTGGCACCTGCGGGTACTGGGTTGGTTTTTACGGGGGTTGGCCCCTCTTATCTAAAATCGGCCAACTGCTCAACCTGGGCGAAGAGCGCCTCTTAGAAATCAAGGATCGGTTTGCCACCAATGCAGCTCGTACCGTTTTGCTCGGTCGCTTCGTCGCCTTACTGCGCATTTTTGCTAGTCCCCTAGCAGGCATTGCCGGTATGCCCTTTCCTCAGTTTCTACTTTTTAATACCCTAGGCTCAGTCCTATGGGCTGTAACCATGGTGTCCCTAGCTTTTTTTGCCGGACAGGTTATTCCCTTATCCCAACTGATTACCGGCGTCTCTCAGTTTGGCCTGTTGGTCTTACTGCTGATTGTGGGCTGGCTGGCGCTGCCCAGTCTGCATAAACTAGTTCGTAAAACCTTTCTACCTGAAGCCGGAGAGTCTAAGCTGCCCTAGCAAAGCCGTTTTTTACTGAGTTGTTTTATACAGAGTCCTTTTAACTGAGCTTTATCAGACCCCAACACCATCCTAACTTTGTCTATGAACTAGACCCGACACCCAAGGGGTAGAGGGTTCGGTTTTATACCCAAGCTGTTTAGCAGGAACCGAACCTCGGCTTTAATCAATCTTGGTAGGGTGAAATTAAGCTCACCCTAAGAGCAGGAGAGTTATGCATGTCGGCGAATGATTACAAAGACTATTACAAAATTTTGGGCCTTAGCAAAACTGCTAGCGAAGCCGAAATTAAAAAGACGTATCGTCAGCTAGCCCGCCAGTATCATCCTGACATGAACCCTGGCGACCCGATCGCTGAGGCAAAATTCAAGGAAATCAACGAAGCCTACGAAGTCCTCTGTGACCCTGACAAGCGCAGCAAATACGATCAGTTCGGCCAATATTGGCAACAAGCGCGGGGTGGCTATCCAGGCTCCGGCGGCTTTGATACTGACTTTGGTCAATATGGTAGTTTTGAAGATTTTATCAACGAACTCCTGGGGCGATTTTCAGGCTTTGGTGCTGGCCCTAACAACGTCAAAGAGCGTTACTCACATCAATCCACCCCTAGGGGACCCGCTGGCTTCTCTGCCTTTCAAGACTTCCCTGGCATCAATTCTGGCTTCAGTGGTACTGCGCCCTCTGCCGATGCTGAAGCTGAATTGCTGTTAACCTTCGCAGAAGCACTGCATGGGGTTCAGAAACGACTCACCATTGGTGGCACAGAAACGATTACCGTGCAGATCCCCCCAGGGACCCAACCCAAGAGTCGGATTCGCCTTAAGGGCAAGGGACAGCTCAACCCCCTCACCCAAACCCGAGGTGATTTGTACTTAAAGGTCAAGTTCAAACCCCATTCCTTCTTTGAGTTTGATCACAAGCATCTAGTCTGCGCATTACCCCTCAGCCCCGATGAAGCGGTGCTTGGCACCCAAGTAGAGATACCCACCCCCTCGGGGACAGTGTCCTTAAAGATCCCCTGCCGGGATCAAATCCGGCCAATCCCTGCGACTGCGAGGCAAGGGTTGGCCACAAAAAAAGGAGGTGCAACTGACCTGATGATAAAAATTCAAATTACCCCTCCCCCAAGCCTGACTGCCCAAGAGCAAGAGCTATACGAGCAATTGGCTGCCCTGCGGACATTTGAACCGCGATCACAACTCCAAGGGCTATAGCCAAGCCAATTATTCAACACCTTCTGCAAAATCTCCACCAAAATCAGTCTATGAAGGTCTCAACTTTCTGATAAAATATTACAAAAGTTAAGATTTGTAATTTACTCCTCATGAATCTATTAATCATTGGTGCAACAGGAACCCTTGGCAGACAAATTGCCCGTCGCGCCTTAGATGAAGGACATGAGGTCACCTGCTTAGTCCGCACACCTCGAGCTGCCTCCTTTCTTACAGAATGGGGAGCCGCCTTGGTTAAAGGAGATCTACGCGACCCCGACACCCTCAAAATTGCCTTGGAAGGC
>JAAUUW010000182.1 GCA_012030735.1 Acaryochloridaceae cyanobacterium SU_2_1
CATGATCGCAGTTACTGTGATCAGTATGTCCGTGATCTGGATGGCCATGCTGATCACAGTAACTGCGATCATGATCATGGCCAGATTGCTGATCTGCGGGCAACTCTGCAAAATATTTATCAGACTCAAACAAACCCACACTGAGCACTAAGGGCAAGGGTACTACGCCCTTAGTTGTTCTGATAATTCTTGCCCCCTCACGCATTTCTCGAATACGTACCTCCAAAAGATCTAGATCCGCTTCATCGACTAGATCTGCCTTATTGAGTAAAATAATATCGCCATAGGCAATCTGACTTTGGGCCGCCTCACTATTAAACAGATCGAGACTAAAGTTCTCTGAATCTACCAGAGTCACAATCGAGTCCAAGCGAGTCACATCCCGGAGATCCGTTCCTAAAAAAGTCAGGGCAACGGGCAAGGGATCGGCAAGACCCGTGGTTTCCACCACCAGATAATCGATCTTTTCAGAGCGCTCCATCACTTTATAGACCGCATTGACCAAGTCATCATTAATCGTGCAGCAGATGCAGCCATTGCTCAGCTCCACCATATCTTCACCCGTACTGATCAGCAGTTCGTTATCAATGCCAATCTCACCAAATTCATTGACCAACACCGCTGTCTTTAGACCCTCTTGGTTGGCGAGAATATGATTGAGAAGAGTGGTTTTGCCACTGCCTAAAAAGCCAGTAATGATTGTGACAGGAAGTCCTCGCTTATCAGCAGTCATAGCGGTTGATGCAGTTGCAGTGAGCTGAGTCATAATCAAGATGTCTAGGGAAGTGAATACAAATTTCAGCCGAATGCGCTGAGGGGAGAGATGAAATACTCTGGTTCGAGTCTACTCCATTCTCCCTAAGATTATGGCGCAAGTCTGCGCAGATGCCTCTGATTCAGAGGGATAGCAAACCATCCTCTAACCTTCCCCTCACCCTAAGCGGCGAAGAAGCGCGGGAGAGTTTTGTCCCTAAAGAGGCTATTCATAGTACGAACTAACTAGCCAACAATTTGCCGAAAGGTCAGGTTAATTCTCGGGTCAATGACCCGCTGGGTTTTGGGTACCTGATGCTGCCAATACTCTTGGGTGGTTCCCGCCATCAGCAAAAAACTGCCATTGCTTAAGCTCAGGCTTACCTTAGGGAGATCAGGTTGATATTTATGCCTGAAACGCATACGCCGGGTGCCCCCAAAGCTGACTGAGCCGATCACCGGATTTTGCCCCAATTCTGGTTCGTTATCGCTATGCCAGCCCATGCTGTCTTGGCCATTTCGGTATAAGTTGAGCAGCACACTATTAAATTCAATGTTCGCAATGGGTTCTATCGCCGCTTTAATCTGTTGTAAGGTGCTTGCCCAGGGCAATGGCTCCATCAGGATGCCGGAATAGGCGTAAGATTTGCCAGGGTCGCCATACCAGGCCGTTAGCCTGGGCAATTGATGCCGCTTACCAAAAATCACGGCACTGTCTTGTCGCCAGTCAATCTCTTGATGTAGACATTGGCTGATCTGATCACAGGTTGCTAGGTTAAAAAAAATGAGGATAATAGACGACCTCTGCGCCTGTCATTGCGATGGTTTCACTGGGGCTCAGTATCATACTCAGGTTAATGCTGCTGGATTAGCGCTTAATTCAATCATTGACTGAGATCAGGCTGGGCCGTTGGGGGGTGCAGGGGTCTGCCGCTGGTGCAAATGGGTGGCGAGTATGGCGGCTTGGGTGCGATCTCGCAGGTTGAGCCGCTTCAAAATACTATTCACATGGTTTTTGACCGTCCGCTCTGAAATAAATAGCGCCTGGGCAATTTCACGGTTACTTTGGCCCGCTGCAATCAAGGCTAGCACCTCTTGCTCTCGGGGTGTCAGTTCCTCTAGCTCTGGCGGTCTAGCAACGGTGAGGGTGGCGGCCATCATTTTCTCAAATAAGCCTGGACCAAAATGAGTATAGCCTTTATGCACCGCTCGAATTGCCTCGGCTAGCTCTTCAGAGGGCGTATCCTTGAGGAGATAGCCCTTGGCACCATAGACCATCGCTTGTCGCACATAGTCTTCATCATCAAAGGTGGTGAGCACCAAAATAGGAATATGGGGCGCTTTCTCCTTAAGGGCCTGGGTCGCCGCCACCCCATCCATGACTGGCATGCGCAGATCCATCAAAATCATATCGGGCTGTAGGGCTAAGGCCTGTTCCACGGCTATTTTGCCATTTTCTGCTTCGCCCACCACGGTCAAATCAGGTTTAGCGGTCAGTAAACTAGACAGCCCTTCGCGCACAATACTCTGATCATCAACCAACAAAACACGGATCATAACAAGGCTCCAGGTCTCGGAGTCACAATCGGAATTACAATCTGAATCTGGCAACCTTGCTGGGGCTGACTCGCCAATTGGAAGGTTCCCCCTAAGGCTGCGGTACGCTCCTTCATCCCTTGCAAGCCAAATCCAGTCGTGTTTTGGGTCAACTGAAAGCCTTGGCCGTCATCAGCAATACTCAGAAATAACCCCTGAGCTGTTTCCTGTAGTTCAATCTGAACCTGGCTAGCCCTGCTATGGCGAGAGACATTAGTGAGGGCCTCTTGGATCAACCGATATAGCGCCGCTGCAATCTCCTTAGGGACAGATATGCTTAGATCAATCTCTAACTTTACCTGAATGGCTGTAGTCCGCTCAAAATCTTGGGTGACCTCAATCAAAGCTTGCGACAAAGATTGCCCGCGCAGCGGATCACTGCGAAGGGCGGCCACGGTCTGACGAACGTTTTGTAACGCCTCTTTGCCCAGTTGTCTAGCCTTATGCAAATGTTCTGTTGCCTTATCCAAGTTTTGACCAATCCACAGATCCACATTTTCGAGCTGAATACTTTGGGCAGTCAGCGAATGGCCGACAGAATCATGCATCTCGCGGGCAATTCGATTGCGTTCTTGTAAGGTAGCTTGGTTCTCAATCATGACTGCATACTGACGTAAGCGCATATTCGCCGCTGCTAGCTCTGTGCGGCTGTGGTACTCCGTTAATAAAGCCCCCACCATCAAAAGCACAAAGACCAAGACCAAGCCAAACAAAAGTGCAGCCTTGATTTGGAGGTTAGCCAATAGCTCTTCTGGCAATTCTGGTGGACGAGACCAGGGGGGAGGGGGTCCCCGACGCAATCGCCCTGCTCCTGGCCCTTGCAAGATTTCGAAACCTGTGATCAAGGGCAATAGAAATGAGCCATAGGCCAGTAGGGCAACAATCAAACGTTGTTTCCAAGGAAAAATCAAGGAGGCCCGAATCATGACTATCAGCAACATGGGTGTGAAGTAATCTCGAAAGCGCCCCCCCATCAATACAGTTGCCCAACACAGGAACAGACAAAGGCCGATATACAGCCATTGAACAAGACGCGATCGCCCATTAGGCAAGCGCCACCCCATACCCCCGAGGGCCAAAATGCAGAGCAAGACCCCCAAGGGAAAACGCAGCCCCCATCTTGGGGAAATATGAAGAGACCAAAAAAGGTCCTCGAGGAAAAGGCACCAACAAACTGAGCAGGGCAATCCCCAGCAAAACCCCATTCCAGATAAAGCAATAGATTAAAGGGATGGTTGGGTCTGAGCAAGCGAAGCATACTAAACGGTTAGCAACAAAAAAATCGAATGGAACTAGCTCCCTCAGCAGTTACCAATGGTGAATAGACAGCTAGGAAATTGGTCGCGATTATTCTTGGGCAGTTGAAGCCCCTCCCAGAATTTTTACCAGCATCGCTAGGTCAAGGGTTGTCCACCTATAGTTCCACTATAGAGGACAGGTTTTAGCCAAAACAGGATCTATAGTTCCATCCTGGTGAAGAGCATTCCAGAACTAAAGTCCTAGTCCAAAGTCAGTCCTTTTGGTTTAGACAATTTAGGAGCTACGATCCTAGGCCAATCGGATCGCCTCTTTCTATGATGAAGAAGTTCACGATGATGAAGGTCAAAACAGCAGCACCAACCGGCTGTTCTTCCAACATCACTTTAATCGAGGCTGATCCATGTTTAAATTCCGTCCTGTCCATCTACTCGCCGCCTTACCCCTCATGCTTCCCCTTGGCAGCGCCTTCCACCTTTCTGAAGGACGATCTGTTTTTCCAAGCTATGCTGTGGCTCAAGAAGCCGGACAAACAACCAAACCCAATAAAGAAGAATACAAACAACGTCGCCAAGAAGAATTTCGCAAAGCACTCGATCTCACCCCAGAGCAAGCCAGCAAAATAGATCAAATTCGTGCTGAAGCCAATCAAGCGAAGGCCAGCAAACGTGACACAATGCGCGCCGCCCACGACAAAATGAAAGCCTTGATGGCCAGCGATGCGTCAGATAGCGAGTTACTGGCCCAACACCAAGTCATCCAAGGGTTACATCAAGAAATGTCCGACGCTCGTTTTCAGACGATGCTGGCTATTCGCAAAGAGCTTACCCCAGTACAACGCACAAAAATGGCAGAGCTAAAAGAACAGCATCACGGACGCCGAGGCCGTCACCATGGACAAACAGAAAATGTCCAACCTGAATAGCAAAAACTCAATACCAACAGACGTCCTCAGTTACATAAATTGCTGTAGATCTTCTTAAAAATCACGCAAGTTGGCATTCTTATCGCCTTTGCGTGATTTTTTTGTTTTCGCCAACACAAACCCCTCTTGTATCACTTTAGGTAGCATCAAGGTCAAGGGTGCTGAAGAGCCTAGTACAGCTTGGCTTAAGTCCATCAACTATTTAAGCGGTTAAGGGCTTGCCCTTATAAGTCCATTGAAAAGGCTTTGCCATCGTACGGTTGAAGTATTCGATAAACCCCAGAATACGGGTTCTC
>JAAUUW010000034.1 GCA_012030735.1 Acaryochloridaceae cyanobacterium SU_2_1
GTTTCTCTAAATCTGCTTTCTCAGACTCACTCAGATTCAGGGGCGCTGCTATCAGGGGTGACATCGCTTTAAAGTCTCGAACCTTGTACCTCTATATAGTAGATAGATTTACGCCAAGATGTACTAGAGAGAATGCACTATGTCTCAAGATCATCTAATCGATTTCAAAGCACCACAGGGCAATAAAAATTTTAGCGATAGTCTCACCGAGTTAGTGCGTCAAGGTGCTCGCCAGATCATCGCCTAGGCAATCGAAGCGCAGTCGACTGAATAATTTCTTGTCCAATAGCAGGAACTGCGAACTGCCTCCGGCCATCGGGGCGTGGTACGCAATGGGGATCTTCCCGAACGCGCCATCAGCACCGGAGGCGGCGAAGTCCCGGTTCAAGTGCCAAAAGTCAGAGCCCGAACAGGTAATGGGATTAAGTTTAAGGGGGGCGACCTCGGCTTGATTTCGTTATAAGCTACCACAGCCATGATCCAGGCCACTGATAGATCAGAAGTACTGAAACAGTTGGTTAAGCTCACTACAGTTGTGGAGAGTATTTAGGTTAACATTTAGGACATTAAGGTGAGCTAAGCTAGGACTGAAGAAGGTCTCAACAGATTAACCAGCGCTTTACTAACCTGGAACTCAGGTATCTCTCTATTGCCAAACTGGGGTCATAGTTTAATTCTTCCTTGGCTAGAATGGCGTACTTTCGGCAAAATACCTCAAAGTGATAAAAAGAGGGATAGTCTCCAGCATGATTCAAATGAGATTCTCACGAGAGCCCTTGAGGCTGAGTTTTCTCTCCCTAAAGTTATTAAAGAGGGGTAGGATATTTACCGAGGCCCAGTCATCATTCAGATCTTTAAAAAATCTAGATAGATTGACCGTTTGCACCCCGACCATCCTTGTTCAAAGGCCAAAAAAACGCTAGCGGGGAAGACGAAATCCTCTGGAATTCACAGACCTAGGGGTAAATTTCTCCAAGCATTATGGAGCGGCAGCCTGAGTTATATTCACCTAAAACGAGATAAATGCCAAAAACTGCTTTAATTACCGGAGTTACGGGCCAAGATGGCGCATACTTAACAGAATTTTTACTTGCCAAGGGTTACCATGTCCATGGGGTTAAACGGCGGTCTTCTCTCTTAAATACAGATCGCATCGATCACCTGTATCAAGATCCCCATGAGCCAAATCGACACTTTTTTCTGCATTACGGAGATCTAACGGATTCTACCAATCTGATTCGGATCGTTCAGTTAGTTAAACCCGATGAGATATATAACTTAGCAGCGCAAAGTCATGTCGCCGTTTCCTTTGAGACACCGGAATATACGGCTAATGCGGATGGCTTAGGCACCCTCCGCCTCCTCGAAGCAATTCGTATCTTAGGGCTAGAGCAAACCACCCGTTTTTATCAAGCCTCCACCTCAGAATTATATGGACTTGTTCAACAGGTGCCGCAAACGGAAAAGACTCCCTTCTATCCTCGGTCGCCCTATGCCGTTGCTAAGCTGTATGCCTATTGGATTACGGTGAACTACCGAGAAGCCTATGGTATGTACGCCTGCAATGGTATTTTGTTTAACCATGAATCCCCCCTGCGGGGGGAAACCTTCGTCACTCGTAAGATCACCCGTGCGATCGCCCGTATCCATTTGGGCAAGCAAGACTGTCTCTATTTGGGCAATCTGGATGCCTTAAGAGACTGGGGACATGCCCAAGACTATGTAGAGATGCAATGGTTGATGCTGCAACAAACAGAACCCCAAGATTTTGTGGTAGCAACGGGCCATCAACATAGCGTTCGCGAATTTGTAGTCGCGGCTTGTGAACAAGTAGGCCTCTCGATTGACTGGCAAGGCCAGGGCATGCAAGAGAAAGGCTATGATCAACAGGGGAACTGCATCGTGGCCATTGATCCTCGCTATTATCGCCCCACAGAGGTAGAAACCTTATTAGGCGATCCGAGTCATGCCCAAGCTCAACTCAACTGGAGTCCTAAGGTTGGATTTAAAGAGCTTGTTGCTGAGATGATGGCTGAAGATCTAAAGATCGCCCAGCGGGATCAAGTCATTGAACAACATGGTTACCCTGTCCACCCCCGACTAGAACAATGATGTCTGTACTCGCTGACCAAAAAATTCTCGTAACCGGAGGGGCTGGTTTCCTCGGTCGCCAAGTGATTGCCCAACTCCACCAGGCTGGTGTTCACCCAGATAATATTTCGGTTCCTCGCTCTCGAGCCTGTGACTTGCGATCCCTGAGAGCCTGTGAGCAAGCAGTTGTTGGCCAAAATATTGTGATTCATTTGGCAGCCCATGTGGGAGGCATCGGCTTGAATCAGGCGAAACCCGCCGAATTGTTCTATGACAACTTAATGATGGGCACTCAACTGATTGATGCCGCCTATCGTGCCGGGGTAGAAAAGTTTGTCTGTGTGGGAACGATCTGCGCCTATCCCAAGTTTACGCCTGTCCCCTTCCAGGAAGAAGACTTGTGGGAGGGATATCCTGAGGAAACCAATGCTCCCTACGGCATTGCCAAGAAAGCTTTATTGGTTCAGCTACAATCCTATCGCCAGCAATATGGGTTTAACGGAATTTATTTGCTGCCTGTCAATCTCTATGGTCCAGAGGATAACTTTGATACCCATAGCTCCCATGTGATTCCTGCCCTGATTCGCAAGGTTCATGAAGCGCAAACAGCGGGTGACTCTCAAATTGAGGTTTGGGGAGATGGTCAACCCACTCGAGAATTTTTGTATTCAGAGGATGCGGCCCGGGGTATTGTAATGGCGATGCAACACTACAACCAACCGGAGCCCATCAATCTAGGCACGGGATTTGAACTGTCAATCAAAGATCTAGTAACTTTGATCTGTGAATTAATGGCCTTTGAAGGGGAGATTATATGGCAAACTGATCGACCCAATGGACAACCCCGTCGAGGCTTAGATATAGCCAAAGCCAAGGCCCAATTTGGCTTTTCTGCCAAGGTTGACCTCGCCCAAGGATTGCAGCAAACCATTGCTTGGTATCGACAGCAGACTGAGCAGCTTTGAAGATAAGCCTCTCAAAATAAGGTTATGGACATCACCACAAAATTGATTCGGAATTGAAGCATGAGAATTTTGGTAACTGGGGGAGCCGGTTTTATCGGTTCTCATTTGATCGATCGTTTGATGGCAGATCACCATGAGGTGATCTGCTTGGATAATTTCTTTACCGGTCGCCGACATAATGTTTGGCAATGGGTTGATCACCCCAATTTTGAATTAATTCGCCATGATGTTACCGATCCTATTCGTTTAGAAATAGATCAGATTTATCATTTGGCTTGTCCGGCTTCACCAGTGCATTATCAATATAATCCGGTCAAAACGATCAAAACCAATATGCTGGGCACACTCTATATGCTAGGACTGGCTAAGCGAGTGCGAGCCCGCATTCTGTTAGCATCCACCTCCGAAGTGTATGGGGATCCGACCGTGCATCCCCAGCGGGAAGATTATTGGGGGAATGTCAATCCCATTGGCATCCGCAGTTGCTATGACGAAGGCAAACGGGTTGCTGAAACCTTGGCTTTTGATTATCATCGGCAGAATCAGGTTGATATTCGGGTTGCCCGTATTTTTAATACCTACGGCCCAAGAATGTTGGAAAATGACGGGCGGGTTGTTAGTAATTTTATTGTTCAAGCCTTGCAGGGTATTCCTTTGACAGTTTATGGGACCGGCCAGCAAACCCGAAGTTTTTGCTATGTGTCCGATTTGGTGGAGGGTCTCATCCGGTTAATGAGTGGTGAGATTATTGGCCCAGTCAATCTAGGGAACCCAGTTGAATATACGGTTTTGAGTCTAGCCCAGAGGATTCAGGGAATGATCAATCCAGACACAGCAATTGAGTATCAGCCCTTGCCGACCGATGATCCCCAACAGCGTCAGCCAGATATTTCACTAGCGATGAAGGAACTGAGCTGGCAGCCTGGGGTTGGCTTAAAGGAAGGATTGCAACAAACGATTACTTACTTTAAGTCTCAGTTATTGACGAAGGCAGGTCCCATGGATTCTCTCGCTTCTATGTCAGAAAATAAGCTGAGTTAGAGGGTCGACCCTTATTCTGATCTTTTTTGTTAACCCTTCATGGATATTAATCTCAAGGAACCTTGGTGCAATGAATGTTTGTGTGATTGGAACAGGATATGTCGGACTAGTCACCGGTGCTTGCTTGGCCCATATTGGCCATCATGTGATCTGTGTTGACAATAACGCAGAGAAAGTCAAATTGATGCAAGGGGGCCAGTCTCCTATTCATGAACCAGGGCTATCTGAGATCCTGCGCGCGTCTCTAGCAGCCGATACTTTGGAATTCACCACGGACCTTCAAGTTGGTGTTGACCATGGGGATATTCTCTTTATTGCTGTGGGCACCCCTGCCCTGCCCACGGGGGAAAGCGATACTCGCTATGTAGAGGCTGTTGCGCGGGGAATTGGATCGCATTTAACGGACCAATATAAAGTGATTGTCAATAAATCAACGGTGCCGATTGGTTCTGGTGACTGGGTGCGGATGTTGGTGTTAGAAGGCATGGTAGAGAAGCAGGGTAATACTGCGCAGATTCAAGATTTACAAGCTGACAGCTCTCAGGGGATCTTTGATGTGGTAAGCAATCCTGAGTTCTTGAGGGAAGGGTCTGCTGTTTACGATACGTTTAATCCGGATCGGATTGTGTTGGGTGGGGATAATGTTGGGGCGATCGCAAAGATGCAAGACCTCTATGCTCCCATTATTAACCGTCAGTATGGTGAAGATGCTAGCTTAGCTCCTGTGCCGGTGGTCGTGACAGATTTGAGTTCAGCGGAGATGGTTAAATATGCAGCCAATGCTTTTTTGGCCACTAAGATTAGCTTTATCAACGAAGTGGCAAATATTTGCGATCGCGTCGGGGCAGATGTCCTCCAAGTCGCCACCGGCATCGGTCTAGACTCTCGAATTGGCAGTAAATTTTTGCAAGCTGGGCTAGGTTGGGGCGGCTCATGTTTTCCCAAGGATGTCTCAGCCTTAGTGCATACGGCCACTGACTATGGCTATAGTGCCACATTGCTAGAAGCGGCGATTAGTGTTAATCAGCACCAGCGGCTCATTGTGATTGAGAAATTGCAGCAGACCTTAAAAATACTCAAG
This sequence comes from Acaryochloridaceae cyanobacterium SU_2_1, assembly GCA_012030735.1. Lineage (GTDB taxonomy): Bacteria > Cyanobacteriota > Cyanobacteriia > Thermosynechococcales > Thermosynechococcaceae > Acaryochloris. Next base: position 5,179 of record JAAUUW010000034.1, read on the forward strand.
GGTAAGACCATTGGCTTACTCGGCCTCACCTTTAAGCCCGATACTGATGATATGCGCGATGCCCCTGCCCTAACGCTGATAGAACAACTCAACCGTTTGGGTGCCAAGGTCAAAGCCTATGACCCCTTGGTCTCACAAACCGGGTTAAGCCATGGTCTCTCCCATGTCAAGGTAGAAACAGATGTAGAGCGATTGGCTGACCATTGCGATGCTCTAGTGCTGGTTACGGACTGGCCCGTCTTCCAAGCCTTAGATTTTCAGAAAATGGCGCAGTTGATGGTCCATCCTGTGATGGTGGATGGTCGTAATTTTCTAGACCGGGCCATCCTTGAGCAAGCGGGGTTCCACTATGTTGGTATTGGGCATTGATAGCCTCTCGGCACCTTAGATGCTGAGAATCGCGATTATGGGCCACAAACTGGATTTATAGCAGCTAATTCCTGACAATCCAGCATCGATTTCCTAAATCAATCAGCAATGCTATATCTTAGAGGTCGTGGTTCAGATATCGCTAAAATAAATTTTGGCATGTTAGTAATCTCAATCCCTTAAGTGATCTCATCTCAACCTTGAGTGAAGGAACCTCTGTGAATATTGTTGATTTTTTTCAGAAAGTAGGACCAACAGTTTGGCCATTGCTAGTTCTCTCTATTTTGTCGCTGAGTACTATTTTTGAGCGCCTCTGGTTTTGGAGTAACATCCTCAAAGGCGAGCGACGAACAGCCAATCGCATTGTTGAAGCCTCTCGAAGAGACTGGGATGAAGCGACTCATATAGCCAAGCAGGTTAGCAATCAACCCATTGGCCGATTTCTCTACACCCCCCTACGCTTGGCTAACCAAGAACCTGAAATTTTTCGTTTGGCACTAGAGGCCTCTGCCGATGAAGAACTAACCGCCATGCGCAAAGGCAGCAAGGTATTAGAAGCGGTGATTGCCCTAGCCCCGTTATTGGGTCTATTTGGCACAGTTTGGGGACTCATTGACTCCTTAGATAAGCTAGAAATTGGCAGCGTTAATCAAACCGCTGCTACTCCTGGATTTGGAATTAGTCAGGCCCTCTATAGTACGGCCTTAGGATTGGCAATTGCCATTACATCCTTAGCCTTTTATCGCATCTTTCAAGGACTTGTCTTTAATCAAGCTCGTATCTTTCGACGGACAGGCAATGAGTTAGAACTGGTCTATCGTCAATTCTGGCTCCAAGATCAAACCTCAGACACTCAAGTTTCCCTAAGTCCACCCACAAATCCACCCCATTTACCGGGGTATTAAGCTTTCGGGGTCATTCTTTCCTTGTGATCGGCTCTATAGATTAAATTGCCCATGAAAACCTACCTTGAGACTGAAGATACAGAAGTTCAGATTGACTTAGTGCCCCTCATTGATGTGGTCTTTTGTGTCCTTTGTGTATTTATTTTGGGGACGGTGGGTCTCACTAGGCCGGAGGGCATCAACTTAAATCTACCCAAAGCAGAGACTGCTGTGCCCCAGATTGGACCTACCCTCAAGGTTGAAGTGGGCGTTTTAGGAGAGCTGCGCATCAACGATCAACCGGTTACTGATACCCAGCTCACTCAACAAATTGCACAATATCTTCAAGCTCAGCCTCTCGGTGTTGTTGTCTTGAGCGCCGATGGCGGCGCGACTTACGAACAAGTCATTGCAGTCCTAGATTTATTGCGCTCTGTGGGAGGAGATCGCGTTGCCCTAGAAACCTCGAGCAAAGACTCAATCACTCCAGGACAACCCTCCCTTCAAGATCCCTCGATTCTGCCAGTGCCACCCCTCGACAATCTTGATCCTGGCCAACCAGTACCTGGCCAAACAGTGCCTGGCCAACCAGCACCTAGCCAACAGTACCTGGCCAACCAGCACCTGGCCAAGCAGTGCCCAATCAGCAAGTGCCTATTTTCCCTGGTCAGCAGCCCGTGACACCCAATCAACCCAATTCTGGGGTGCCTGCACCTGCTAACCCAGCCGTTAACCCTTTTTAAGGTATCTTTTAGCCGTCAATGCAGGGCTAACTCTGAGGGCAAGCGGCTCTGTAAGCATTAAGCGGGACAGTTTGAGGGATAAATTTTATAAAAGTCAAGAAAAAGCCCTCTGCCGGAGTGCAAGGCCAAGCATCGTACCTTGACGCACTAAACCAAAAATCTTTCAATGGGTTTCTGAGAAACCCAGCAGAGTATTTGCACGATCGATTCCGTTATAAGTGAAGTGACCTGCGAAATGTAGGCTTCAAAATTAACTCCAGCCTCTGTTGACATAGATGTGAAACGCTCCAAGTTGATTCGCTTAGAAAGTGATGCAGGTTTTGATGATTCTCCAAGCCGTCGGCTCTGGCAGTTGTGGGCAGGGAATTACGTTTGATATCACTAATTATCCCCAGGTGCAGAAGCTTAAAAGCTTCGTAGCTAAGCAGTTCGGGAAACAGTTCTTCAACTAACTGGCAGTACTCATCGATAAAGCCAATGGTGGGGCGGGCAGTTCTAGAGGCTGGCATTACAAGTCAGGGAAAATGAACTCACCTGATTGCAATTTTCCTCTGTGTAAAGTGATAAAAGAGGGGTAACAATTCACCACCACGCGCTATTCTTAAAAAGGTAGTCAGAGTTAGATTCTAAGGCAGAAGCGTTACAGAACCCGTCTTGATTTTTCTCTTTAACATGTAAATTTGTGTAAACCTTGGCATAAGTTTCTCAAAAGATTCAGATGAGATTGCATCAGTAGAGAAGGGAGGCTTAATTTACTGGATTACTACGATAGCGCTTGTTAAACTTTTCTTTACCAAGACAAGAAAACTGATAAGCAAGAATTGAGCAATTCTCTAATCAGCTAACTCTGTTATAAAAATAACAATATTTCTTTAAAAAATATCTTGGCTTAAGAATTTTTTTGTTTCTGATTGATTAATATTTTGTCTATTTCTATGAGTTTATTGCAATAGATTTAAGGCTCAGATGATTCAATGTTATGAATGTACTGGCCGAAAGCCATGAAGTTGTAAAACATATTATTAAGCCTTAAAAATAGTTGATTATGGCAGATGCTTGTAGAATCACTAAGCGATTACTAGATCTACTACCTTTCTTGCAAAATATAAAACTCAATATAGACGAGGTTGAACTCATCAATAGAGGCATAATCGACTTAATTGCCGGATTGGTAGTCTGCCAAGATTTTAGCCCACAGGGTCAAGAGCTTGAGCAAGTTACCCTGCGAACCCATGATCAAGAAAACGTTATTCTTACCACTAACCCTGATGTTAGCTTGAATTCCCAACGATTAAGTTTCTTAAGCAGTCCTGAAGCCTCTAGCAATGGAGACTTAATCAATAGATCAAAGATCATTCAAATTAACAATCTCAGTCAGTTTCAAGCGCAGTTTCAAAATGCTGCCCAATTCGGGCAACTTGTGACCTGTATTTACAATGATGACAAGCACGAAATTACCCTGCTCAATATCCGTTCCCTGGGGGCTACAGCCCACCATCAAAGGAAGAACGGCCCGAAATACCCTACCCCATTGAGGTGCGATTTATCGGTTCCTTTTCGGCAAGCCAACGCGCTGTGTTTAAGACGGCAGCTAGCCGCTGGGGAAGCGCTATTCATAACAATTTACCCCCCTTCAGGCTTAATGATGAAGAAATTCCAGGGCTGATGATTACAGCCGCTGCAATTCAGATTGACGGTCCCAGCGCAATACTAGGTCAATCAGCACCAATACATCTTCGGCGGAGGTCGCTATTGCCTGCCACAGGATGATGGAATTTGACATTGCAGACCTAGAGCAACTAGAAGCCAATGGCACCTTGATCAATGTGATTATGCACGAGATGGGACATGTATTAGGCTTTGGGACACTCTGGGAACGCATGGGATTGCTGCAAGGGATTGGCACCCATGACCCCAGGTTCATTGGTAGAAATGCCATGACAGAGTTTGCCAGGTTGGTGGGGTCACAGATACCTATTCCAATTCCGGTTGAAAACATCGGAGAAATAGGGACTAAGAATAGCCATTGGCGTGATTCTATTTTTGGCAACGAGGTCATGACCAGTATTTTGGGCGGCAGCTTAAACCCTATGAGTCGGCTAACGCTTGCAGCCCTCCAAGATATGGGATATTCCGTCAAGATCGATGCTGCTGATGCTTTTGTGTTGCCTAACGCCAATCAACTCGCCAGCATAAGGGCCGATCAAGCAACGGACCATCGGCAGCAGGAAGGCTGTAACTGTAAGCATAGACAGTCAAAAACCCATGAATTTGCTCAATCGATCACTAGGTAAGGAAGGAGGGACAAAACCGCTAGACAGAGTGAAACGAAATATAGTTCAATGATGTAAGGAGAAAGTAATGGCAGACGCTAAAAATTCGCCGAAATTTCACGTTACAGAAAAAATTCTCCAAGTTTTGCAGCAAAATCTTGGCTTTACTGTTGATCAAACTCAGCTAATAGCTATTTTTGAGGGCAAACTCGCTGTGCCTGAGTTGTCGTCTGGACAGATCAGCTCATTGACCTATGTTGAGGATGGCAGGTTAGGTACAGCGACAATTGATGACATTACATTTACCAGTCTCTGGACCTCGGAAAAAGATGATCCAAAGGTGGTAGTCGTCAGTAACCTAGCAACTTTTCAAGCAAAGCTTGAGGAAGCGGCCAACTTTGGCCATACTGTGGCCTTAACCATAAACCTTGAATCCCATATAATCCAAAGCTTATCCCTTTATCCCAGTCAATCTTTGCAAAACAAAAGCTTTGGCTCTGGTCCAAACTGCATTCCAGGGTTTAATTGCCCTCCAAATGACCCCTTCTATAAAAAACGATAAGACTTGGACATCTTTTGATTTGATGCTTCTATTTGGTGGCTGTTTATGAAATCACATAATTGGCTGATTGGTAGCATCGCTTTGATCTGTCTTGGCATAGTCAAGCCAACTCCAGCCCAAATTACTGTTGAAGGCACAACCGCTATTAGCCTTGATGCCCATATAGCGCAAAGTCTAACCCTCTATCCCAGTCAGTCTTTACAGAAGGGAGCCTTTCAAGCTGCTGGGGGACTCTGCATTCCAAGGATTAACTGTCCAAAACCTAAGCCATAAGATTGGATAATTTTTCGATTTAACACCCCTTTTGGTGACTGTTAATGAAATCACGTAAATGGCTGATTAGTGGTATCACCTTGAGCTGCCTTGCTATAGCCAAGCCAACTCAAGCCCAAATTACTGCTGATGGGACAACGACTACTAACGTTGATCAATCGGGCCAAATTTCTGAGATTACTGGTGAGACAACTGCAGGCCAAAACCTGTTCCACAGCTTTACAGATTTTTCTGTGCCGAAAGGAGATGTGGCTCGATTTATCAACAACAATCCAAGGGTAGAAAACGTGATCAGTCGTGTCACGGGTTCTAATCGTTCCGAGATTTTTGGGCGTCTCGAAGCGGGTGGATCGGCATCGAAGTTTAACTTATTCCTGTTAAACCCCAACGGAATTATTTTTGGCCCGAATGCTTCGCTGAATCTCAATGGGTCTTTTGTGGCGACGACTGCCAATGCTATTCAGTTTGGCAATCAAGGGTATTTCAGTGCTACGGAACCCAAGGACTCTTCCCTACTCACGGTCAATCCCTCTGCCTTGTTGTTTAACAACATATCTGCTGCTGCTATCGAAAACCGCTCGGTCGTACCTACCATGAACCAAGTCCGTTATTTGGTGGACCTGCCTTCGGCCTGCAAGTTCCTGATGGCCAGAGCTTAGTGCTTGTAGGGGGGGATATCTTTATGGACGGTGGTGGGTTAAATGCTTTTGGTGGTCGAGTGGCGTTGGGCGGGTTGTCGGAGCCAGGAACCGTTGGACTCAATATTGACAATAACCAAATCAGGTTAAGTTTTCCTGAGGGGGTAAAGCGCTCAAACGTCACCATAACGAATAGTGCTTTAGTTGATGTGAGCGGGCAAGAGAGTGGCAGCATTGCCATCAAAGCTGCGAATATTAATATAAATAATAGTCAGCTTCAATCAGGGGTTGGTCTGCTTTTAACCGCTCGCAATCCTGCATCCAGTACAATTATTCTGGATGCAACGGGAGCTGTGACCCTAGACAATTTTGGAAGGATTTTCAGCGCAGTCGCTCCTTTTGCAGGTGGGAATGCCAGTGATATTCGGATCAAAGCTCAGTCCCTGTCCTTAAACAATACTAGCGGCATAAGCACTATCTCTCTTGGCCAAGGTGACGCTGGGGATATCTTCATTGATGTCAGTGATGACATTACCCTTGCTGGCAATAGCGGCATTAATAGTGTGTTGGCTAGTGCTGATAGCAGCTTTCCCCTTGAAGGGAAAAGTGGCAATATTGAAATTTCGGCTAGATCAGTTTCTTTAGCCTTTGGTTCCAGCATTCAAACTTTTACGCAGGGAACCGGGGATGCAGGCAATATTGAGATCCGTGCGGATGATTTTATTTCCTTAGATAACACAAAGAGGAAGCAACCTTCCAACAAGATACCCAAATCAGAGCGGCTGTCGAGAAAGGTGGCAACGGTAGAGGGGGCAATATAGTGCTGATCGCACCTAGAGTCTTTTTAACGAACGGTGCTCGATTGTTAGCTGGCATTGAATCTGGCGGCCAAGGTCGTGGGGGAGATATTACGGTTATGGCTACCGATGCGTTGACGATATCTGGATTTTCTGAAGATGGTAGACTGCAGAGTGGTTTATTGACCACATCAGCAGCAGATTCTATCGGCCCACCAGGGAAGATCATTGTTGAGACTGGATCCTTGCGAATATCGGATGGGGGTATTCTCAGTACTCAATCATTTAATGACAGTAATGGGGGCGATGTTGATTTGAAAGCAGGCACTTTAATCCTGGATCGCGGTTCGATAACTGCTGGGGCTGAGCAAAATGGGGCTGGTGCTATTCGCTTGGATATTGATAATCTTTTGCTACTGCGCAATGGCAGTGAGATCTCCACTAATGCCAATGGCGATGGTACCGGTGGCGATATCGAGATCAAGGCGCCACTGATTCTGGCCTTTCCCCAAGAGAATAGCGATATTGAAGCCAATGCCCAGAATGGCCCGGGTGGTAAGATCAACATTACCACCACTGCGATTTTCGGTTTAGAGGTGCGCAGTACCGACACTGAATTGAGTGATATTACCGCTGTGTCTCAAAATACTGACTTAGATGGACAAGTAGAAATCAATACACCAGAAACCAATCCTAGCGAGAATTTGTCGGAGCAACCGGAAATAGTGCCACCCCCCACAGAGATCGCTCAAGGTTGTCGGGCGGGGCAAGCCCTCAACAATAGCAGCTTTATCAGTTTAGGTCGCGGGGGATTGCCCCTCAGCCCGCAGGAGTTGCAAACGGCTCCGGCTCTATGGCAGGATCTGCGGGCCAGTCAATTGCAAGAGTCAGAACAGGTTTCCTCTGTCACGCTGCCAACTTCGGTTCCCCCAACCCCTGCAGCTGCAGCTGCAATCGTTGAAGCAAAGGGTTGGACTCAAGACCCTGAAGGGCGCATTTACCTGAGCGCTCAAGCTCCTGAGCAGACTGCTTATCATCCCTGGCAGCCGTCGGCAGCTTGCTAGGGCTAGGGAATGTATTGCGACTAACGGGCGATTTAAGGAAGCAGAAGATACCTTAGTTCTCAGTTTAGAGGCCGCCAAAACCTTGGCCTCTCTTCAGGCTATGCGGGTTACTCAACTCAGCCTGGGCAATCTGGCCCGGACTCAGCAACGATATCTAATGACCCATCCTGACTACCGTCATCCGGCCCATTGGGCGGCTTTTGTATTGGTGGGTAATTGCTTCTAGATCTTCCTGCTGCCCAAGCGCTGGAGGCGCTTGATCTAAAAAACTGATGATCAACCCTGACCCACTGCGTTCAGACAAGATCCGCCAAAGCCTAAGTTTGACACTATCTTAGGCCGGGAAGATCCGCAGTCGTCGATGGGGATCTTCACCAAAACTACGGGACTGGAGCCGATAATGCTCGATTAACTCATGCTGCATTTTACGGATACTGGCAGAACGCGGCAGCAGCTCGACGGGTTGTTGCTTCGGAATGACAATTTGCTCAACGGCGAGTCTGGCTTCCTCTAGGGCTTCGATTTCGTCATTGCTATTGCTGCCCAGCAGATTTAAATCCATCAATTCTGGTGTACTGGGGTCATCCATATGCATTAAACGTCTTAGGCCACGGGCGATTTGCGGCATGGTACTAGATTTGATGATATGAATCGGCACTTGCCGGGTTTTAGCCAAATTTCGGAGCTTGGAATGATGCTTGAGATGCGATCGCACCGCCAGCACCACATCTGCATCGTCCAGATCCTTCGTCAGCACAATCGGCAACCCTAAGGTGGTAATCACCTGCTCTAACTGAGACCGACTGACTGCATAGGGATAAACTTGCAAGGGCAAATCTTCGCCATTGGGTCCGGCCGCGGTCTCCAGCCGATTACCAAAGAGATCTTGCTGCTGCCAAGAGGCATCCAACAGTGATTGAAACTCTTGGGGGTCCGGCATCGAACCGCCCGCTAGAGGCACAGGCTGCATCCGCCCTGAAGAACGCCATCCCCTGGGTACCTCTGCTAGGGGTCTGGGTCCTTCAAAGGGTCTTGGTTCTGGAGCCAGAATGGGGGACAACTCCTGTGTCATTTGCACCTGACCTTGGTCATCAACAGTGCGAATTTGGGGATTAGGCAAACGGCCCCGCAGTAAATTATCAACCGTCTGGGCCACATCCCCATGCACATGCCAACGGGCTTGCTCCAACATCTCTACCGCAATCTCAAAGGTAGGCGGCGCTTTGCGCTCTAGGACACTTTTTTGGCTACCCCGCCGCCGCGCTTCGTCATCCCCCAGCGTCACGGACTGAATCCCCCCCACTAAATCAGACAGGGTGGGATTTTTAAGCAGGTTTTCAATGCGATTGCCATGGGCTGTACCAATCAATTGCACCCCTCGCTCGGCAATGGTGCGTGCCGCTGCTGCTTCTAGTTCTGTGCCAATTTCATCAATGACAATTACTTCTGGCATATGATTTTCCACCGCTTCAATCATCACTTGATGTTGAAGCTCCGGACGGGCAACCTGCATCCGGCGTGCTAGACCAATGGCCGGATGGGGAATATCGCCATCTCCAGCAATTTCATTCGAGGTGTCAATAATCACAACCCGTTTGTGCAGATCGTCAGCCAGGACACGGGCAATTTCGCGTAGGGCAGTGGTTTTGCCCACCCCAGGCCGACCCAAGAGCAAAATAGATCGTTGACTTTCAATTAAGTCGCGGATGATGTCTGTGGTTCCCAAGACGGCTCGTCCGACTCGACAAGTCAGACCAATGATTTGACCTTGGCGATTGCGCATGGCGCTGATGCGATGCAAAGTACGCTCAATACCGGCCCGGTTATCACCACTAAATTGACCGACATGCTCAATGCAAAAGTCTAAATCCTCATGAGTAATCGGTTCGGCAGAGAGAAACTCCGCTCGACCTGAAAAACGGGCTTCGGGTTGTCGTCCCAGATCCATCACCACTTCGATCAACTGCCTCTGTTGGGGATGGTTTTGGAGTTGAGTTCGCAGCCCGAGAGGCAAAATATTGAGGAGCTGATCGAGGTTATCTGTGATCAACTGAGGATTGAGGGGGGATGATTCAACCATAATCAACACTAGCAAAACAATAGTGAAAACTTCAGGGATAGGCTGACTAGCCGTTGACCCACTTTAGGACTCCTCTCCCCCTTGCCTGCAAGTGATTAGGCGGCTGTATTTCCTCCCTGGCTAGCCTGAGCTGATAAATTGTCTAGGGCTATGGCTAGATGGGGCTTGAGCTGGCTGACTAAGCCTAGGGCCAGACTTAAGGACTGATGCAACAGATGGGCATCCTCCTCTATCTGGGTGGTTCCTGGCTGCGATTCTAGGCTTGTTTGCACCCCTGCTAAAATTTGACGGGCAAAGCTACCATAGGCTACTCCAGCAATATGGGGAACAGCCATCGGCTCAGCGGCATCAATGTCAGTAGTCATCAATTGCGGATGCAGTAAACCTTTGGCTTTGAGTTTAGCAATAGTATGGTGATTTGTGCCGCCTGCCAGTTGAACATAGCCGGGTAGCCCAGCCTGGAGAACTTTATGGGCCAATTTCACAGTCGCTCGGGTTGTGCCCTTGCCAATGTCACCGCTCATAGGACGGCCATCGGTTTGCCAGATCAGGGGACAAGGTAAGGGGCTGATCCATTCGTATAAATTGCGTAAATAATCTAGTAAATCTGGATGATCGGGACAGCTAATGGCTAGTAGCTGCAACCGAGGAATGATGGGTTCTAAGCTTTGCCAGAGACGGTGAAACTGGGCCAAATGACCCACTTGAGTGTGAATTTCTAGTGCCTGCACTCCTCCAGCCTCGATCAAGGGATAGATTGTCTCGGGGCGGGCTAAATGAGATATGGGGGTAATTTTTTGCACCGGACAGACGGGCAAACAGCGGCCACAGCCATAGCATCGCTCTGTGAGCACTCCAGAGCGATCTAGCGCGGAGGGAGAAAGGCGATCGCATTTGTAGGACAAATTTCCACACAGGGTTGGGGCAATCTGAGGGGCAGCTATGGGGGTCAAGGGTGGCTTTGCGAAAATGGGGATCTTCCCCATCATTGAGGCTAACCATCAGTAGGGGAGGTGGGCAATTCTGTAAACCTAGAGTAGGACGCAATTGAGTTGCGGTTGCGATCGCTGCCTGGGCCATGTGAATAATGCCAGGATCCGCCGCGACATCGACACAATCAGCTCCGGCGAGGCTATAGACCAACACCAAATCGCGCACCGCTGGCAAATGCTGGTAACTAGCGCCACAAATTAACTTAAACCATTGTCCCTCTTGCAGAGACTGCAGCGGTGACGATAACACACTCACCTAAATAGACTTCGTGAATAAACTAACCGGAAACTCAGCACTCAACTGCATCAACTCGCGCTAGGCAGCAGCCAGAATCTCCGACAAGGGTTGCCACTCAAAGCTACGTGCTCCCCCTAACTCAATGACCACCTTCAAGCGAGGTTCAGTGGCAGTAATAGCCTCTAAATAAGCTAACTCTTGGCGAGTAAGGCGCTTGCCATCATAGATCCACAAAACCAGTCCCTTAGCTTGGGGCGGCAAAGTCTCTAGACGATAGGTCACTATCGGCGGTAGAAAATAGGTGCGGATCTCATTTTTGCCTAAATGGGGCGGTCTGACCCCATGCACATTCGTTAAATAGGAGGAAAGATCCCCCATCCCTGGCGCAGAGACGAATAAGGTGAGGTATCCAGCCGCTCGTAGACGGCGTTTATAGCGGCCTTCGAACCCTCCTTCGGCAGGAACATAGACGCCCACTGCACCAGATTGTTCGACGGTGCGCAGGAATTTCTTACCCGTGATCAGAAGAGGCATAGGTGTCAACTAGCGCAGATAAAGATGGATAACAGGAACGCAAAACTGCGTACTCTCAACTTACACGAAATTTTGGCACTCTGGTTACGGGCAATCCAGATTCTTGAACTGCGATGCCGCTCTAGCCTCTCTAGAATGCCAGCATATTGGTAAGGGTAAGACCACCGCAGAGTGATCCGTAAACCCTTACCAATGCCAGAGGAATGACTGCCCTGGGGCCGGGAGTTAGTCCAGCCCAGATTGTCTTAGCGAAAGGGTGGGGAATAGAGCAGGCCACCTTTACTCCAGAGTTGGTTTTGGCCTCTGGGAAGGTTGAGTTTTGTTTGGGGTCCTAAATGGCGGTCATAAATTTCACCATAATTACCCACATGTTTGACGATGCGGCTCGCGAAATCGTCGCTCAGCCCTAGTCCTTTACCTAAGGCATCTTTTTGGCCCAGAAATCTCTGAACCACCGGATCTTGGCTGGTGGTAAAGGTGGCCAGGTTCTTTTGGTTGATATTGAGCTCTTCGGCTTCAATGGTGGCGTTGACCACCCAGCGCACAACATCAGCCCATTGAGCATCCCCATCGGCGACGGCTGGTGCCAAAGGTTCTTTAGACATCACATCCTCTAGAATGACATTGCTGTCAGGATTGGCAAGCTTGACTCGTCGTGAAGCCAGCTGGGAACGATCAGAGGTAATCGCATCGCATCGGCCCTCAGCATAGGCGGCATAGGCAGCATTGATGTCTTCGTAAACTACGGGCTTATAGGTAACCTTCAGCTTACTCATTTGGTCTGCCAAATTTTTTTCAGTGGTGGTGCCTGTTTGAGTACAGATAGTTCGATTTTGCAATTCCTTGAGAGAGGTGATGCCACTGTCTTTTTTGACCATCATGCCTTGGCTATCGTAAAAAACGACGGGCGCGAAGGCGAGTTGGTTGGTGCTATCACGATCAACCGTCCAAGTGGTATTGCGACTGAGAATATCCACATCACCCGCTTGCACTGCCGTAAAGCGTTCCTTGGCATTGAGAGGGACATATTCCACCTTGGTGGGGTCATCGAAGAGAGCCGCTGCGATCGCTCGACAAACATCCACATCTAAACCAGAATAGGTGCCCTGATCATCTAGAACGCTAAAACCCGGTAATTCGCCACTAATGCCACAGCGTAGCTTGTTTTGGTTAAGCACTTGCTGTAAGCGGCCCTTGGCCTTCGCCTCATTATTCGTCCCAGCGGGGCTGTCAGAAGAAGAACTGCAACTGACCAGAGGCAGGGTGACTAAGAGACTAGCCAATAGGAGGGAAAAGGGTCTAACCATAGATTTATATTGCATAAATTTCAAAGATTTGACGCTGAATTGATGGTTGTTAAGGGTCAAAGATAAGCCTACTCTGCTCGGTCGAAGGAGCAGTGCTAGGGATCATTGACAGTTGGACTAAAAGTTACTTCGAATTCACTCCCTGGAGAGGATTAACAATCTTGACTAACTGGGTTTTCTGGCTGCGATCTCCAGACCGCAAAAGCGAATTGGCCCTGAGGCGCCTTCGGCAGAAAAATTGCTATTCTTCAAGGCTTGTTGAATCCCCTGACGATCTTGGCCTTTACGGAGCGCTGCAATCAAAGACTGAGCAGCATCATAGGTCATGGCCGTTCGCCAACTCACATCTCCCCCCCAGAGGCTACGAGAAGCTTTAGGAAATTTAGCCTGGGGATTGGCAGCATAGTGCCAGGGTACAGCCAGCACCATACCCAAGGCTTTAGCCCCAACTTCCTCCAAGATTTTATTGCTATAGGGGCTATCGCCGCCCAGGGTCAGCAAGCGTTGATTATTTTCCTGCAGAATTTCAAAGGATTGCCCCAAGGTGGCAGAATTAGGCAGCAAGACAAGCACCTCAGCCCCCCGTTGCTGAGCCTGAGAATAAAACTCCTGGGCATTAAAACTATCAAGGGTTGAGATCGTAAGCATCAACCACTTCCCCGCCACTGTTGCTGAGAGCAACCTCAAAGGAACTTTTTAAAGACTTGCTATAACCACTTTTACTATTGAAAAAAACCGCTGCTTTTTGTTTTTTAAGGCTTTGCAGCATATAGTCAGCCAAGGCCTTGCCCGTGAAAAGATCACTGGGAACGGTACGGTAAATATAATTACCCACTTGGGAAAGGTCTGTAGAGGTGCTAGTGGGTGAAATCATCACCAGCTTCTCTTGTTCATAAATTTTGGCGGCGGCCAGAGAGGAGTCGCTGCTCAAATGGCCAATTACCGCCAAGATGTCTTTATTGTCTGCGAGTAACTTGGCAGTTTTTTCGGTACTCTCAGGCTTATCGGTATCAGTGGCAAGGGCAACCCGCAGGGGTACACCATTAATCCCTCCCGCTTTATTGACCTCATCTTGCGCTTGGGCGACGCCTCTGAGCATTTCCTTCGCTTTATCCTTGGTTTTTACATCCTCAGCACTATAGGGAAGTGAGATGGCAATGGTATAGGCTTTTTGATCGCCAATCCGAGCATTATTGAGATAGACCAAGGCCTCTGGATCGTTCTTTTTCTCCTGCAAGGAGCTTTCTAAGGCTTGAACTGCCTGGTCATATTCGCCCTTGGCAATGGCCTCAATCGCTTTTTGCTTGTCAGGGGTGCTTTCTTCAGTGATGATCGCCACTGAGCCAGTGCTTAAGCGCTCTGCATCGGTATTCCCCGGAGGAGATTCAACAAGACCGGGCTGACTTTGCCGATTAACACCATTGCCTGATAACTGGCTAGAAACCCAAAGCACGCCTCCTAATAGACCTAAACCAATCAGGGCCGCTAGGGCAATCTTTTTAACGTCTAGTTGCTGGGGGTTAACACTCGATCGAAGCAATTGTTGAAGGGGCTGGCTTGCAGGCGCTGAGCTAGGCTGGCTCATCGGTTGAGCAGCCCAAGATACAGGGGTTGGGGATGGACTGCTGGGTGGATAGGCGACTGTGGGTGGTAGTTGGCTGATGCCAGGACCAGGACCAGCTATGGTAGGCAGCGGCATGGCAACCGTGGGGGAGTTATTGGGGTAATCTAGGGCAGCTAAGACCTCTGCCGCCGTTTCGTAGCGGGCATTAGGGGTCGGATCAAGCAGGCGCTCGAAGATCGTTGCAAGATGACTATCTACGGTTACATATTGTTGCCATTGCCAGCGATTGCTGTAGGCATCAAATAAGTCCACAGGATTGAGCTTACCGGTTAAGAGCACTAAGGCTGTCACCCCTAGGGAATAGAGATCTGTTGAGGCAAAGACTGCCCGTCCTGCCATTTGCTCGGGTGGGGCAAACCCTACGGAAAACACACCCGTTGAAGCGCCCATGGTGGCAATAGATCCTGATCCTGATCCTTGAGCCAACTGCTTCACCGTGCCGAAATCTAAGAGCACATAATGGCCATTGTCATGGCGCATGATATTAGACGGTTTTACGTCGCGGTGAATGGCACCATTTTCATGAACAAAACGCAATACACCCAAGATAGAGCGCATCACCTCAATGGTCTCTGCTTCAGAAAATTTGCCTTGCTCTGTGACTAATTCTTCTAAGGTTTTGCCTTGAATATATTCTTGCACCAAGTAGAAAAATTGATCAGTGCCCCCTGCTAAGGTGTTGGTCACACTGAGGGGAAAAAAAGCTAAGAGTCTGGGAATTTGCTGATGGGAAGCACCCAGGCGTTCTAAGACTTCGGCCTCGCGCTCAAAGAGGTTTTTAGCAATCTCTAGCTGTTGGGGGGATAGATCTGTGGGAGGTTGAAATTGCTTGACAACGCAAATATGGTTCGCTGGTGTTCTGCGATCGCATGCATAATAAGCCGCGCCAAATCCCCCCTGTCCCAATAACTTAATAGGCACATAACGACCATCCAAAATTAAGGGCATACCACAGTTGCTGCAATATTTTTGTTGAACGGTCTTTAGGATTTGTTGATCATCCAAGTCAGCAAAAAAATTGCGAGGATGGGTACAACCAGGTCTAGTGCAGGAAATTTCCATTAGCGTGGTTTAAAAAGATAAATTGCTAGCTTGCACGGGGGGAACATCTTGAACAAATGACTGAAATACATGACTTAACTTTAGAGTTTATCATTCACTTTCTAAGGATCCTTCACCATCAATTGCCCTAACTGCCTCTTCAGCATTGTGACATCCCAACCCCCAATAGGACCCTCTGCGTTACCATTCCTGTTACCGTTTTTTTGCTTGTTTTTTATCGAAACAAGCCAGCATTGAGGGGCACACTGCATCTCTAGATGCCTTCTTGACCCTGAAGGTTCAGAATGATCACCCTTAACCCCTGCTCACAAGATCTGGGCAAGGCTCTCCTTTGTCTTAGATGCCCCAGATGTTATGGATCCCGAGGAGGGGGTCAATTGGATCCCGACTAGGATAAAAATAATCAAATGGTGACATTGAAACAGCAATCTCTGAATTTTCTGTAAAGATTTTTGCATCTCTCGGTTTTCCCCAGGCTTTCCACAAGAGATCTGAAAGTTTTCCACAGGTTTTGCAATCTTTTCCACAGGCATAAATGAGAGCACTAGATTTTGACCCCCTTCTGGGGATATCGATCCTTGACTGACATTTCCCCAGGCAAAGTGTAACGCTTTGTAAAGAATATTGGCTCTAATGCCTATTATTTGGTGATTGCCTAGGGTGTGAGTTGATCAAAATTGCTTCAACTGACCATTGACAACCCCACCCCCTCATACCGCACAATGAATCGGCTAAAGTTATTTGCGCTCTCTCAATTCTGTAGGGGGGCGGGTTTGACCTGCACAAATGACGGTTCCATGACCTTCTCATGCCAATCTCTACTAAACCTATGAACGCAACCATCAGTATTCTGGCTGAAATTCCTGAAGACCTTCATCAAACCTTAAAGGGCTATTTAGAATCTCATCCTGACTGGGATCAAGATCGGGTGTTTTCAGCTGCCCTGTCGTTGTTCTTGCTCCAAAATGGAGAGAGCGATCGCAATACAGCAAGGGTCTATCTAGACAGCCTGTTTCATCGAGCGGCCAGCTAGGGTCTCCAACTGCCAAGCAGCTTTCCACAGAGCAGTCTTGGACTGGGCAGTCCTCCAGCACAGCAACAACTCCTCTATGATTGTTTCAGTGCAAATTTACTGAAATAATAGGGCTGGAATTGTCTGCTCTGAATGCCGGAAATTTTATGGGATAGTTTGCAAATCTCATGCGTTCAGCAACCCAGCCTAGTCCTTAGAAAACCTGGTTCTCGTGGCATATGGTAAAACTTCGGTCGATTCTGTTCCGGTTGCTAGCCACTGGGCTGGCTCTATGTCTAGTGGGGGGAGCAGCCTGGGCTTTAGAACCCGATATCTCTGCAACAACACCCTCAGGGGCAACCCCCGCAGCCCCTGACTTGGCACCTGCTGCTAACATCCCCCTCCAGAGAGCGGAGATCCCCTCAACAGTTCAATTTGCACCACGCAGCACCCCGGTGATGATCTCCTGGATGGGCAATCCTAACCAATGGCAGAAGTTGCTGCCGCCTGCCCCCACCATGACAGGCTCCTCCTCCGCTCTTGCGGAGCTGCCCCGCCGGTTGCTGGCCACCGCTGATATTGACTATCAAGGGATATTCGTCCCTGGGTCAATGACGAACTGACCTTTGCCCTCGCCCAAGTTGAGCAGGCTGAGGGCTCAACCCCTGGGTATCTGTTGATATTTAATACAAAAGCAAACGAGATCTTGAATCTTTTTTGCAAGTTTTCTGGCAAAAACAGGCTGAAAAAGGCCAAAATCTGACTTTTAAGCAATATGCAAACATCAATGTTATTGCTAGCGAACCAGCTCGGATGGGGCTAAGGTCTCCAATCCCCCTCTGGTTGGCTGGCTTAAACCGATTACCTATCTTGCCTCGGCAACCCTTGAAGATCGCTATCTGTTGCTGGCGAACCAGGAACAAGTTCTCTATGCAGCTCTAGATACTCTGGATGATCCAGAACTCAAGCTGACTAGCAGTGCCGATTATCAAGCAGCGATCGCGCCCCTCAGCCAAACCTCACCCACCGGCATTGCCTATCTTGACTTGGCAGCTCTGCTTCCTAAGCTGCTTGGTCAATCCTCTAGCTCGACTCCCCCTACCTACCATAGCCTCGGGCTAGCCCTGCGCAATGAACGGCAAGGGCTACTCGTTGATACCCTCTTAGTCGCCGATGCCGACCGCTCCATGGCAGCCCCCCAGGCCCGGCCCCAGCCTTTACCCACAGCCCTTGACTATTTCCCTGGGAATAGTCC
>JAAUUW010000035.1 GCA_012030735.1 Acaryochloridaceae cyanobacterium SU_2_1
TGAGAACCCGTATTCTGGGGTTTATCGAATACTTCAACCGTACGATGGCAAAGCCTTTTCAATGGACTTATAAGGGCAAGCCCTTAACCGCTTAAATAGTTGATGGACTTAAGCCAAGCTGTACTAGGTTCAATGTGAAGACTGTGGGGATGGCTGGGGCAACCTAAAAACACGCTCCTCACTTTTCTTTGCTATCAGCCATAGCTATGACGTTACCTAATTTTGTGATTATTGGCGCTGCCAAATCAGGTACCACCGCTCTCCATACCTACTTAAAGCAGCATCCTCAGGTATATATGACTCCTGAGAAGGAAACAAACTTTTTTGCCTTTGAGGGAGAAAACCTAAGGTTTCGAGGGCCAGGCGATCAGGCGATTAACGCTTTTTCCATTACCGATATAGAAGAGTATGTTGCAGAATTTGCAGGGGTAACTCAGGAAACAGCCATTGGTGAGGCTTGCCCGCTATATCTCTATCACCCTAAGGCCCCAGATCGGATCAAAAGCTATATTCCGACGGCCAAATTGATTGTCATTCTTCGCAATCCTGTAGAGCGAGCCTTTGCTAATTTTCTCCATCTTGTGCGCGATGGTCGTGAACCTCATCAAGAGTTTGCTCAGGCTTTAAAGGATGAGCCGCAGCGAATTCAAGCTAACTGGGAATGGTTTTGGCACTATATTCAGCAAGGCTACTATGCCAGTCAATTAGAAAGATATTGCGATCGCTTCCCCCCCTAGCCAGATCAAAATTTATCTCTACGAAGATCTGATTCAAGCCCCTGGACAGCTCATGCAAGATATCTTTCAGTACTTGGATGTTGACCCTTCCTTTCTTCCAGACATGACCCTACGCCCGAACAAATCGGGCAAGCCCAAAAATAAAATCATGCATCGGTTACTCACTCAGCCTAACCCCCTTAAGTCGATTCTCAAGCCGTTGTTCCCCGCTCATATACGGCAAAAAATTCAGCATCAGAATTTAGGTAGACCTCAAATTAGCCCTGAGGTTCGCCAATCTTTATTAGCCTTGTACCGAGACGATATTCTGCGCTGTCAGGACTTAATTCAGCGAGATCTGTCGGCTTGGCTAACCACTGCTCCAGCCTCTTCCCTGTCCTTGAATTTGCCCCTGCGATGAATGCGTTTTCCAGCCTTAGTCTCAAGTTTAAATCTATCAATAATCCCTTCGCTCAAGACATGGGCTGGCTAGGCAGTTCACAGGTGATTAATCGTTTTACACGTCTTGCAGCCACAGTGGTTCTTGCTCGTTGCCTAAACCGCCATGACTATGGTTTAGCTGCAATTATTATGACCACCAATGAGCTAGTTCGGGTGTTTGCACGCAATGGGATTGGCACTCGCTTAATTCAGGTCAGCGAAGATCGTCTAGAGTCTCTCTGTCAATCTGCTTACTGGCTTAATTGGGCCTTGTTCTCAGCCTTGTTCGTCCTTCAGTCTATAGTGGCCTTTCCCATCGCTTGGTTTTACCATGACAACCAATTGATCCTACCGATCTTTGCCTTGGCTGCAACCTTGCTAGCAATGCCTCTAGCTGTGGTGCAAAATTCCCTCCTTCAGCGTCAAGGAAAAATATGGGTGATTGCCCTTAGCGATACGTTACAGGTGACCACAGAAAACCTCTCCTCCTTGGGGTTTGCTCTAGCAGGCTTTGGGGTTTGGGCAATTGTTTTGCCTCGCTTAATTGTTTCTCCAATCTGGGTTGTCATGATGCTCAAGCATCATCCTTGGCGACCTAAAGGGGGGTTTACGACAGTGGGTTGGCGCGAGTTGCTAAATTTTGGTCGTAGTATTTTAGGCGTCGAACTGCTGAATACATTGCGTTTCAACTTGGATTACTTGTTAGTGGGTAGGTTTCTGGGTGTGGATGCCTTGGGTGTCTATTTTTTTGCCTTTAATGCTGGCCTGGGCTTGAGTATGGGTCTGATTACCTCCGTTAAGGTTGCGCTTCTGCCTCGCCTCTGCCAAGCGCGATCTCAGCTCGATCAATTTCGCCATATTTACTTCAAGAGCCTCAAAACCATCACTTGGGTATTTGTTCCCATCGTACTGTTACAGGCTAGTCTGGCCCCTTTCTATGTCCCCTTAGTGTTTGGTAAAGAATGGACTGCGGCTGTGCCAATTTTGGTCTTAGTTTGTCTATCTGCGATACCCCGTCCCTTTGCTGATGCTGCCTCTCAGCTCTTACTTGCTGTTGATCGGCCCGGTCTCGACTTAGCCTGGAATGTGATCTTTACAGGGCTTTTTACAGGCAGCATCCTGATTGGCGTCCAGAACCAAAGTCTAGGAGTTGCCACCGCCGTACTCCTATCCCACAGTATTCTCTTGCCCCTGTTTACAATTTGGGCCACTCGGTTTGTATTCCGACGCTTAGCCATCGCTCAAGCCCCTAGCAGATCTTAAGTCTTACTCTACGTAATATTCAGCTCCCATGTCTGTTCAACCCCTCCCTCTCTTCCGTCCCCTCATGATCTTGGTTGCAGGGCTCAGCGGTTGGTTGCAGGTTAATGCCCCGCTAGCATCAGCAGGGGAAAACCATGCTCAACCCATCGCCGAGCAACCAGAGCTATTTTTGGCTCCACCTTGGCCAGAGGAAAAGACCGGGCCAGGATGGATATGCCAAAATGGGTAGAGCCAGAGGCTGCTGAGTCAACCGTACAGAAACAACGTTCCCTTCCTCAGCTAACCCAATTAGAAGGGGTTGCACCTCCCTCTGCTCTTTCTTCTAAACAGCCAAGAGCAGTGTTTCTATCTCCGATCGCGAAGCCAATTCCATCACCATGGATTAGACCCATCCCCTCTCAACCCAGGGAAGAAGGTGGAGAACGCTTGTTGACCCCCATGCCTGAGCAAGCCAAGCTTCTGAAACTAGAACGACGCTCTCCCTTGCCTCAACAGAAGGTGCAACTGGCCAATGCTCAACTGGAAACTCTCATGGTTGATCAGCAACCTTATGCTCAAATCATCGGTCAGTTGATCAATCATTCCTCCGGTCAGGTATATAATTTGCGGGTTTACTATCGGATTCTTCAGGGACTACAGATTGTGGAGTCAGGACACTTTTCTGTAGATCTTGAACATTCTCTCGGGCCAGGTGAACAGGTTCGCTTCATCTACCCCATCCGGATGGCTGGCGATCTAGAGATTCCCTTTATTGAATGGAAATACGAAGACGGTACTCAAGGTATTGCCGAACGGAGTTTATGGTAGCGGATCTGGCACAGCAGAACTGTGCAAACTCAAATTCATTCAGGGAACCCTACCATTGACACCTTGATTGATTTTCTATGTTTAAGCTTACTCAGGGGTGGGTCTATTCCCTCCTATCTGTGATCTCAGTTTTAGTCGCGGCCTTGCCTAGTGTTGCCTTGCCCCTCTCCCCCGGAGATCGGTTGGAGGTCACAATTCCCAATGAGAAACATTTTTCCCGCATCTATGAAGTGAACCAGGAAGGAAACTTAGAGGTTCCCTATCTTGGTGATCTTGCTGTTGCCGGACTAGAGCCCCTTGATGCCGAGCAAAAACTGACGCGGGCCTTAGTCACTGCTGGTTACTTTCCACCGCAGGCCTTAAAACTATCACTCAAGGTTGTACTTTGGGCACCAGTTGAGGTGGGGATATCGGGAGAGGTTTTTTTGCCTGGACGCGTCACCATTAATGAGAGTGCCAAAGAAGAACGACCCGTTGATATTGTCGGTAACGACTCAAAACTGATTCTAGGTGATTATCCGCCCCGACGAAGTTTAACTAAGGCTATTAGTGCTGCTGGAGGTGTGACCCCAACGGCTGATATTAGCAAGGTCCGGATTATCAGAGGCCAGCTAGAAAAAGTGATCGATCTAACAGGCGTCTTTTCTGGCGGAGCTGTTGAAAATATATCTCTGGTTGCTGGAGACCAAGTGATTATCCCCACAGCCGATCGTTTTCAACCAGAGTTGGTTCGTCCCTCAGAAATCACTTTGCCGGGGATTAAAATCTTTGTGTCTAACTTGACTATTCCCGCTGACAGTAACAATTTATCTGCCATCCGTAATGAGCAAGAGGGCATTAGCTTTCCCTATGGTGGCCGTTTTAGTCAGGCCGTGGTCGCAACCAACTGTGTGGGGGGCACTAAGGCGACCAATGCTGACCGCAAGGCTATTCTGATGCGGGTTGATCGATTGACGGGTAAAACCACTTACCTAGAACGCCCTGTGGAAGATCTAATCCGCAATTCTTATACAGAGGCTGAAAACCCCTTGTTGATGCCTAGGGATGCTGTTGCTTGCTATGACTCTCGCCTTACGAACACTCGCGATGTTTTTCGGAGTATTACTGACATTTTTACTCCGGCCAAGCTGTTGCTTGATCTGTTCTTCTAAATTCTCGCAGGTGTATTAACAGAATGGAAATCAGCTCCCAAAATATTGGATTTCAGCCACGGGCTGAACGTAGCCGACGGCTGTGGCGGTTTGGGCGATATGTGCTGGTGGGTACTGTTTCCAATGCTTTGCTTTGGGGAGGAACATTGTACTTTCTTAAAAATACGCCACCCACCTACCGAAGTGCAGTGGTGCTCAATGTCGTCGGCGGAGGGCCTGGGGTTAACCTGAATCTTCCTGATATTGGTCAGGCTGTTACTTCGAGCCAGTCTTCCTTTAACAGTGCCCATTCTGATCCCCGTGATAATTACAAAGAGATTGCCATGAGTGAGTCAGTCATTGATGACGCGGCTGCAATTTCACGGGTGACAGCAGAGGAATTGGGTAAGCCTACAATTGATTTGGTTGCCAACACTACATTGATGAGCATTGAACTAGAGGCCCATTCTCCTCAGATGGCTCAAACTAAAGCCAAAGCCATTCACAAGGCGCTGGCGGCCCGACTTGAGGTACTGCGCGAAGGAGAGCAAGCTGAGCGGAATAAAGCGACCATAAAGGCGCTGACAGCGGCAGAAAAGAAGTTGACGGCGGCTCAGCAGAGGGTATCAGCCTATAAGTCTAATTCGGGGCTAAATTCCTCAGAGCAGGTTAAAAATTTGATCAGCAATATTGAGCAATTACGCCAGAAGCGGGCAGAGGCGATCGCAACCCGCCAACAGGCACAGAACGGCATGCAGCAACTTGCCAAGACCCTTCAAGTTGCCCCTCAACAAGCTGCTGAGGCCCTTGCTCTCCAGGCCGATCAAGAATTTCAAAAGAGTTTGGCAGACTACACAACCGCCACAACAACCCTGCTCCAATTGCTGCCAGAACGCGGCCCCAATTACCCCGACGTGGTTGAGGCTCGCAATCAACAAACCGCCGCCCAAGAAAACCTTCTCCATCGCAGTCAAGTTCTTCTTGGTCGCCCTATCCCTCAGCCCTTGTTAGAGCGCCTCACCCTCAACGGCACTAATAGCTCTAGTGATGGGTCAGGTGGCAATCGCAGTGCCCTCTATAAATCCCTCATAGAAGAGCAAATGCGCCTTGAAGGCCTCAATGGTGAAGTCACCGCCATCACTCAAGAAGTTGCCGTTCTCGAGGACCTGCTACGTAGCCGCACACGCAAAGAATCTGTCCTAGATAGCCTCGTTCGAGATTTACAAATTGCCGAAGCCATTTTTGCGGCAACCTTAGCCAAAATTGATCTAGGCAAAGGAGATCCTTTTGCCTCTTACCCAATTATGCAATTAGTCGAAGACCCCAATCTTCCTAAAGAACCCAGTGCGCCGAAAAAAAGCCTAGTGCTAGCAGGAAGTTTTATGGGTTCTCTGCTTATGAGCATTGGCCTTACCCTGATCTGGTATCGTCAACCCCTCGTCTTAGCCTCTAGAAAAGTCGTTCAGGGAATTATTGACTGATGTCCCATCCCTCTGCCAGTTCATCAGATCCAGTCTTCAGCACAGCTAAAGGACGGCGAATTCGGCGTCAGGCCAAATCGATAGACATCCAACCTGAAAATTTTTCCGAAAAGCTAGTCTGGCATAGCATGATCTGGACCTATGTCTTCTTTCTGTTAGGGGCCGTCTATCCAGTCGGTTCCGTTTTGGGCTGGATTCTACTTTTTGTGTTGCTGCTCAAGCTATGGTTTCAAACCGATCAAACTCCGCCTGAGCAAAAGATCACCATACCCTGGATCACCATCGTCTGGATCATTGGCATGTTAATCCAGCAAGTGGCACTCGTCATGGGCCATCTAGATTACGACTTACCAATTTCGCTCTTAATCAAATCCACTATTGGCTGGGCTAAGGGATGGGCCTCTCTGGCGCTCTATCCTTTGGCAGGTTGCCTGCCCATTCGCCCTCAACTCGTCTATCGCGCCACCTGCATTGTCTGCTTTCACACTCTGCTGCTCGCCCCACTGCTCATTATTGCGCCTATTCTCCATCTGCCAGAAATTTTATATGTGTCCCCCCTTCAGGCCATTGGTGGACCTGGCCCGACTTGCTTTGATGTCTCTCTATACGAGATTAGCTATGAGGGTGAACTTCGCCAGCGACTGTTTACACCCTGGGGACCTGCACTCGGTTTCTTGGCAAATATCTACTTTCTGCTGACCCTCCAGGAGGAAGACAAAAAATGGAAATGGCGCGGTGTGATTGGTGCCCTGTTTATGGCCTATATTTGCAAATCTCGCTTGGCGCTGATTTCAGCCTTACTCACGCCGATAGTGGTCTATATTCTTTCTCAATTGGTCCGTCCTTCTATGCAGCTCTGGTTAGGTGCTACAGCTTATGCCTTTGGACTGCTCTCAACTCCTGTTTTGGAAACCTTCTCCAACTTTATGGAAAAAATTAAAGGTGCGCGGGCTGACTCGACCCGAGTGCGAGCCTTATTAAAGGAAATCGCCTTTGCGCGCGCGAATAAAGAAGCCCCCCTCTGGGGACATGGTGTTGTTGAGGACGGCCCTCACCTTGTGGAATTTATGCCCATCGGCTCTCACCATACTTGGGCAGGATTGATGTTTGTAAAGGGTGTTGTGGGTTTTTGGGGTTTAGCCATTCCCATGCTGCTCAGTGCTGTTGTTCTGTTATATCAATCTCAGTTCAAGAAAGTTGCAGGAGCCGGGTTCGGTGTGCTTTTTATTCTATTTCTCTATACCTTTGGTGAGAACCTAGAGATCTTGGTCTATCTATATTGGCCTGGTTTGGTGGTGATGGGTATTGCCTTTCGAGAAGCACTCCCGAGTCTTTCGAAGCCAGTAACCTAGGTGTGTGGGTAGTTCTCTACTTTAGCCCTAGGCAAAATTGTCATACTGATGGAAAATATGCCAAATTAGAAAGCAAAGAAACATCTTGGCTACCCAATCGTCTGCTTAAACACGCTTCAAACATAGATATAGCTCATCCAGGTTTTTAGATCGCTATGATTCGTGCTCTTCAGTCTATTCTTCTTGTTACTGCTGCAACCTCGGCTACCATCTTGCCTAGCATGGCGCAAGTCACCACCTCGCGCCCCCAGGGCACAGGCCAACAAGAGCTAACGACCATAAATCAACAAGCCTATACCCTCGGGCCTGGGGATGAAGTTCAACTCACCATGTTTGGTCAACCCGATCTTTTTCCGATACCCTATCGGGTGTTAGTAGATGGCACCGTCAGCTTGCCCCTCATTGGTCGAGTCCCCGTTGCTGGGCGCTCCATTGGTCAAGCCGAGAAAGAAATAGCCCAGCGGTATACCCGCCTCTATAAACGACCCTATATCACAATGGTTTTGGCTAAGGCCCGTACTGTTACCCTCGGTATTACTGGGGAAGTAAGGCGCCCCAGGTACCTATCCCATTGAATCACCCACTCAAGTTCCGACGGTTACTGGGTTAATTAAGTTGGCCGGTGGCACCTCTCAATCCGCCGACTTAAGGCAGATCAAGATCCGTCGCCCTCAACTGGATGGTACAGAGGAACTGATTTCTATTGATTTGCTCAAGCTACTTCAAGAGGGAGATCTCAGCCAGAACCTTGAGCTGCGCGATAAAGATACCATTGTTATTCCTGCTACCACAAAAGTTGACTTAGCTAGTGCCTTGCTGGTCAGTAATGCCAGTTTTGCCTCAGATCGTTCAGAACCCCTCAATATCGCTGTCATTGGTGAAGTCTATCGACCCGGCCCCCATACTATTCGACCCGGAAGTTCCAGTATTGGGGCAGCGGGAACCATCGGTAATCCAGGTGCAGCTACCACAACTCAAGAATTGCCGACGGTTACTCAAGCGATTCAAACCGCTGGTGGTATTAAGCCCGAGGCTAATCTGCGTCAAATCCAGATCCGGCGCAGAACCCATACTGGGGCTGAACAGCTAATTGACGTAGACCTTGCCAAGCTGCTTAAGGAAGGTGATCTCTCTCAAGATATTGCCCTTCAAGCTGGTGACACTATTATTGTTCCTAAGGCAGAGGGCTTAACGGCCCAAGAGCTGACCGAGTTGGCAACCATTAGTTTTGCCCCAGCTACAATTGATGTGAATGTTGTGGGTGAGGTTATTCGACCTGGAGTGGTCAAGATTCAACCGAATACCCCCCTGAACACAGCGATGTTGGCTGCTGGTGGTTTTAATGAAAGCAGAGCCAATCGCAGTAAAGTGAAGCTGATTCGTCTCAACCCAGATGGAACGGTGAGTCAACGAGATATTAAGGTAGATCTCGATCAGCCTTTAAATGAAGAGACGAATCCAGCCCTCCGCAATAATGATGTAGTGGTAGTGGGGCGGTCTGGCTTAACCAAGTTTGGAGATGGTGTGCGTAATATCCTTGCGCCCGTCACCAGTGGATTTGGTCTATTTAACCTTCTTTTCTAGGTCTCTAATCCCTGTTTTTTGTGATATCAATTTGGTATGGGTGGTAGGGACTAAATCTTAGGACTACTCAGCATTTTTGATGTTAGATTCTAGCAATCTTAGGGATGAGCTGAGTTCAGTCATCAAGGCAATTCACGCCCGCGGCTGGGCCTCTGGCACTGGGGGCAATTTTAGTGCGGTTTTGCAGCAGCATCCTCTCAAGTTATTGATGGCCCCCAGCGGGGTTGATAAGGGTCTGGTGCAACCCCAGGATCTCATTGAAGTCAATGCCCAGGGTGAAGTCCTAACGAGCTATGGTTGTGCCTCGGCAGAAACACCGATCCATTTAGCGATCGCAACCCATGCCCAAGCCGGTGCTATCCTCCATACCCATTCTGTTTTTAGCACCTTGATCTCTGCTCATTTATATCCCCGAGATCGCGTCACCTTCACAGGCTATGAAATGCTCAAGGGACTGGCAGGGATCACAACCCATGAGGCGATCGCAACCATTCCCATCCTTGCCAATAGCCAAGATATGGTTGAATTAGCATATAATCTTACTCCCCTATTGCCGCAAGCATCCCATGGAATTCTTCTTGCAGGGCATGGACTTTATGCTTGGGGCGACACCTTATTTGCAGCCAAACGGCATCTGGAAATTCTAGAATTTCTATTAGAGCTCAATTATCGCCAACTAGTACTAACCCCACATTAGACATCTAGCCTCTATTCTGAGCCCTGTAACCAATGGCAACTCTCACCTCCCCTGACCAACATTCCCCCCTAACCAAGGCCGCAGACATTCAGCAACACCTCCAGCTCCTTGGCATTCAGTATCAGCAATGGCAGCCCCAAAAAACACCCAGTGAACTCCCAGAAGAGATCTTGGCCGCCTACCAGCCCCAATTAACAATACTGATGGAGGCCAGTGGATATATCACCGCCGATCTGATTGATATTCACCCCCACACCCCCTAACTTAGATACCCTGCTGGCTCAATTCAACCGAGAACATTGGCATGACGAAGATGAAGTTCGCCTCATCTTGGCAGGACATGGGCTATTTTATATCAACCCCCAAGTCAGCCCAGTGATCAGGATCAAAGTTGAACCTGGCGATTTACTGGTGGTCCCTCAGGGAACCTGGCATTGGTTTGACTTATGCGAAGATCGCCGCATCCAGGCGATTCGCCTATTTCAAGATTCCTCAGGTTGGACACCTCACTACACCAGCGACCCAGCACTCACCCTGACGCCAAGTAGTTCTAGGTAATATCACACCATCATGGTTGAGATCCTAGACAGAGTGAAGGCCATCCTCCTCGATATTGAGGGGACGACGACCCCAATTGATTATGTATTTGGTACATTGTTTCCCTTTGCCCATCAGGGGGTAGCTGCCTTTCTAGCTAGCCATAGTACTGAACCTGAGGTACAAGCAGACATCGCTCAGTTACGACAAGACTATAGACAAGACCTGGCCAAGGGCATAGACTTGCCCCTCTGGACAGGGCCCGACGCAACTGCCCCTGTCCCCTATATTCAGTACCTGATCACTCAAGATCGCAAATCAACGGGCCTGAAAGCACTGCAGGGCAAAATTTGGCAGCAAGGCTATCAAGATGGCCGACTGCAATCAGTTCTGTTTGCTGATGTGCGACCGGCCTTCGAGCAATGGATGGCGGCAGGTAAAGCGCTATATATTTACTCCTCGGGCAGTATACAGGCCCAACAGCTTCTATTTCGCTATAGCGAAGCCGGAGATTTAACGCCCTTGATTCAAGGCTATTTCGATACCCAAATTGGCCCCAAGCAAGACTCTGCTAGCTATGCAGCTATAGCTGCCCAAATCGGCATCCCCCCTGCCGAGATCTTATTTATTTCCGATGTGACGGCTGAACTCCAAGCTGCCCAGAAAACAGGAATGTGGGTTCTCTGTTCCATCAGAACTGGCAATAGGCCCCTAGAGTCAACCTTTTTTCCCAGCATTGATTCCTTTCACTTAATCAGTTAGACAAATAGTTTGAAATCAGGTTCTTGTCGCCAAGGCTTTGACGGCGAACAAAGCACACCTTTTGCCTCACTATTCTTGTCTTACAGGGATTGGAGCGAATTCTACGAATGGGGGAGTTGTGCCCTTTGATGACCCCAATGTTGCTGGAGCCATTGATGACACTGTTTCCGTGAAATTTAGAGTCCGTATTAATTCGGCACTGACGACGTTTCCCACCACGATTGCCAACCAACCACTATCAACTACAACGGCCAATTTTCCGGAACTCCTTTCACCGGGGTGAGTGATGACCCCACAACTGGAACCCAGCGTGATTCGACGAATATCAATGTGGTACAACCAATGAATCCGAATCTCATCTTAGTCAAGCGGATTACTCAGATCAATGGCGGCACCACGAATGGTTCCGTTAATCTGAGTGCCTACGTAAATGATCCGAGTAGTTCCTATGATGACAATGTCGATGAAGTTCCACCCTTTGCGGGTCAGCCCGATCCGGATCAGAACGATACGACGAACTGGCCCGATGCCGATGCTGTTAACGGCCCGGATGATTTTCTCAGGGGGGCCATCGCCGGGGGTCAGGTGAACCCTGGCGATGAGGTGGATTACACCATCTACTTCCTCTCTGCGGGGGGCGTCTCCGCAAGCAACGTGAAGCTCTGTGATCGCCTCCCCGCTTCCCAAACCTTCGTGCCCAATGCCTTTAATGCCCACCTAGCCGGGTCAGGCGGTAATTCCGGAGCCAATCGCGGCATTCTACTGCAATATAACAGCCAAACCCTGAGCTACAGCAATGATATTGACGGGGATATTGCTGAGTATTACCCACCCAATATGATCCTACCCACCAATATTGCCACCGCCTGTGGCAATTCTACGGCCAACCCCACGGGGGCTGTGGTGGTCAATTTGGGTGCCATACCCGCAGCGACTAGCCCTGGCCAACCCCTGAATTCCTATGGCTTTTTGCGGTTTCGAGCGAAGGTCGATTAGCCATCCAGCTTGGGTGCGACCTCTCGTCAATAGGATCCAACAGCACCGAGCCTTGCTCGATCCGGTCATGGCAACAGTATTCTTTAGCAAGAAAGAACACTGTTGCCGAGATTGACGCACCCTGACGTACTAGAAGTTTCACTCGCTTTACCATTCCTGGAATAGGGGTAGACTTGAGAAGGATAAAGCATCTCTAATCTGTCAATAAGCCAGGCAAAAAGGCTTTCTCTTGATACAGTCTAATTTGTAACGCTGTTGCCATGTTTAAGAAGTCTTCAGGCATTTTTGTCCAGGAATTATAGTCGAGGTTGAGGCTGCGTTTGTCCTCAAAGCATCCAATACAGCGATTTTCAGTCACACAAGGCACACTCAAATTCATCAGTCAGAGTTAGAAATCTGTCGGACTGTACCTCATAAGGATGAAAACCGCTGTAGCAGCTGTTCTTCGCTACCAAGTAAACCCTATTTCTTGATCTAGTCTGTTGTCTAGTGCAGGTTTTTGATAGCTTAGGATACAGATCAATTCACAACAAGTCTATGGACGCACCTGAGCAAGCATCATCACCGGATAGTTCAGAGTTGGCAGAACAACTTCACTCTGGGTCGTCAAAGACACAACTCCAAACCATGGCAGCGCTGAGTCAGTTGGGCGAGGCAGGTCTGCCCATTTTGCAAGATTTCCTGTTGGTTCGACAACAACAGTCTATACAGCCAACCTATTTGGATGGCCGCTGCTATGAGCTGCTTTTGCAGGCTGACTCTGCTGAGGTGCAACGGTTTTTGCAACAGCATTTTCCCCAGGGTGTTGTACCTCTAAGGTCTGAGCAAGGTCTTGACTATTTGCCACTCCAGCAATTACTTGCTAAACAGCAATTTCAAGCCGCTGATGCCCACACCTTAAGTAAGCTATGCGAGTTATCTGGTCCTGCTGCACTCAAGCGCAAATGGGTTTATTTCACGGAGATTGAGCAATATCCCATTGCTGATCTGCAAACGATTGATAGTCTGTGGTTGGTGCATTCAGAGGGTAAGTTTGGCTATAGTGTGCAACGGCAGTTGTGGCTTAGTGTGGGTAAAAACTGGGATGAATTATGGCCTAAAATTCATTGGCGTTCTGGTCGCAATTGGACGCGCTATCCTGACCAATTCACTTGGAATCTCAGTGCCCCGAAGGGCCATTTACCGCTTTCGAACCAGTTGAGAGGGGTGCAAGTTATCAATGCCTTACTCTCTCATCCAGCTTGGTCTGGGTAAGGGGTCTGGGGTTGCTTCGCTTGTTTTTTAATCCTAAGAATCACAAATTGATGAAGTGGAAAATTATCAAAATGGAACAGACATGATACCCTGTTGGCAATTCTATTTTCCATACCAGCGATAGGGGTTGATACGGGCCTTCGCTAGCTTAGATTTAACTCTAATGAACGGTTTGTGTACGTAAAACAACTAGAGCTATCTCATTTCAAGTCCTTTGGCAGCACAACGACTATTCCCTTGCTGCCAGGGTTTACGGTTGTTTCTGGTCCCAACGGCTCCGGTAAATCGAATTTGTTAGATGCCCTGTTATTTGCCCTAGGGCTGGCGGGTTCACGGGGGATGCGGGCTGAGCGATTGCCCGATTTAGTGAATCATGCCCAAATTAAGCGAGGACATGCCATTTCGGAAACGAGAGTGACGGTCACCTTTGAGTTGTCGCCCGCAGAAATTGCAGAGATCGCAGCGGCTGAGGCCGAAGAAGTACAATGGCAGGCGGATACAGAACTATCTGCAATGGCCGATCCGATGGATGCTTCAGCAACGACGGTTGTGGCAGCACCCCTCTCGGTAGCAGGGGTCTCTGTTGCGGAGGATGGAGCAGATGAAACAGCGGCCGGACTGCCTGCCCATGAATGGCAAGTTACTCGTAAATTGCGGGTCACGAAGCAGGGCACCTATACCTCTTCCTATGCTATTAACGGTGAGCCCTGTACCCTCAATCAGTTGCATGAGCAGCTTAATCGCCGCCGTATTTATCCCGAAGGGTATAACGTTGTTTTGCAAGGAGATGTCACCAGTATTATTTCGATGAATTCTCGCCAGCGCCGAGAAATTATTGATGAGTTGGCAGGGGTGGCTAATTTTGATCGACGCATTGTCCAAGCAAAGGACAAGCTGGATGATGTGAAGGAGCAGGAAGAACGCTCT
Organism: Acaryochloridaceae cyanobacterium SU_2_1; assembly: GCA_012030735.1. Taxonomy (GTDB): domain Bacteria; phylum Cyanobacteriota; class Cyanobacteriia; order Thermosynechococcales; family Thermosynechococcaceae; genus Acaryochloris. The sequence continues at coordinate 13,948 of JAAUUW010000035.1, forward strand.
CGAATTGTGGAGCAAGAACTCACGGATCAATGTGAACGATTGGCGCGCGATCGCATCAAAGCTGAAAAATACCAGACCCTCAAGGCCGAATTACAGGCCAAAACGGCTTGGGAAGATGTCTTGCTTTGGCAATCATTGCAGCAACAACTAGACCGCCAAAATCAGCAATTGGTTAGCCAGCAAAAAGTCCAAGGGGATTTGACAGCCCAAGCAGAGACCCTAGCCCAAGAACTGCAAACCTTGACTCAGGAATTAGCGAAGCTCAACGCCACAGTCAAGGCATTAGGAGAAGAAGAACATCTTTCCTTGCAAGCCAATATTGCCACCCATGAGGCTGAACTGAAGCAATTACATCGACAGCAGCTAGAGTTAGAGCAAGCTCAAGGCGCAGTCACCGAGAAGATTAGCACAACTCAAGAACAGATCCAGACCTTACAGGCAACCATTGTTCAACATATTCAAGAGCAAGAAACGCTAGAGTCTGCAGATTTGATTCGACTCCAGCAGAGCCGCGATCAGGCCGTCGCTGGCCTTGAGCAGATTCGTCAGCAAGCTCAAGTTATTGCCCAATCTGCCGATGCTTGGGTTCAGCAGCAAGCCCAGCACCACCAACAGATCGAAACCCTGTTGCAAACGCTCGAACCCCAACGCAGAGAACAGGCCCAAACTGCAAGAGCGTGTTCAGCAGCTAGAGCGCCAACATCAATTGCAGCAGCAAGCGCTGCAAAAACTGGATCAAGAAATGATGGAGACCCGCACCCATCTAGAAGCGGCCACCCTTGAGGTCCAGCAACAGGAACATCAAGTGCAGGCCCAAGCTGCTACCCTGGCTAGCTTTGACCAAGATATTAAATTGCAACAAGAAACTCAGAATCGTCTGTTACGGGAGCAACTCGAAAAACAACGTCAACTCGATAAGCTAGAAGCCCAAGAACAAGCCCAACAAGAGGTTCAGGGCACTCATGCCACCAAAATTATCCGCAGAGCTAAGTTAGCGGGTGTACATGGTTTAGTGGCCCAACTGGGACAAGTCGATCCTCAGTATCAGCTCGCTTTAGAAATCGCAGCAGGGGGTCGGTTAGGTTGCTTGGTTGTGGAAGATGATGCCGTGGCTGCGGCTGGTATTGACATCTTAAAGCGAGAGCGGGGCGGACGAGCCACCTTTTTACCCTTGAGCAAGATCCGTACGGCCAAAGCCTTACCCTCCCTCTCTGCTGCTGGGGCGATTGACTTTGCCATAGAGTTGATTGAGTTTGACCCCATTTATGCCCCGATTTTCGCCTTTGTATTGGGTCAGACGGTGGTGTTTAAGACCCTGCAGGAGGCTCGTCAGTATTTGGGAAAATATCGAATGGTCACCCTAGAGGGAGATCTGCTAGAACCCACGGGGGCGATGACAGGGGGCAGTCGCCAGCAACAACATACCTTGCATTTTGGCACAGCAGAGGCGGGCGAATCAGCCGCGATTATAGCCCTCAAGCAACGGTTGCAAGAAATTGCCAGTTTGTTGGCCCCGATTGAGCAAAAAATTGGGCAAGGACAAGGGAGTTTGGCGGCGCATCAGGTCGCGCTCACCACCAGCCGTCAACAGCATCGTGAAGCTCAGCTCAAAACAGAGCAATTACAGCGGGATCTGCAAATTTTTTGCGATCGCAAAGCCCATCTCGAACAGCAAAGCCAGACCTATCGCCAAGAGCTACATACCGCCCAAGAGCGCCTCCAGCAACTGAAGGAGGAACTTCCTCAGCAGGAAACAACCCTAGAGCAACTCCGGCACGCCTTAGGCGAGTTAGAGGAGTCTCAAACCCATGGGGAATGGAAAGCCCTGCAACATCAACTCCAAACCCAAGAAGGGGTAGTGGCACAAGCGGAACAAGCCCTGCGAGCGGCCCAACAACAACGGCAAGATCTAGCCAGTCAAACGGAACGCCTCCAGGAAAAAATTGAGGAGAAAAAAGCGACGATCCAAACCCTAGAAGACCAAACCCAGATCTACCAGCAGCAGCAGCAAGGCAACCAACAGCAACAAACTCAATTACAAGAAGCGATTTCCAGCTTTAAAGTCAACCTTGCGCAACTCGAACAACGATTAGGCACTGAAAAAGCAGCCCGCGATCAGGCCGAACAGCACCTGCAAGAACGCAGCAGTCTCCATCAAAATCTAATTTGGCAGATCCAAAAAAACCAGGCTGATCAAGCCGAACAACAAACACAAATTCAACAACTCCAGACTCAGCTTGCCAGCCAAGCCGCAGCCTTGCCCGAGCCCTTGCCGCAGATCCCCGCAGATCTCACCCTAGAGCAGCTTCGTCAAGACTTACAATCCCTGCAAAGGCGCTTGACAGCTATGGAGCCTGTCAATATGCTGGCCATTGAAGAATATGATCGCACCCACGCCCGCTTGGTCGAACTCACTGACAAGTTGGCAACGCTAGAGTCTGAACGAACAGAACTATTGTTACGTATCGAAAACTTTCGCACCCTCCGCTACCAGTCTTTCCGCGAAGCCTTTGATGTCATTGATCAGAATTTTCAGACTATTTTTGCTGAACTCTCCGATGGCGATGGTCATTTGCATTTAGATAACCCTGAGGATCCTTTCCAAGGGGGGCTCAATCTAGTGGCCCATCCCAAGGGGAAACCAGTACAACGGCTTGCCTCCATGTCAGGGGGGGAAAAATCCCTCACCGCCCTCAGTTTTATCTTTGCCCTACAAAAATATCGCCCTTCGCCCTTTTATGCCTTTGATGAAGTTGATATGTTTTTAGACGGCGCCAATGTTGAGCGTCTTTCTGCCATGATCCAGAAACAGGCTCAGCAGGCACAGTTTATTGTGGTTAGTCTGCGGCGACCGATGATTGAAGCCTCAGATCGCACCATCGGGGTCACCCAGGCTCGGGGGACTCATACCCAGGTGATTGGCATACAACTGCCCCCCAAGGTCACTCAGGCTTAATCTCCCTTGTTTTTGGGAGTGACCTTGGCGCTACTGATTCTGGATCTCGCTCTGTTTTTAACCAACGTGTTTGGGGCTGCCGGAAAAACTGGACGTAGATCGGCAGCTTCCAGAGAAGATAAACGGGAATAGCCAGAGCGGTTTTGAAGGGCAAGTCCTCTTGGCCCATCTGCAACCAAACGAGAATCAATACTAGACCCACTAAGCTAGCTTCCCCCCCCGTTATAATGGCGGGCAGACTCGGGACTAGGCCGCCTAGGGCAGCTAAGGTCGCCAGGCCAAATACTGCTACCCACAGCAAGACGAGCAAAGATAGGGGCGGTACCGATAGGTCTAGAGCCATCACCCCTAAGTCAACACGGCGCTGTTGCCAAGCGGCCTGGATCAGCTTAGGAATTTGGGTCAAGATCACTTCTAAATGGCCATGTTCCCACCGGGATCGTTGACTGCGGGCGGCTTGTTTTTGCATTAAGCGTCCTACGACTCGACCTGCAGTGGTGTAGGTGGCAGGATAACCTGCGATCGCTAAATCAATCGTCAGTTGCATATCATCCACACATTTATCCCCGGCAAAGGAAACCCGCTCTAAAACATGCCAAGGAAAGATCATGCCCGAGCCTGCCAAAATAGAAGGAAAACCTAAGGCCGTTATTCCCGATAAGCGCACCAAGTTTCTCACCTTCATCGCAAAGGTAGAAATCCGATCCACTAGGCTGGCATCGGCAGGGACTGTCATCAGATAGGTGGCTTGGACAGGACCTTGGGTTTGGCAAGCCTGGGCAACTAAGGCAGCAATTGTATGCTCTGACACCAGGCAATCAGCATCCAATACCATAAACAAATCTGGCGGATCTCTTTGCAGTTCTTGCAAGGCAAAATCCAGGGCATAGCCCTTGCCTGGCGACTGAGGATTATACCGCTCTAGTACGGTCACACCCATGTCTTGGGCCACCCCAGCAGTGTTATCTGTGCAATTATCAGCAATCACCAGGATGCGATCGCAATCCCTCATTTGGGGCAATAATGCCTCCAAGGTAGCTCGAATATTCTCCGATTCATTATGGGCTGGCACCAAGACAACCAACCTAGAGGATTCAGCATTAATCTCACCCCTCGCAATCAAGGCTGGTGAGGGCCGGGTGGCGACAACCATCGCAGCAACCGACTCGACGATCAGCACCAAACTCGGTACCAACAAAGCCAGCGCCAAACCCCAGAGGAGTACCGTACAACTTGCCGAAATCAGCACCCAAAACATTACAGCATTGCCTGTGGAACGCCCCGCTAACTCTAGTAGACTCGCAACCACAGCGGCACCTTGAGACTTCCCTCCTAGACTTCCCTCAAGACCCTATCCTCATAACATTCCACCCCTTTCCCTTGAGATGAATCACCCCAAGTGGCAACCCTAGGATTCTAATTGCGAGACCCTACCCGAAAAATTTCGAACTCATCCTCTAATTCTTCCTCATCAAAGAAATCATTCTCTAGCCCCTCTGCTTCGCTTCCCCGTCGCATTGTGCTACCCGAAAAGTTAGAGACAAATCCTAAAATTGGAATACGAGCGGCTTGTACATTAGTTAAGGTCTTAGAAAATTCTGATTGTCGCGTCTTACCCATACCCACAATAACCAGCATTCCATCGGTATTCACACTCAAAAAATTGGCATCCGCATGACTCTGCAAATGGGGCGTATCATAAATCACCAAATCAAACATGTTCTGCAACTGTTCCATCAAATACTTCATTTGATTAGACGCCAGCACCTTATTAGTACTCGGTTCAGTTTGTCCAGCCGTCAAAATTGAGAGGTTTGTTTGGTACGGAACCCGTTGAATCAATTGATTCGGATCAAGATTTTGACTTAAAATCTCACTTAAACCTTCAACATTGGGCAAACCTAAGCACACATGCAACTGCGGGAAGGGAAGATTTGCATCCACTAACAACACTCGTTGTCCCATTCTGGCCGCAGCCTGAGCCAAGTACAAGGCAATCGTTGTTTTGCCATCTTGAGCCGAGACGGAACTGATGACTAAGGCGTTGATCGTGGGATTTGTTAGAAACCGAATTTTTGTATACAGCGCCTCACAGGCTTGCAAAAATCCAGCATTTTGCTCACTCTCCATTGGTCGCTCATTGCCGAGGAAGTTACCCTCCTCAACCACCAGCGCTGAATTGTAGGGAATGGTACCCAAGAGAGCAAGTTTGGTTTGATCTTGAATATCCTCCTCCCCATGAAAAATATCTTGCTGTTTTTCCTTGAGCAAAGCAGCCCCGAGTCCCAACAAAAAACCGCCCAAAATACCCAAGGCAATCTTCTTGGACCGGCTTTGCTCGGGCAAGACCAATCTCCCTTTTTCATCTACTCGCAATTGAGGTCCAGATACCAACTGCCAAGGAATTTCTCGCTGGGCCGCCTCTACTCGCAAGGATTCGCGCTTGAGGAGCAATTGATTCAAGGTGGTGGTATCGATCTCTAGCTGGCGTTCGAGCTGTTCATAGCTGCGTTTAATGGCAGGAAATTGGCGCAGTTGCTCGTCAATCTTAGTGGCCGCCTCTACTGCCGCCTGACTGCGAACTTCTAAGACTTGGATTTCATTGAGCGAATCGATCATTTGCTGACTCAAATTGCGCTGAATGCTGGTTTGAAATTTAGGTAATTGGGCTGCACTTGGCCCACTACCAGGACTTTGACTGACAATTTTATTGGTTTCTTGGTTGAGTAAAGCAGCTAGATTACGTTGTTGTTCGCGCAGATCTTGCACGATAGGATTCGCCTCTGTAAAACGCGATCGCTCTTGAGCAAGCTGAGTTTCTACTTGCTTGAGTTGAGTCAGCAGTTGCTGATATCTAGGGTTTTCACTCAAGGAAGACGCGGCAATAACTTGGTTGGGGGATAACCCCAATTGCTTTTGCAAGCTGATAAATTTATCCTTTTCAGCTCGTAAATTACGCTGAGTCTCTGAGCGCTGGCCCTCTAATTCACGAGATTGTTTAGCCAGCTCCACACCCTCAGTGGTTAAGTCACTAATGCGATGTTTTTGCTGAAGACTTTGCAGCTGACTTTCAATGGTACTGACCCGTTGTCGTATTTCTGGCAATTGTTGTTCAATAAAAGCAACCCCGCTACCTAAACGAGTTTTACGATCCTCAAGGCTATATTTTAAGTAACCATCCGAAAGCTGCTTCAAGACAAATAAAATCTTTTCAGTGTCTTCATCCTCAAAGCCGACTCGAATCAATTTTGTTTTTGTCAAACTCCTCTTGCCCAATCCGCTCTACCTGCATATCCTTAATCAAGTTGTTGTAGCTGAGAGGATATTTAGTAGAGATTTGGTCTACTATTTTGGTCAAAACCTTCGGACTTTTCAAGACTCTGATTAAGGTTGAATAATCTAAGCCTGCCTCATCAGGAAGGGCTTCAGGTCGCGCGATCGCAGCAGGATCCGTGAGTTTCCCGGCTGAATTGACAGGCTCCACCAACAGCTGAAATTCACCTTCATAGGTTAAGGGGCGACTCAAGACTAAATAGGCCACCACCCCAGCCACCAGAAAATTAATACCCCCAATCAATAACAAGTTGCGTCGAATCAGCCGCCACATCGGCTGAATATTGAGTCCCTGTTTGCCAGCATTACGAGTCCCCTCTAAGGCGCCTTGAGGCAAGTACTCTGCTTGCTCATAGGCCTGCATTAGGGCTATGGACTGCTCATCCTGTTCAGATTTCATCGTAACCTCTACACCAAGGGATTTTTGAGTTCATATCTTGCCAAAGGACTTGCGAATTGTCCAAATTAGGTGATCTTGATCACATGACATTCATGGCAAATTTCTCTAGAGTCCTGTATTTAAGCACTCTAGTTGCTGGATTAGTTCAATTATCCTTCAGAAATATTCCAAAAAAGCATCAACCGATTAGGAATGTTCTAGAGAAATTCTGTCTTGCCTTTGAGGCTAAATACCATTGATAGCATCTGTTTATTATACCCAGTCTTCCTTGGACAGAATAACCATAAACAGGCTCTAAAGATCAGCTTTGGTACGCAACTTAGAGGCAGCACTGAGTAATCTAGATCACCTATACCCTAATCCTCCCTATTCTAGAAACAGAGTTTCAGTTTTCTATTTGTGTGATTTTGTCAATTAACTCTTGCCAGTTGTCTTGCTGTTTCGCTATGCTTATAAAGCAGCAGAATAACGGAACTCCTGTTTTAATCAGCAGTTAGCGGGGTAGCATTAATCCTATAATTTGCCATCGAGAGGAATATGAATAAGTTCATTAGAGGAGCAGGTCTGACGGTATTAGCGTCTGGTGCCCTGTCTCTGCTCCCTGCTAGCGTCTCTGCACAACTAGCCCCTATTTCCACTGCACCTGTTTCAGGGCCCAGCACTTTTGGTATTGTCCGCTCCACAGACGCTAACACAATAGTGATTCGGCATTTGATGGTAACTACCGCACCTATGCCCTTGCCCCTAGCCAAACCTCCTCAGCAACCGCCCTGCAACCAGGCGACATGGTTGCCTATGATACTGATCAAAATGGCGCGGTCACCAAAATCGAGCCTCCTGCAGTATCCCAGGTTTTTGAAGGGACAGTTTCTGACATTGAAGGCGATCAAATCACCGTTATTGCCCCAGATGGTTCTTCTTTAACAACAACCCTAGCGACTGAAAATATTAATCGTCTGGCCTTGGCTCCAGGGAAAGAAGTGAGTGTCACTCAATATCAAGGAACCTCAGCGACTAGAGTCTGTTGCATTCCTAAATTTGTGCAAGCGCCTCCCGTAGCGCCACCTCCTTTTCAGCCACCTTTTCAAGCGCCACCGCCTCCCATTCCAGCCCTTTGGTAGGCATGGAAGTACTTAGATTTGCGGTATTTCGAGTTCCGCTCAATTTGAACAGAACGGCCATGGGTGGCTAGTCTTTGATCGTCTCTATGACGGAGGCTATCTATGGCGGAGGATTGATATTATCCGCAGGTGATGTCTGGAAGCCAACTTTGACTGATCTAGGCAATATTTCCTTGATTTGAAATATCATATGTTTGCAAAAATAGCATATTTTCGCCCATTTAAACTACAATTCGGGGGATCGGAGAATATAAGGAAAATGAAAAACGTCAAGAAAAATTCACCCCAGGTCATTGGCCTAGCCCTAGCGGTTTTAGGCATATTGAACACTCTGCCAGCGCAAGCAGCTTCGCTGAACTTTGAAGATCCTGATTCTGCAGATAGTTTTGCTTGCCCCTGAGGCCTGCGAGGAAAATGCTGTCAATCTGACTTCCCAAGGTTTCTTTAATTCTGATCACACCCAAACCCTAAATTTGGGTCCTAATTTGATTGCCAATAGTTCTGTCGCCTCAGATAGCTCGCCCGGTCTTCAACTCAATTCTTCTTTAGTTGCCCAAGTACCCCTTGAGGATGATTGCTGTGCGGTAGGTGGGCCTGCCCTTTGCGAAGTGGGTGGTATTCCTCCCACAGGTGGGATCGCTGGAGGCTTTCCCTTACCTCTCTTAGCAGCCTTAGCGCCTGCAGCTGCAGTACCCTTTGTTGTTGGCGGAACACCGACTCCAACACCAACACCAACACCGACGCCGACGCCGACGCCGACACCAACTCCGACGCCGACTCCAACGGCGACGCCGACGCCGACGCCGACAACTTCCA
>JAAUUW010000036.1 GCA_012030735.1 Acaryochloridaceae cyanobacterium SU_2_1
CCAACCGATGTATAACCGGTTGTTGGTGCTGGTGATGAAGCTACAAAATCTCTCCCATGCGCTGGCGCTTTCGCGTCTTTGTAGAACTGTTGTCATGGTTTCAAATAATTGCAGTAAATGAATTAGAGGATAGAAAGCTGATCCTAAGGAAAAGTTCTACCTTAAGCTATGGTAAAGGATTTATTTATTTTTGTAAACTAAATCTCAGATTAAATTGCAAGCAACCTTAGACTCGCCACCATCTAAAGGTTGTGGGTTGTAACAATAAAGCTGAGAAATCAATATTGGCCATGACTCTGAGCCTTGCTTTGGGTCATCCTAGCCACCCGCTCGGATAATTAGGTAATCCCGGACTCTAATTTAGAATTAGCCGAGCTTCAGCACCATGGCCAAATTAAGATATTGCCATTGCTGAGGTGATTGAGGCAGTAGTTCTCATGCGTTGGCTCCCCTCGTTATCATCTGGACAATAGACTTAACACTACCAATTTGGGCAGACTTGATCACATTTTTTTGGTGGCGATCATCAATCTTTTTGGGTGCTCCACTCAAGGAGATTTCAAAGTCTGGTTGGTTTCTTGGCTAGAGTGCTCCCTTGAAAATCGGGTCTGATCTGGGAAGAATCAACAAAGCATGGCCGCCTGATTGGGATGCTTAGAATTTTTGACACACCAAAAAACTGGTTTGACCTGTGGCCCTGATCACTCACCCGGTTTGTCTTTGCATTTATATTGTTTCTCTAATACTGTCGAGTATGCCATCCAGTTTCTACTGACTGTATTCGCTCTTTAATAAAGGCAACGAAAGTCAATAGAAAACTGTTAAGTCATGATTGGTTTAATTAAAAAACGAGCTGAAAGAACAAAAGATGGGACATGCCATACTAGCTAGCATGGTCATGATCAATGACAATCTGCAAAATCATTAATTAAGGAGTGTGACATGTCGAATAAAAATCCTCTTAAATCCATGGGTGCAGTCTTGGCCTGGATGTCTGTTTCTGCGATCTTGCCTTTCAATGCTCAGGCACAAATCAATCCTGCTGATGCTGGTATTCCACCGGAAACCTTAGTGGCAGTGGTCACTCAGGCTAGTGAAGCAGTTGCGGCTAGTATCACCGCTTCTTCCTGTGAAGATACCCGTAAGCTCTTAAAAGAACTGGAGAAAACCGGTAAGAAGAAAAAGGAAGACTCTTCCTTTGAGGCTCGCCTGTTCGCATCTTTACAAACTCAACCTGAACTCAAGAAACTGGTTGCGAGTAGAGTCGGTACAGCCCTCGCCATTAAGATGATGGATTGCAATATGATTTCTCCTGATTCTTTAGCGCCTTTGTTTGACAAGGAACCTTAGATATCTTGTCAAAATTCTAGGTTTAACAGTCAACGACTGGGATGACTAACAATGCGGCAAACCTAGTGAGTGGGGAGATGAAGGGGAGTCTAGCTCAATCCCCTTCTCTCAGATTCAAGGGCATTTGTGATAAGACCTTGAGCACAGCCTTGGGTGTTAGTTTGTTTTTGAACCATACAATTGCGGCGGGGGTATCTTCTAGGTTAATGCCTGCTTTGGCTAAGTTAAGGCGCTCTGAAATGGCTAAAATCAGGTCTTGCCGGTTAGCTTGCCGGACTTGAGAAAATTTCTTTTTAAGATACTCAGGCCGCCAATAGCCAACAATCTCTAGAAGGACTGTCTGGCCCTCGGGATGGACTAAACGGAAGTCAGGAATCATGACACTGCCAGGGATAGGGATCAGTTCGACTTCTCGCTCTAATTGCCAGCTAGTTTTTGCCCTTTGCCATTGTTCTGCAAAGCTCGCTTCGATCATGCTGTCATAGGGCTTACCTGGTGGATAGTGGCTGATTAAACCACAGTCGGAATCAAGGGTGAAGGAACGAGTACGGGGTTCCTTGGTATAACAGTCAGGACTGTTGAGAGTGGCCCTCAGGTTCCACCGAGTGACATGTAACAGGGCCGGAACAAGTTTGGCTAAGGCCAAGCCATAGCGGGTGCTGGCACTAAAGAGGCTGGCTGGTCCATCGATTTTAAGGGTGAAGCCATGATCGACATCTCCTTCGATATAGGTCATCAGGCTAAAGAGCTTTAAGTATCGAAATAGCAGTTTATATTCACCTGGATCGTTACGGTGAGCGTTAAGAGTGATCTGGGTTGCCTTATAAAAAATCCCTTGCACTTGGGATAGGTTGTAGCGATGTAGCAGGGTCTCAGGAGTAGGGGGATCGAAGCTGACCAAGATTTGGTTCTCAGGGCGATCGGCATAGAGTCCTGCTTGAATTTGGTTCGCGTCGATGTTTCGCCCTAGTTCTTGGCTTAAGGATTGGGCAAGTTTTCCGAGGATTTGATGGGTTGCTTGGGGGCTGGGGAGGGTCTGGGCTGCTAAGGTAAACACCCGTTCACGCAGGGTTGGAGGGTCTAAGGGGCTGATGATCTCGAAGGTGCTGAAGCTATTGGTCAGTAAATGGGCTATGCCTCGCTTGATACGATAGTCTGTATCTTCTCCTTCCAAGTCCTGAAGGCGTTGATTGAGGGTTCCTTTGCTTTGGTGGGTAGCTTGGATGAAACAGGTGATGATTTTTTGGGCGATCGCAAGATTACCCTCAGTCAAGGCCAACCGTTTGGGAACAATTGTTTCCCCTTGATAGCGATGTAACAGCAGATCTGTCGGTAGCATCAGCGGGCCAGGGTACTTCAGTTAATGTTGGTTGAAATCAAAGGGTGAGATCGCCATCTGATCCCACCCCGTCTCAAAACCCCTTATCCGTTGCTACTCTTCCTCTAAGCCAACATTGAGCTTTCCTGCCACTTGATCATCAATCAGACCATAGTCATCATCCACAATCATCGGATCTAGCCCCAACCCAGATCGCTTCTTTTCACCTGGCTTCACCGTCTCAGAGCCCAAGCGCTCACCCGCCAGAGCAAAGGGTTTAACATCATCTAAACTATAGTTGCGTGCCGTGCGATCATCGATCACATCATCTTCATCCGTAAAAGCCATACCATCATAGGCCATCTCAGAATCTAAGGCAGGCCCTTCATCATAGGTATTAAACCCTGTCCCAGCCGGAATCAGACGACCAATAATCACATTTTCCTTCAGACCTCGCAACCAGTCAGATTTCCCTTGAATTGCCGCCTCCGTCAGCACCCGCGTCGTTTCTTGGAAACTGGCAGCAGAGATAAAACTATCAGTGTTCAAAGAAGCCTTTGTAATCCCTAATAGCACTGGCGTATATTCGGCAGGGGCACCTCCAGTAATAGACATTGCCTCATTCACCTGTTCAACTTGGTACAGATCGATCAGCTCACCGGGCAACATGGTGGTATCTCCGCCATCATCAATGCGGACCTTAGAGGTCATCTGGCGAACCACCACCTCAATATGTTTATCAGAAATATCAATCCCTTGAGACTGATAAACCGATTGCACCCCATCAACCAAAAAAGTTTGAACTTTTTGCAAGCTCAAGAGTGCCGACTCATAGAACCCCTTAGATTCTCGGTAATAGCGAAAATAAGTTTCTAAAATATCGTGGGGATTAATCGGGCCATCAGTAATAGGCTCGCCCGCTTCTACAGTCTGGCCATCCAAAACAATAGAATTTTGTCCAGGGCCAATCGGATAATCGGTGATGGTCCCATCTTTTTCCAGAACCTTAACTTCAATGTTGTCGTCTTCGTTGTAAATCACTTGGCAGGTGCCAGAATGTACTGCCAAAGTACACATTTCCTTAGGTTTGCGGGCTTCGAGTAACTCTTCAATTCGCGGCAACCCTTGAATAATATCTCCAGTTTTAGCGCGCTCAAACACAAGCAAGGCTAGATTGTCACCACGCTGCACCAAATTACCATCATCAATCTGTAACACAGCTCCTGGAGACACCAAGTACGGACGAGCAATCCGAAGGGTTAGGGTTTCTTCTTCGATCTTCATCACTTGGCAAGAGTCTTCTGCCTGTATGTCAGAAGAGATTGGATCTCCGGCCCGGAGCAGATCACCCTCAGCAACGACGAGAGATTTGCTGGGGACCTGGAGAGTAATCACATCATCATCCGTCACCAGTAAGAGCCGACGGGTGGCTTCGCCCTCTTTGCGAATGCCTCGCACTAGCCCACCTTGCTTAGCTTTGATTTCCGTGCGGGCCACAACAGCCCCCGGCTCAATCTGCTGATCCACTTCCACCAACAGGCGAGTTTCAGTGCTGCCTTGGGTCTGATCCGCCGATACATCACGCCGAATCACCAAGGTCTCTAGAATTACCAATTGCAACCGAAAGACATCCTCATCCTCCTGATCGGGCAAGATTTCAATATCAGCTGCTAATTGAGGAGCATCGGTATCAATCTCTAGCACCAGTTGGGTTCGCAGTAAGTCAATTCCTTCGACGGACTTGACGCGTTCTCCATCTTTATAAGGAAGTCTCTGGACAGCCTGCAATCGAATAGAGCGACCTGTTTCGTTTGTAGATTCCTGGGAGGGCACTGAGGGTTGATCCGGAACTGGAAACTCTTCTACGGGCCTTAACAGGACGGCATACCCTTCAGGAGTCGTAACACATTCGATATAGCGAAGCTCCTCTGCCACTAAGCCAGGAAAGATCTCTTCTCCAGGATTTACAAAGGTTTCATGTTTTTCCTTGATTGCTTCTGGATCGTCAACCAGATGTAAGTCTCCAGGTTTGACCAAGACTTCTCGCAAAATATCGTTTTTCTGGGTAACTTCGATAACGCCTTTACTATGGCAGAAAATATCCTTGACGACCTCTGTCCCTGCTTCAACATACTGGCCATCTTCCACCAATAACAGGGAGATATCCTTGTTAACCTCATGACATTCTTCGCCAACCCAAAGGAGGGTTCCCCCTTGAATTACTTCATACCCTTGCTTGGCTTTGCCTCGCTTGGCAACTTCTATGCCGGCATATTTGACCATGCCCCCAGTCTTGGTATGATACCGCTCGTCGATTAGTTCAGCGACGACTTGGCCATTGATTACCTTAGTACCAGGCGCTGCTTTGAGCAAAAAGCGTTGCTTCTTTTGGGCTTCGATCACATATTGGTCTCGGCCTTGATGGCTTTCTAGCCAAACCTTGGCTTGATCCAATAGCACTGAGGCGGTGATGATTTCCACCTCTCGACCACTTTTACCCTCCTCTTGTTCAGGGATGCGGACGATGCCCCCATGTTCTGTGACCAACCGTGTCTCAGCAACAACATCCTCTGCTGAAATATAGCTGCCATTTTCAATAATGGGTTCAGCACCTGGCAGTAAGTTATAGACCTCGCCAGACAAGATCCAAATGAGTCCGCCACGGGGTGCAATCCGCGTGGTGTTGCCTTGGCGGTCATGTTTCTCTTCCGGAATGAGGTTGGCAAATTGCACTTCACCCGCCAAGTCCGAGGCAACGTCCTTAGTGGCTTTTTCTGTACTTTTGCGCACATTGCGATCAGAGATAGCAACTTCTGCAATCATTTGCCCCGTATGGACGGTTTGACCATCTTTCACCAACAGGGTTGAGCCTTGGGTAATTTCAAAGGTTTCTACGGTCCCCTTGCCCTCAACTTTTAGGCTGGTCTGGACTTCTGCGGTTAAGGCATCCTCGCCATGGCGGGTGCGAACGGGACGACTACGCATTTTTTTTCGAGAAGATCACTTTGCCATCGAAGGGAGCTCGAATTTGACGTGCCACTTCTCCTGTAAACACCCCTCCGGTATGGAAGGTACGCATCGTCAATTGAGTTCCTGGTTCGCCAATGGATTGAGCGGCAATAATACCGACGGCTTCACCAATATCTACTAGATGAGCATGGGCTAAACTCCAGCCATAGCAAGACTGACAAACCGATCGCGCAGCTTCACAGGTCAGTGGAGAACGAACGATGACTTCTTGTACGCCAGACATACCAATCTCTTTGGCAATCGACTCGCAAATTGCGTTGTTTTGGCAACAATGACTTCCTTCGTCGTGGGGTGCACAACGTCTTCCAGTACTACTCGTCCTAACAGCCGATCTCGCAGGTGAATAAGAATGCGATCGCCATCTGTCATATGGCGAACAGGTATTCCCCTCTGGGTCCCACAATCAACTTCCCGAATAATGACATCCTGGGAGACATCTACCAATCGACGGGTGAGGTATCCTGAGTCAGCAGTTCGCAGGGCTGTGTCAACTAAGCCTTTTCGGGCTCCATAGGACGAAATAATATACTCAGTAACCGTCAGTCCCTCTCGGAAATTGGTTTTAATGGGCAAGTCAATGATTTCTCCCTGAGGATTGGCCATCAAACCACGCATCCCAACCAACTGTCTCACCTGGGATAAATTACCCCGTGCTCCTGAGAAGGCCATCATATATACAGAATTCAAGGGATTATTAGAGCGAAAATGCCGAACCACCTCATCCCTGAGTTCTTCACTGGTGCCATTCCAGGTGTCAATCACCTTTTGGAACCGCTCTACCTCTGTAATTTCACCCCGCGTATAGCGATCTTCCGTCACTCGGATTTCTTTTTCCGCGGTCTCTAACAGTTGTTTTTTACTAGGGGGAACTTGCAAATCGTCCACACTAATAGAGACCCCCGCCTTAGTCGCGTAGTGAAATCCCAAATCCTTAAGATGGTCAGCCAGTTCCGCTGTCCGAGCCGTACCATAATGGGTAAAAGCCCAATGGATTAAAGATTTTAGCTGCCCTTTATTGACAATTCGGTTACAAAAAGTGGGTGAAGTTTCCTGATGCTTGGGTAAATGCGCTGCCATAATCTGCTTCTCCAACTTAGCTAGCCAATGAGTCCTGAATTGTCTTGTTATAAATCATGCGTCCTGGGGTCGTCTTAATATACTGAGAAATCAGCTGACCCTCTGCATCCTTGCGAATCCGCCGCGCTGGATAGACCTCTGTAGTGACACCATCGACAGAAGTTTCCACCTCCGGTTCAGCCTCTTCGTTGCCATCATCCACAGGGCCCTCAAACCGCACCCAAACATAGGCGTGGAGATCGATTTCCTGCTGCTCATAGGCCATGATCGCATCATCAAATCAGAGAAATATCGTCCAGCTCCCTTCTGCTTTTGGGGGTTATCCGCCGTCAAATAATAGGCACCCAACACCATGTCTTGGCTGGGGGTAACAATGGGCCGACCCGTTGCTGGTGAGAGAATGTTATTAGAGGCCAGCATCAGTAAACGGGCTTCGGACTGGGCTTCAATAGAGAGAGGGACATGTACAGCCATTTGATCCCCATCAAAATCAGCGTTAAAAGCTGGACAGACTAAAGGATGTAATTGAATCGCTCGGCATCCACCAGGATGGGTTCAAAGGCTTGAATTCCCAATCGGTGAAGGGTTGGCGCCCGGTTAAGCATTACCGGATGGCCATCAATCACCTCCTCTAAAACATCCCAGATAACAGGATCATTGCGTTGAATTAATCGCTTAGCGGCCTTGATGTTATTGACCAACTCTTGACCAATCAAACGGTGAATCACAAAGGGCTGAAATAGCTCAATTGCCATTTCCTTCGGCAGACCACATTGATGCATTTTTAGCTTAGGGCCGACCACAATGACGGAACGACCAGAATAGTCGACGCGCTTACCTAGAAGATTCTGGCGAAAACGACCTTGTTTCCCTTCAATAATGTCTGACAAAGACTTTAAGGGACGATTATTGGCCCCGACAACGGTGCGCCCCCGACGTCCATTGTCAATCAAGGCATCCACGGCTTCCTGCAACATCCGCTTCTCATTACGGACAATAATTTCAGGCGCTAAAATCTCCTGTAGTCGGGCTAAGCGGTTGTTGCGATTGATCACCCGGCGATACAGATCATTTAAATCAGAGGTGGCAAATCGGCCCCCATCTAATTGCACCATTGGCCTAAGATCCGGTGGAATTACAGGGATGACACTGAGAACCATCCAATCGGTCTGAGCCCCAGTACCAACAAAATTATCAATAACCCGGAGGCGTTTGATTAATTTGGCTCTTTTCTGACCTTTGGCTGTGCTGATATCCTCGCGGAGGGTTTCTGCTTCTGACTCTAAGTTGATATCTTGGAGCAAACGCTGGACTGCTTCTGCACCAATGCCAACTTCAATCCCTTCTAGCTGCGAATCCTCACTGTAGATCTGATCTTCAATCTCGATCCATTGATCTTCTGTGAGTAGTTGTTTGTAAGACAGGGTATCGGAATTTCCGGCATCAATTACCACATAAGCATTGAAATAGACAATTTGTTCAACATCTCGCAGGGGCATATCTAGCAAGGTTGCCATGTAGCTAGGAATGCCTTTGAGATACCAAACATGAGTCACGGGTGCGGCTAATTTGATATAGCCCATCCGGTGACGTCTTACACGAGACTCGGTCACCTCCACTCCACAGCGTTCACAAACAATGCCGCGATGACGAACCCGTTTGTACTTACCGCAGTGACATTCCCAATCCTTGGCGGGGCCAAAAATCCGCTCACAAAATAAGCCATCCATCTCTGGCTTTAGAGTTCGGTAGTTGATCGTTTCTGGTTTGGTAACTTCTCCAACAATCTGGTTGTTGGGTAAGGTTCGCTCTCCCCATTCCCGGATTCTCTCCGGAGAGGCTAGCCCAATTTTGACATAGTCAAATCGCTGTTCGAGCTTTGGCATTGCTGTAAGCGTCCTCTGTTGTTACGTTGCTGTGTTAATCCTGTCTTTTAGGTGAGGGTGATTCACCTCTACAATGGGCCATTCTCATGACCCATTGTCTTGGGCTGTGATGCAGCAGAGCATCGAAATCAGCCCTCTCCTTCTTCATCAATTCGAGCAAAGGATTCATAGGTAGGACGAGAGGGGGTCCGTCTATGGCTGACATCAGCCATGAGATCAACCTCTAGGTCACGACTACCACCATCATCTTCAGTCTCTATCTTATGGACTGCAATATCTAAACAGAGAGATTGCAATTCCCGCATCAGTACCTTGAAGGACTCAGGAGTACCGGGACGAGGAATGGCTTGTCCTTTGACGATCGCATTCAAGGCTTCATTTCGTCCTTGCATATCATCAGATTTGACAGTGAGTAGCTCTTGCAAGGTATAGGCAGCCCCAAAGGCTTCTAAAGCCCAGACTTCCATTTCTCCAAACCGTTGTCCTCCTTGCTGGGCTTTGCCACCTAGGGGCTGTTGGGTCACCAAGGAGTAAGGGCCTGTAGAACGAGCATGAATCTTGTCATCCACCAGATGAACCAATTTCAGCATGTAAGCCTTGCCCACTGTGATGGGTTGATCAAAGGGTTGACCCGTGCGACCATCAAACACTTTGAGTTGCCAGGTTGTTCTGGATCAAATAACCAGTCTTTGCCGGTGGTCCGGCGGGCTTCCTCTAATTTGCCGTGAACTGTTGTCCGAGACGCCTCTTCCCCATGCATTTCATCAAAAGGGGTGAGTTTAAACCGCGTACTTAGATTTTCGCCAGCCCAGCCCAGTAAGCATTCAAAGACTTGGCCTACATTCATCCGTGAGGGAACACCCAAGGGGTTAAGGACTAGATCGACGGGGGTGCCATCGGCCAGGTATGGCATATCCTCCACGGGCAATATCCGTGAAATGATGCCCTTGTTTCCATGGCGACCGGCCATTTTGTCACCCACTTGCAACTTGCGTTTTTGGGCTACATAGACCCGCACAACCATATTGGCACCGGGAGGAAGCTCATCTCCTTGCTCTCGGGTAAAGACTCGGACATCAACGACCCGACCTTTTTGGCCGTTAGGAACGCGCAGGGAATTATCCCGGACATCTCGGGCCTTTTCGCCAAAAATCGCCCGCAGTAGTTTTTCTTCCGGGGGCTGATCTGATTCACCCTTGGGGGTAACTTTGCCCACTAAGATATCGCCAGATTCTACCCAAGCTCCAATCCGAATGATGCCATGCTCGTCTAATTGACGCAGAGAATCTTCTCCCACGTTGGGGATTTCTCGGGTAATTTCCTCTGGTCCTAACTTTGTCTGACGAGCCTCAATTTCATATTTTTCGATGTGAATGGAGGTATAGATGTCTTCGCGGACTAATCGCTCACTCACTAAGATGGCGTCTTCGTAGTTATACCCTTCCCAAGGCATATAGGTGACTAGGATGTTTTGACCTAGGGCTAACTCACCGCCTTCGGTGGCAGATCCATCGGCAATAATTTGACCTTCGCGGACGCGATCACCAATAAAAACAATCGGACGCTGATTCAAGCAAGTATCTTGATTAGATCGCTGATACTTCTGCATCTGATAGTTGACTTCATTCCCTTGATCATCCCGAACTCGAATGCAATCTGCAGAGACATAGGTAACATCTCCGTCTGCTTGACTGATAATCACCATGCCTGAGTCACGGGCGGCTTGCGCTTCTAAACCAGTCCCCACTAAAGGTCGTTCTGGGGCTAGTAGGGGCACTGCCTGACGCTGCATATTAGACCCCATCAACGCTCGGTTGGCATCATCATGCTCTAGGAAAGGAATCAAAGAGGTGGCCACAGAAATAATCTGCACCGGGGAAACTGCCACATAATCGACTTCTTCTGGTGAAGTGGTTGTGAAGTCTTGGCGATAACGAACGGGGACGACACTTCCTTGGATATAGCCTTCGGCATCCATAGGGATATCCCCTGGTGCCACTCGTAGATCATCTTCTTCGTCAGCCGTTACATAAACAGGAGGTTGATCCTTAAGAACCCGACCTTGCTCAACGGGATAAAAGGGAGTCTCAATGAAACCGTAGGGATTTACTCGAGCATGAGTTGCTAAGGAGCCGATCAAGCCTGCATTAGGACCTTCAGGTGTCTCAATCGGGCAAATACGACCATAATGGCTCGGGTGAATATCACGAACAGCGAAGCCAGCCCGCTCTCGAGTTAGTCCACCTGGGCCGAGGGCGCTTAAGCGTCGTTTATGGGTCAATTCCGCGAGGGGATTGGTTTGATCCATAAACTGAGACAATTGACTAGAGCCAAAGAACTCCTTAACCGCAGCGACCAAGGGCTTAGGATTAACGAGGGAGGCTGGGGTCAAGGATTCTTCGTCAGAGACCGTCATTCGTTCTTTGATAATGCGTTCTAGGCGGTTGAGGCCGACTCGCACTTGGTTTTGGAGCAACTCTCCAACGGATCTGACTCGCCGATTACCTAATGATCAATATCATCAATGCTGCCAATGTCAAATTCCAGATTAATCAGGTAATCAATGGCTGCCAAAATATCTTCTGGCGTTAAGACACGGGTGGTTTCTGGCGTATTGAGTCTGAGCTTCTTATTGAGTTTGTAACGTCCCACTCGACCGAGATCATATCGTTTGGGATCAAAAAACCGAGATTCCAACAGTTGGTTCCCGCCGCTGACCGTGGGTGGCTCCCCAGGTCTTAGCTTACGATACAGTTCTAGAAGCGCTTCTTCTTCGCCAAATTGACCTTCTTTATCGATAGTTTTTGGTAATATTCGGGATGGCGGAGGCGATCAAAAATCTCACCATCACTTAAGCCTAAGGCTTTGAGTAAGACCTGTGCAGATAATTTGCGAGTTTTATCGATGCGCACCCAAACCAAGCTGTTTTTGTCAGTTTCAAATTTGAGCCAAGCACCTCGGTTAGGGATGAGACTGGCGTTATAAGTACGGCGCCCATTTTTTATCTGTTTCGGATTTGTAATAAACTCCTGGGCTGCGGACAATTTGGTTAACAATAACTCGCTCGGCGCCATTGATAATAAAGGTGCCCCGCTCTGTCATTAAGGGGAGATCGCCAATAAAAACTTCTTGTTCTTTGATTTCACCAGTTTCTTTGTTAATGAGACGGGTGGGGACATACATTTGCACTCCATAGGTGCTATCCCGCCGTTTGGCTTCGTCGACGTCATATTTGGGACGTTTAAGTTTATAGTTTTTAGCCAAAAAAATGCAGTTCGACTTTGCCGGTATAATCAGCAATGGGAGAGAAACTCTCTAATTCTTCAATCAGACCTTCTTTAAGGAACGAACGGAAACTTTCCCGCTGAATTTCAACTAAGTCAGGCAAACTGAAAGCGGGTTGCGTGTAGGTTGAGTTAGTCATACTGCTCCTCTGAAGGTCACGCCCAGCGCGAATAGATAGGGTTGAGAATTTTAAGGGATGAAGGTAACAAAGATCAATCTTGATTGATCAGTAATTCGGGTTCCAGGGGAAGGGTAAATTGGAATAGGCGACAAGCATTAGCGGTGGTATCTGCAGCTAAGGTTTCTAGAGGGATCTTGCGTAACTGTGCAACCTGTTCAGCAATATAGCGAACATGTGCTGGTTCATTGGGATGTTGGCCACGCACGGGTACAGGAGATAGAAAGGGACAGTCTGTTTCAATGAGAAGACGATCTTTAGGGACCATTTGAGCAGAGGAATGGACTTGGGTGGCGTTTTTGAAGGTGACAATACCGCTAAAGCTGATATAGAAGCCCAGATCGAGGAACCATTGGGTTTCTGTGGGGGTGCCATTCCAACAATGCATGACGCCTGACACTGGCCCTCGCTCTTGCCAAAAGCGCTCTAGCAATTTGATCATTGCTGTTGCTGCGTCACGGCAGTGGATGATGACGGGCAATTGCAGTTGTTGAGCCAGACATAAATGGGTCCAAAAAACTTGCTCTTGTTGTGGATAATTATCGGCCTTAAATAGGTCTAGACCTGTTTCACCGAGGGCAACCACCTTCGGATCTGAGATGGCTAGTCTCTCTATTTCAGCCTCGGTATTGGCTGTCCATTGGTCGACATCTAGAGGATGTAATCCTACGGCAAAATAGAGCTCCTCAAACCGATGGGATAAACTCTGAATTTCGGCGAATTCCGAAGGCTGAACACAGGAATGAACGAGTCTGATGATTTGATTGTCTCGCCAACGTTGAGCAACCTGATCTAGGTCAGGCTGAAATACGTCAAAATTTAAGTGAACATGCGTGTCTATCAATTGCATGTAAAAGATGAATTCAGGACAATTGCACGACCACAGGGGATAGGATGTTGGAGGCTAATCGCCAAAAACACCTTACCGTCAGGTAACTGAGAGCTCCTTTTGGCTTAGTCGCTTAGCCAGACCTGCTTTTTTGCGTGCTCCTGTGTTGCGATGATAGACGCCTGTTTTAACTGCTTTATCAATCTTGCTGTAAGTACGGGAGAGAATTTGGTTGATGTTCTGTAACTGTTCAGCAGTGGGATCGTTTGTATAGCTATCGACTTCTGCGTGAAAGCGCTTGGTAAAGGTTTTGATTGCCGATTTATAGGCTTTATTTTGGAGGCGATTCCGTTCAGTAATAAGGATTCGCTTTTTTGCAGACTTAATATTGGCCACGTTGGTTGCTCAGCAAACGTTTGATCAAGGAAGATAAATTACCCAAAGGGCAATTATAGCATCTATTGTTCATGGTGAAGGATAAAAATTCGAGCTAAGCTTAAGGAAGATAAAAAAGCTACCGTAGCTTAAGTCGTGGCTCCCCTGTTTGGCCGGTTTGAATGTTGCTATGAAGGGTTGCTCTGGGGTTTGTACTTGCCTAAGGACCTTAAGGGGCTACTGCAATAAGAATCAAGGCTTGATGTAAAGGGCGATCGCTAGATTCAATATCTTACGCATATGCTCCGAACAATTACCCAATATGCAGAGGCTCTTGCAGAACTGAGGCGCATTGGCGATCGCACCCAGGATGCACAAGTGCTGAATCGGGAATCAACCGTTCGCGAGATTTTATCCACAGTTAAGCGCCAAGGCGATCATGCGCTCTTGGCCTACACAGCGGAGTTTGATCAACAGCACCTGACCCCTGAGCAACTCCAATTGACTGGCGCCGAATTAGACGCTGCCTATCAGCAAATTTCATCAGGGGCATTAGCAGCGATCCGGTATTGTCGTGAGCGCCTCACCGCTTTCCACCAACAACGCCTGCCCAAACTGGTCAATTTGGCGATCAGCAGATTGTCCTGGGTAAGCGTTACACCCCTATTGAACGGGCAGGGATTTATATTTCGGGAACTCAAACCCCCTCCCCCAGTAAAGTATTGATGACGGCCATTCCTGCCGTGGTAGCAGGGGTTCCCCAAATTGTGATCACCATCCCCCCTCAGCAAGCCCTGCATCCAGCAGTCTTGGTCGCAGCCCAAGAATTGGGTATTAAGGAGATTTACCGCATGGGGGGTGCTCAGGCAATTGCAGCCTTTGCGTATGGCACCGAAACTGTAGCCGCCGTCGATGTGATTGCTGGCTCTGGAAATATTTATGTTACTTTAGCCAAGAAACTGCTATACGGCACTGTAGGTCTTGATCTAGTAGCAGTCTCTTCCGAGCTCATGACTATTGCCGATGCAACGGCTCATCCATCGTATATCGCGGCAGATTTGTTGGCTCAATCCGCTTCTGATCCTCTAGCCGCCGCCATTCTCATTACTTCAGATGTAACCCTAGGGACTAAAGTTGCCTTAGAGGTGCACCAACAGCTAGAGAAATACCAACATTCCCTCTCCACACAGAAAGCAATCGCCCATTTTGGTTTAATTATTATCGTCGCGGACCTCAAAGAAGCCATCAGCTTAGCTAACGCCTTTGCACCTTCCCACCTTGCCTTAGCGATTGAGGATCCTTGGGCCATATTGGAGCAGATTCGGCATGCAGGGACTATCCTGTTAGGCGCAAATACACCCAAGGCTGTCAACAGCTACAGCGCAGGTCCCACCGCAGTACAACCCAGCAGTGGTTCTAGTCGCTATGCTTCAGGCTTTAGGCGTTGAAACTTTTCTGAAGCAATCGAACCTCATCCAATATTCTGCCACTGCTTTGATAACAGATCTGAATGCTATCGATACCTTAGCTAACCTAGAAGGCCAGGAGGCCCAAAACATAGCTCTTAAGCGAAGAACCCAGGATAAGGGCTAATCATTCCTCAATAGCGAGAGGCTGCTTATTTTTAAGCAGCCTCTCGCTGGTGTATTTAAGATTTATTTTTAGAGCCTTTATTGAGCTGGCTCCAATAACTTATGTCTCTATAGTCGCAATCATTTGCTTATCCTTAAGTATTTATAAGATTTTCTTTATATTTATAAGAACCTTATGTTTCCCTTGACAAATCTAAATTCGACTAAAAAGTGTCATTAACCTCTTTAAAATCTTAAAAAGAAAGAGCTCTAGACCCCGTAAAAATGTGCCACGCCCCAGAGGTTCCACTAAAATGGTGAACAATCCCAGACGGTTCCCTGCTAGTACATCAGTAAACAGGCGATCGCCCACCATCGCCACTTCCTCTAAGGGCAATCCCATGACCGTCACAGCTTGCCGCAACTTGCGTCGAGAAGGTTTTCCTGCCCCAAAAATATAAGGAACATCAAGGCTATTGGCAATCCGCTCAATTCTAGAGCGCTTGAAATTGTTGCTGACTAGTGAAATTGAAGCTATCTGACGGATTTCAGTGAGCCAAAGGATTGTTTCTGGGGAAGCATCTGTAGCTGTAGTGGACACAAGAGTGTCATCTACATCAAGAATCAACCCTTTTAAGCGGTATTGGGCGAGCAGATCCGGCGTTATTTTAGAGACTGAGTCTGCAAGCACCAAGTCTGGTTGCAGCAGCGCAACCCAGTTAAGCAGAGAAGACATGGATCATGGATATATTTTGCTAATCAGTAAAGGGAAGAGAAGAGAACTCATAGGTCGATTTATTTGGCATCTTGCTGATCCCGGATTTTACCTTGGGCTTGCTCATGCTCTGCCAAGGTGCGGCTAAAGACATGGGTGTTATCGTAGCGAGCCACAAAGTATAGAAAATCAGTGGCTTCAGGATTTAGTACAGCTTCAAGGCTGGCTAGTCCTGGGCTGGCAATGGGTGTAGGGGTTAAGCCTGCGTTGATATAGGTATTATAGGGGGAAGCGGTTCTGACTTGAGCGAGCGTCAGGGGTTGATCGGGCGTTTGGGTAACCCCTAACCCATATTCAACCGTCGGATCCGAGCCTAGAGTAATACCTTGGCGTAGGCGGTTCCAGAAGACGCCGGCAATGAGAGCTCGTTCTTCAGCGACAACAGCTTCCTTCTCGACAATGCTGGCCAGAGTCACCCAGTCTTTGAGGCTCAAATCCTGTAGCCCTTTGCGATTGTCATAGAGAGGTAAGGCAGTGCTTTGGAAGTGATTGAGCATGATAGCAATCACTTGATCAGGGGTTTGCTGATCGGCAGGGATTTGGTAGGTATCGGGAAACAAAAAACCCTCTAAAAAGGTAAGTCTGCAGGAACCAAGGATAGCGATCTTTGGGAATAGCTTGAGTAGCTGTCAAAAACTCGGAGGCAGAAAACCAACCCTCTTCCTCAAAATAGGTCGCCATTTGTTTTAAGGACCAACCCTCTTTAATCCTAAAACTGGCTTGTACGACCTTACCAGTCCAAATCGTTTGGGCAATCTCTGGCAGGGCAGCCTGGCGAGACAATTGGTAAGTTCCGGCATGAAAGCCCTCTGATGATTGCCAAAAACTAGACCAGCGCACCCAAATTTTCCAGGCATTGAGGGACCTAATCAAGCCTGCTTGTTGGAGGATGGTCCCAATTTCAGCTGCTGACGCACCCTCTGGAATTTGAATCTCAATGATAGGAAGATTGGATTGAGAATGATTTTGAGCCTGCACAGGGGCGGTTGCAGACTGCCACCATAGCCAACTTCCACCCCCTGTGATCCCTAAGGCGGTTACGCTCACAGCCATGACAGTCAAAATTAATTTGCGGGGTAGGAATTCTTGCTTGTTGCTCACAATTGATATCAAACAGCTCAACAGGGGCGTGAAAAAAACGAGTTAGTCTAGGTCATCCATTAACCGTTCTTCTAAGAGAGGCTGTAACTTGGGCTGAATTGCTTTAAATTCTTGGGGGGAAAGCAGTTCAGGTTGCATGTTATCTCGAAGACGGACAACAAATAGCACTGGATCAATGGGTGTATAGATCGAATACTCTTGCTCTTCGTGAAAGAAAGTTGCTAACAGTTGATATTCATCTTGTTCTGATAAAATATCCTCCTCTTCCAGCTCGAGAACCAGAATCTCTTCTTCATCGACATCGGGTAAGTCTCCCTCTACTGTCAGAGACAAGGCACTACGCTTCAGCTTTAGGTTCTGCTCAGCTAACACGGCTTGGGCTGTGGGGAAAATTTCGGTCAATTCTTCCTCTTCAATGGGCTGAATGATTTCTTCATCCTCTTCACTCATTTCCCACCCAAAAATATCCACAGGATAGTCCACTGGGTTAAGCAGTGCATATTCATGGTCATCAATGGGCACTGAGACTTCGACATAGCAAATCAGCGATCGCCCTGCTTCGTCCATTAACGTGACCGTTGAGCGGTTCATTTCCATCTGTGCTTTACCTCTTTATTCCCCAGCTTGCTGACCGAGCAACGATGTGATTGTAAATCCATAGGCATAAGTTTAGGTGTTAATGGGTTCAATTCGCGAGAAAATTCTCAAGAAACACCAACCCCTTGGTCAACTTATGATTGCTTTAGAGCCTGCTTTTGATCGAGCCATTGTTGTAGGATCAAGGTCGCTGCTTGCCGATCAACCCAGTCTCGATGATGAGAGGGCTGAATTCCCTGAGATTTTAGGATTGCTTCTGCTTCGTAGGAGGTCAACCGTTCATCGATATATTCAAGGGGCAACTCAACTGCCTTGGCAATCCGGTTGGCAAGGGTTTGGGTTCGACGGGCCTGAGATCCGAGCTGACCTGCCATTGTGTAAGGTAAACCTGCCACCAATATCTGTACTTGCCGAGCTTCGATAATTACTTGTAATTGCTGGATGTCTCTGACAAAGGAAGTACGATGAATCGTCGTTAGCCCCGTCGCGATTAGTCCTGTTCCATCACAACCGGCTACGCCAATGCGTCGATGTCCTAGATCTAAGCCCAGGGCCGCAATTATTGGCATAGTTCTCCTTGCAAAACAGTCACGGCCTGTCCCCCTAGCTTGGGAATCCCCTCAAGAAGTTGAACCTTGACGCGGCCTGGGCGACCTAGACTATCCCCTTGCTCAAGGATAAATAGAGAGGGGTCCGTTAGGGTTTGAGCAGCCGCTATTGACTGGTCTTGGCTGAGAAACAACACCAAAGGACCGCTCATAGAACCAGTGACTGGATCTTCAGGAATGCCAGACTGAGGGGCGAAAAATCGAGAATGAGCCAGATTTGCTGGGTCTAAGGTATCCGTTGTATAGGCACAGATGCCTCGCCAGCCCTGCTGTTTTCCTAGTTGGGCTAATTCGGTAAAACGAGGTTGCAACTCATGCAATTGCAGCAGATGGTCAACCTGAATCAACAGATCACGATTGAGGGAATCCACCACGGGATGTCGGTGATCGGCTGAGGGCAGACCCAATACTGGGATCAGTTGCTGGACAATCTGATCTTCCACCCTAGTAAACTCGCAGTTCGGCAAGGTCAGCCAGATCCAGGGAGTCTGTTCTTCTTTAAAATCTATCGTGACGGGCAAGAGGCCACTGCGGGTTTGCAAATATAGGATTTGGCTTGTGCCTGGCAGCAGATTGAACCGTTTCTCTTGTGCGAGTATATGGAGAGCTGCAATGGTGGCATGTCCACATAAATCGATTTCCTGGGTGGGGGTAAACCACCGCAGTTTTAAATCGGCTTCTTCTCGATCGGCTTGGCAAATAAATGCGGTTTCTGAGCAATTCACCTCTCGAGCCAACTGCTGCATTTGCTGATCACTGAGGTGATCTGCTGCTGGGATAACAACGGCTGGGTTACCCGTAAAAGGTGTTGTGGTAAAGGCGTCAACCCAGTAAAATCGCGTCGGTCCTTGCAGCGCCATTACCAAAAATCAAGGGAAAAGGATTGTGGACGTTGAGGAAACTGTTTTTGAGAGCTTGGGGAGGAAGGTGAAGACTGTGTATCAGAGCAGTCATAGGTCATTCGGCCAGGCACAGGTGTTCGATTTGGTTGTAACCCCTGCAACATTTCTGACAGTTGCAAGGCTTCAAAGGCAATGGATCGAGATTCCCGTAGCTTATGCCAAACAGAGCGGGACATCATTAAGGTTTGATCTAGGCAGATCGCCCCAATTTGTTGCAAATACTCTTCTCTCTCGGGTTGATAGTCAGTGGAGTTGAGTTGCAAAGAGGTAGGTGGATAGGCTTGGGTTAGCCGGGACATATGGGCTAGCAATTCTGGGTAGAGCCAGGTATAGGCAGGATGAACAGTCAACCGGGCCTCATGGGATCGTTGGCCATCACGACAAAGCCGCAGCGCAAAATAGCCAATTGCTGCTTTGCGCTGCGGTTCAAACACATAAGCCTTAATCTGCTCTTGGGGAGATCGCCAAGGTTGCCAATTACTGAGTAGAGATTCCATCCAAGTGGGTTTAAAGTCTTGGACGTGGCGATCAAAAACTTGGCGGACTAGGGGAGGCATTGCTGCTGTGTCCAATTGATAAAGTAAGGCTGCATCGGCTTGACTCACTGGCAATAAATTCGGCAATGCAGGGTCACGTTTGGCAAGCTCACTGAGTTGCTCTGGGGAGACAGACCAATAGCTAAGTTGGGCTAGGGGTTGAAACCCATTATGACGATAGAGGGCTAAGGCAGCGGTTTGATTGATATCGATCTCCGTTAGCCAAGTCCGTGCTTCCCAGATGTTTTCTAAGCAGTAGCGCAATAATTGAGTGCCGACATCTTGTTGACCGACTAGGGGGTCAACGCTGACTTGATCAAATCGCCAGGTACTTCGAGCATGGTTAAAGGGAGAGACTTGGATCACGCCTGCAATTTGATGGGCTTGCTCCCAAACATAGGTCCGCAAATGGGCAGAGAGTCGGTTGGGGAAGACCCGAAAAAGCTTGA
This sequence comes from Acaryochloridaceae cyanobacterium SU_2_1, assembly GCA_012030735.1. Lineage (GTDB taxonomy): Bacteria > Cyanobacteriota > Cyanobacteriia > Thermosynechococcales > Thermosynechococcaceae > Acaryochloris. The sequence goes on from JAAUUW010000036.1 coordinate 19,868, forward strand.
GTAGCACAGACCAATTTTGAAGCTGTTGGAGCCGTTGTTCATAGCCATAGCAGGAGCCAATGCAGGATTGATAATAACAATCGACCAAGAGGCGACTCACTGCCTCAAGATCGCGATACTGCACAGGGCGGATAACAGACTCTAATTTAGGTTTTGTGGCACTCATGGGGTCCATGGCGATCTATGTGCTAAAGCTTGCCAAGTTTGAGAAGTCAGTCTGAATCAGGGCAGAATGGCGGCGATGAAGGCGGCTGAATCTGCATCCAATACTTTGGTCCTAGGATGCTCAGGCTAAGTGATGGTCGTTGAATTCGTTGACCGAAGCTGACTCTATGGTATATGAAACTGCTAGAAAAGGGGTAATTTGTTGAGGGCGATTAGAGGGGTATTGGTAAGGATTTTTGCTAGTCGGAGACCTTGGTGACGGAAAGATTTAGTTGAGATTGCTTTGATTGGCTAGGGGGCGGACTAAAACGACGGGGGTCTGCTCATCAGCATTGCCTGCCGGATTGCTGCGAAGGGCTTCTTCTAGGAAGGGGAAGGAAACTTGGTCTGTCGCAGCCAAGATCTTGACTCGCTTAAGGTCATTCACATCGACAATGGCTGCTTCTAATCCTGTTTCTGCTTTTATTTGGTTGACGACTTGTTGAGGGTTCTCTGGACCTAAAATAATGAACTGATCGAAGGGGGGGTAGGGTGCCAGTTACGTCATCAATAAGGCGGGCTTGCTCACCGGCAAGCCGGTAAAACATTCCATGCTGACCAAGAAGCCTTGCGATCGCACTGACCACAAAGGCTAAAAACACTCGAAGGGGTCCCTCAATATTAACTAAGGTTTGTAACCCACAGGCCGTCGCCAAACTAGAGGTCGGCAGAAAAAAGTAGCATAACCGAGTAGCGACCCAACCTGGTTGGATATCTGAGGGATGGAATAGACGGCCTTGCATAATGGCAACTGGTGTTTCACCAAGGGTGACAATATCTCCTGATTGAGCCTGAGGACTGACATAGCGTTGAACTACCTCGGTACAGGTATCAAGCTGGGTCAATAAATGGGTGGGAATGGGTAACACCTGTCCCCCAGAGATAGGACGCCACTCCATACCTGAATTGGGATCAGGGAAGCGCAGGGGCACCACTGCATGGCAAGTATGAGGGATTCGACCCTTAGGTCCATAGGCAATGTAGTGAACCTGGACCCAAGCCGCCTTTAATTCCGACAGATTGGGTCCAGTAATCTCAACATTAATTTTGACCGTTGTTTGCTTGCGAGATTTGACGATATAGGCGAACCAATACCCATCTGGACGAGCCTCAGCATCAGGATGGAGTGGGATGACCTCGATTCGGTGCTGAACCTCAGCTAGACTGCCCTTTGACAGCAGGCGGACCTCCACCCGCAACTCTGGCATCATCACCTCGAGGCTACGAGTGGGGTTGATGAAGGTCTGCTCACCCACCAGACGATAAAACTGAGGTTCACAGGTTTCAATCTGCCAATTCCCTGGCAATGTCTCTAGGGCATTCCCCGGTCGATGCCGATAAACCCATTCTAAGCCCAGCCAGCCGAGGAGCAAGACTATGCCAACACCAATGCCAATACTCTCTATCATGCTAAGTTCCAACGTCTTTCCTGGGTGCTCGGGTTAACCATAAAGGTTGTGCAATCAACATCAACTCCCCCAGTACTGTGGATAACATCCTTGAAGATCAAGCCCAGATAATCATGCCATATGGGTGCCAATCCATGTAAGCCAACCCCAAAATGAGCTGCTTTGACTCCTCCTTTTCAAAAGAGACCTAGGGAAGAGGGGGTTTGACTGCATGTTTAGAGAGGGAATGAGCGGTTGATTTAAGCAAAATTAATCATCAAGGAAGAAAGGGCTCTCACTCTTATAAACTTTGCTAACAAAAACAGATTTTTGAGGGGAAAGTTACTATACTTGTAGACGAAGGAAGTAAGACTTCCCTGGCAGATTAAACAGCCAAATCTGAGTCTAAATAGCAAGAGGTAAATGAGCTGTTGATGTCAATATCTGTCTCGCTTACATCAAATAACACCCAAGTCAATTGCTGACTTTTTCCTAAATTTAAAAAAGGGAGTGTTCTCTAAGGGGCTAGGCATAGCCGGCTTTAGGATCTCCATTTAAAATCTAGGCAAGAAGTGAAAAAGCTTAGCGATTAAAACTCTGGGTGTTGTTTGCTTTTAAAGGCTTTTCCACTATTTGAAAGATCTGTGCTTAGGAACTGATCCGTTGTGTCTTCTTTAAAAGACTATCCGCTTCCAACAGAGGCAAACTGGATAGATGAAGATGCCAGTTTTGTTCTGTTGAAAGCGGTCAAGCGGATCGAACAAGTCAAAGTCTGACTGCCGAAAGAACCTTAAAGCTTACTGCAGTTGCAGCGCACTTTTAGAGAGCAGTTTCGGCACACAGCCGACTAAAACTAACTTGACGACCCATCTGTTTACTACTATCTTGCATGGGCATCACCTCCTTAATTCCTGGATGGTTTTTTTGTAAAACCGAGTGACCAGTGAGAACCCTTATACCATAGCATGTTGCTCAGGAAAATAGTATTAGAATGCCGCGGTTTGTAGCTCTTCAGGGGCTAAATGGGAATGGATGACTTTGCCATCGCGGAACCAAATAATGCGTCGAGTTTCCCGG